>CANQNH010000009.1 GCA_947625165.1 uncultured Clostridia bacterium
CAAAGTTCTTGCTGACCTCTTGTATGTGTCAGCGTTCTCATTTTACAACATCTTTCCTTCCTTTGTCAACAGTTTTTCAAAAATTTTTCAACTTTTTTAACTTTTTTTGCGTTTTTCTCAATCTTTCCCTCACAACGCACCCACCTGTTCGCAAAATCGCGCATTTTTTTTGGCAAAAAAAAGGATTCTCATTGAAAACCCCTTTCTTGCAGTTCTTTAACGATTGGATAACTGTCCAACTCATTGATTGGCAAGTGATATCGCTTTGAAAGTTCCTGCAACCTTCCATCAAGCGTGACATAGTTGCCGTCACTGTCAATGTGCATATCCGCCAAGTTTAGCAAATCCAGAAACTCACTGTGATATGGAGAATTTGCCAATCCGTGAAAATAAACCTCTCGCCAAAACTTGAAACCCTGTCTTTTCAAAATCCCCCCCCCGATTTTGTTGTGCAAGAAATAGTTTTCTGGCTCTAGAAATTCATAGCCAACATCGTGCAAAAGCCCAAGAATGAACAAGTCCTCGCAATCCTCTTCTGCCATATTTCTTTCTTGACCATATTTCTTCATCAAATCGGCAACAGCCCAAATATGTTTTTTTCTGTTTTCGGCAATCATGTTCACCACCTCACAAATTAAAAAATTTCAATCGAAAATCCCATTCACTTCCGAAACATACATCTCAGCAAATTCTTTCAAAAATTTGGTTTTCTTTTTTGCCAACTGCCTTGCTGTTTTTGTGTTCATAAACTCACCAAGACGCAACAATTTGTTGTGAATATGATGAATTGTTGAAGCATCCTCAGTGCTTTCGTCATACTCATTTTGATAAAGCGGAACGCTTTTTTCATAGACCGGTCGTTTTTTTGAGAAAGCATATTCCAATGTTCTCACAAGGCCAATCGCGCCAATCGCATCAAGGTTGTCGGCATCCTGCAAAATCAAACTTTCAATGTCTGTGCTTTTTTCGCCATTTTTGCCAAAAGCATAGTCCTCGTGGTGTTCAATCGCAAACAAAATATGTTCTTTTTGCGCGTCACTGAGCGGCAAATCTCTTATAAATTCGCTGACAACAGGCAAACTTTCCTTTGGCGAAACATAGGTGTGCCTCTCGTTGCCCAAAATCCTGTGAATGTCGTGAATATAGGCGCTCACAGCAATCACATCTCTGTCACCGCCTTCTTTTGACTGCAAAAAGAGCGCATAGTTCAAAGTCCTTTCCAAATGGTCAACACTGTGCCCACTTGCGTCTTTCCCGAAAAAATCCTCAACTTTTGCTTTGACCATTTCAATCAAGTTTTCCATATTTTCTCCCAAGATTTCAAAAATTTTTTGGTCGGGGTGATAAGATTTGAACTTACGACCTCACGGTCCCGAACCGTGCGCGCTACCACTGCGCTACACCCCGAAATCCGAAAGTCAAAACTGTTATGTTTTAATAACTTTCGGCGATTTTCACATTTTTTTAAAGTCAATATTTCATTCGCGCGAAAAAGTTATATTTTAATAACTTTCCACTTTTGCAACCACAAAGCCTTTCACACATTCAGCACATTTGCTTTTGTTATGTTTCCATAACTTTCAGTGCGCCACAACCACCCACCAAAAGTCATCGCCCAGCCTTATTGCTTAAATCCGCGCTTTCGCATTTCATTCAAACAAAAATCAACGCTTTGCTTCAAACTTTGTTTTGTGGTGTCAATCACAATGCTCTCTGGCAATTTCGTGATTGCGCCGTGTTCTCTGTGAACATCGGCATAGTCTCTTGCACGCAATTCCTCCAAAACATCGTCAAATTCAACATCGTTCCCCATCTCTCTTTGCTGCTCATATCGCCTTTTTGCGCGCACATTTTCATCTGCCGTGCAGAAAAATTTGAAGTCGGCATTCGGCAAAACAGTGCTTCCAATGTCCCGCCCCTCCATCACAAGATTGTTCTTTGACGCAAAATCTCTTTGCAACTTCAAAACCTTGTCGCGTATGCACTGAAATGGCGCAATTTTCGCCGAAAGAGCGCTTATTCTCTCCGTGCGAAGATTTGCTGTGTGGTCAATTCCGTTCACAATGGCGTGCTGAACTCCGTCAACAAACTCCACACTGATGTTGATTTGTTTGGCAAACTTCTCAATGTATTTTTCCGAAATTTTGCTCTCGGAAAGTTTCATATAGTCAAACGCACACGCAATCGCGCGATAGAGCGCACCTGTGTCAAACACTTTGAAACCAAGTGTTTTTGCAAGCGCTTTTGCGATTGTGCTTTTTCCACTGCAAACATAGCCATCAATCGTCACATTGGTCACTTTTGATGTGGAAAATTTTTCATTGATGATGTTCAGGCAATATTCCACCGTTTCATCCAAATCCATAAAACTGTTGTCAACAATAATGCTGTCCTCGCAAGGCTTCAACGGTGCAATATCGCGCGTGCTGTCGCGTTCATCTCGTTGCTGCAAATCGGAAAGAATGTCGGTCAATTTTGCTTTTTTGTCCTTCTTTTTCACATCTGCAAAGCGCCTTTTTGCCCTTGTCTCTTGCGTGGCTGTCAAAAATATCTTCACATCTGCATCAGGCATAACAACACTGCCAATGTCACGGCCTTCCATCACGCAATCATAGTTCTTTGCAAACTCGCGCGCAATTTGGAGGTATTTTTCACGCACAACAGGGAAAACAGAAATCTTTGATGCCATCTGGCTGACCTCTTCGCTACGCAAAAACTCCGTGACATCCTGCCCGTTGAACAATGTGTGCTGCCCATCACTTTCAAAAACCACGCTGACGCTGGATTTTTTGACAAAGTCGGCAACTTTCTTTTCGGTCAATTCGCCCCCAACCTGCTGCAAGAAGGAATATGCAAAAGCCCGAAAAATTGCTCCCGTATCCAAAATTTTGAACCCCAATTTTTGCGCCAAAATTTTCGCAAGGCTGGATTTGCCGCTGCCCGTGAAACCATCAATGGCAATCTTTCTCATAATCTCCTCCCATTTAGGTTTATTTTACACCAATTTTTTCGAAACGCAAAGCAAAATAGAAAAGAAAATGAAAAAACAAGTCCAAAATCAAAACTTCTGAACTTGCTTTCAAAGTCAGTCAACAATCATTCACGCAGAAAACGACATCAATCATCGGCGTTTTCAATGATGTTGATTTTGTCATATATCGCTTTCAGTTTTGCGGATGATTTCAACGCCTCATAAAAATCTGACTTGGTGAGTTTTGTCAGAATTTCAACAACATCGCGGTTTAATGCAGGGCAAAACATTGAAGATTTGCCAACAATTTTATATCCAACTTTTTCTTGCATATGCTTTGAGCGGTTGTTAAATTCAAGAAAGCCATTGTGCAATTCGCTCAAATTCAGAGTTTCAAACGCAAACTTTGCGCGGGCAATCCACAACTCTGTGCCAAATCCTTTTCCGGTGTAGTTTTCGTTAATCCAAATTCCGCCACTGTTTTTGTCCACAAAGATGTGCAAATTTGTTCCGCCAATAACCTTGCCATCCTCTTTCAACTGCGCAGCAAAAGCATAGTTGTCGGCGGTGTTTTTCAGATGTTGCGCTATATATTCAACCGAATTTTTTGCCGTGTAAGGAAAAGGAACAACCAAATTTTTTGCTGTTTCAAAATTGCCCAAACCTTCAACTTGGTCGGCAACATCATTCAGTGTCCATTCTCTTAAAATCAATCTTTCTGTTTCAATAAACATCTTCTTCACCATCCCAAACATCTCCTCATATTTTGGTTTTATTTTATACCAATTTTTTCGAAACGCAAAGCAAAATAAAAAGATGATGAAAATCATATTAAAACTTAAAAAAACGCCTCATAAAAAAGGCGATTTTCTTTAAAATTGTGGAGCGGAAGACGGGAATCGAACCCGCGACCTTTGCCTTGGCAAGGCAACGCTATACCTCTAAGCCACTTCCGCAAATCTTTGCAAAGCGATGTTTCAACAGCATTTCACAGACATTTTATGCACACATCACCGCAAATGCTCTTATAATATAGCAAATAAAACAGAAAAAATCAAGTGATTTACGCAAATTTCAAAAATTATTTTTTCTTTTTGAAAATCCTACCCCTCAAATCCGTTTTTCAGCAACCAGCAAACAAAACAAATTTTGCGCCACTGGCTGCAAGTTGTCAGGTGTTTGCATAATGAAAAAAAGCACAAACATTTGCCAAAAAAGGCGGATTGAAATTTCCCTCGCTCAAAAAGTTTCCAATCAAATCCGCCTTTGTTTGACAAAACAATTTGACAAACAAAACAACTTTGGTGTGCAAAAATCGCTCAATCTTCCTCATCAGAAGAGCCAACATCTTCAATTCCAAGCACATTCACGCTTTCTGCCGCGTCAAGACGGTCAACCGAACGCAACTTGCTGGCAATAAGGCGCGTTCTTGTGCCAACCAGAGTGTCAAAATCCTTGCTTGTTTTTTCAAATTGACCGCGTATTTTTTCCACAATCGAACTGAACTTTTCAAATTCTGTTCGGACAGCACCCAAAATTTTCCAAACCTCGCCCGATTTTTTCTGGATAGCCAGCGTTTTGAAGCCCATTTGCAAACTGTTCAAAAGGGCGCTCATTGTTGTTGGCCCAGCAATTGTCACATTGAATGTGCTTTGAAGTTCTTGCAAAAGTCCCATCTTGGCAACTTCGCTGTAAAGTCCCTCAACCGGCAAAAACATAATGGCAAAATTTGTTGATTTTGGTGGGCAAATGTATTTTGTGTTGATGTCTTTTGCCATACTTTTGATTTTTGCTTTCAACTGCTCACGCTTTTGCTTGACGCCTTCAAAATCGTTGTTTTCATATGCGTTTTGCAAATCGTTGAAAATGCTGTATGGAAACTTGCTGTCAACTGGAAGATAGACAAACTCCCCATCGTTTTGCCCTGGCAGTTTGATTGCAAATTCAACGGGCTCGTTCCCATCGCCTGTCACAAAGTTTGTTTCATATTGGTCTTTGGTCAAAATTTGGTCAAAAATTGCACCAAGTTGAATTTCGCCAAAAATTCCAGTTGTTTTGACATTGGAGAGCATTTTGGTCAAACTGCCAACATCGGTGGCAATATTTTGCATCTCGCCCAAACTTTTATAGACGCTTTCAAGTTGATTGGACAGCACTTTGAAACTCTGTTCAAACCTTTCGTTGATTGTTCTCGAAAGTTTTTCATCAACAGTTTCGCGCATTTTATCAAGTTGGCGATTGTTGTCCTCTTGCAAACTTTTCAGGTGGCGCTCGTTTGACAACCTCAAATTTTCCAATTTCTCTTCCTGCATTTTGCTTATGTTTTGCACACGCTCATCAAGTTGTTTGGAAAGTTCCAAAACTCTTTTTTCAAGCGCCTGCGAGTTTGTTGAAAGGTTTTCCTGAAAAGTTCTTATGTTTTGAAGCAAAGCATCGTTGTTAAGTTTTTGAATTTCAATGATGCTTTTGCAAACATAGTCCACATTTGCCGAAAAGGATTTTTTAATTTCTTCCAAATCGACTTGCGAAATTTTGTTTTGATTTCCGCGCGTTTTGAAACAAACAAAAATGCAGACAGCGGACAACAAAACACAAACTCCCAGCAGAACATATATCGCAACAAATTCCATATTTCCCTCCAAATTTTTCAGATATATTTTATCACACAAAACCCACAAGAGCAAAACAATTTCCATTTTCAACGCAAACATTTTGAATAAAAAGTCGCATCAAAATCCCAAAAACGAAAATGTGAAATAACAACACTTGTTAAAATAAATGAAAACAAAAATTTTAAAGTTTTTCAGAAAGAAAAATGATTAAAAACACAAAAAAACATTAAAAATTGCAAAAAAAACAATCAAAAAATGCGAAAAAAATCATTATTTAAAAAAAACAGCAAAATTTGCTGTTTTTCTGTTTTCTCAATTTTTCCTTTTATCAAACATCAAGCCACACCAATGTGTGTGACAGCATTCGTTCTCACTTCAATCATTCCATCCCCATCAGCTGCTTGATTGACAACCAACGGATTTTGTTTCTGTGAGCCAAAAGAGTATCCTGCAAGTGTGACATCCAACTTGTTCAAATTGGTTTGAAGTTTTTGTTCGGCATCAATCACGCCATCCTTGTTCTCATACAATGTCAATTTGAACTTTGCAGAACTGTCAACTTTAATGTTGACCGCACCACTTGATGTTTTAAGGCTTACCTCTGGGGAAACCGCTTTAAGAAACTTCACCGTGATGCTGCCAGTGCTTGTGAAGATTGTGATTTTTGATTTGTTTTGTTCTGAAACTCCCAAATTCACACTCAAAGATGTGCCTTTTTCAATGTCAATCTGTCCGCCAACTTCGCCAATTTGGAGAGAACCTTTCTTACAAAACATTGTTAAATTGCCTTCAACTTTTTTGATTGAAATGTCTGGCTCGCTGTCTTCCGAATCTGGAATTGAAGCTTTGAAGTCGCCATAAACATTGTCCACCATAATATTTGGCGTCAAGGTGGTGTTGGTTGAAAAGTTATAGTTCAAAAGTCCAAACACATCCTGGAAAAGATGGTTGCCCTGCTTGCAGTTGCTGATCTCCACTTCCTGTGCATTGATGCATTTAATGTTCAAGTTTGAAGATTCACATTGAAGCGTCAGTTTGTGTTGACCAATGTCGATGATGCCAAAATTAACTCTGCCAGACACTGTTTCAAATTTCAAATCGCAACCAAGCTTCAGACCGTTGCCAGAATAGTTCACTTTGTGCTTTGCATCGCCCGCAAACTGCACTGCCTTGCCAGAAGATATGTTTCCAGAAGTGGTTTTAATGTTCGCACTTTTCAAAGACATTGTGTCCATCTGCTCTTGAAAAGAGATGTTCCCTTCCTTTGTTGTGACATCAAGAGAGGCAAGTTTGTTTGGCTGATCGTTCAATCCACCACCGATTGTCACACTTCCTTCTCCGGTTGTCACCTTAAGGTTGAGATTGGCAAAATCATAGTTCTTCGTGTTGTGTGTGGTTGCGTGAATAATGATTTCGACATCTTTGGAAAGATAGAAAAATCCTTTTTGCTCGTGAACCTCAATTTTGATGCTGTTTTGACCAGTGTATGACACTGAATATGAAAATGGTTTTGCCTCCGCTGCTGCCACAAAGCCTTTGGCATTATTCTTCAAAAATATTGCATCTTGTGCCATGTTGTTGCTCTTGATATTGTCACGCTTCACGGTGACATTGGTGTAGGCATCACAAACAATTTCAACAGAGGTCAAAGAGGTCAAATCAATGGCGCGCTTGCTTGCATCAGTTGTTTCAACAAGGGCAATCTGCCCGCCCGAAGAAAAATATTGCATCCAAAGAACTGTTGTGCCAGGGCTGAAAATCATAATGACAATACAAATCAGAAAAACTGCCACAAGCAACAAAACAAACAAGCCAAAATAGAAGAAAAATCCTTTTTTTATCTGTCCTTGAGCCATAAAAACACTCCTTTTCTCTTGCTATTCTATCAAAAGTCAAACAACTTGTCAAGTCAATTTGCAAGTCAAATTGTTCATTCAATCCAAAATTGCCTTAATCCTTCTGATGCCGCTGGAAGAACTTTCCTCTTTGATGATTTTCAGATGATGAAGGTCACGAGTGTTCTTCGCATGAGGGCCGCCACAAATTTCTTTGGAAACATCGCCAATCGTGTAAACCTTCACAACATCGCCATATTTGCTCTCAAAAACACCAACTGCACCGCTGTTTTTTGCATCTTTAACGCTCATTTCGGCATAGGAAACATCAATTTCCTTTGCGATGGCGTCATTGACAAACTTTTCAAGCGTGGCAATCTCCTCCGGCGTCATCTTGTGGTCAAGATTGAAGTCAAGACGAAGCCTTTCAGGTGTTATGTTTGAACCTTTTTGCATAACTTGCGGCCCAAACATCTTGCGAAGTCCGGCCATAATCAAATGTGTTGCTGTGTGCAGTTTTGCACTTTCATAACTGCTGTCTGCAAGTCCGCCTTTGAATGTGCCGGCAGATGCAGTTCGACTTTTTTCCTGATGCTCTTCAAATGCAGTCTTAAAGCCCTGCTCATCAACATCATAGCCGCGTTCTTTGGCAAGTTCTTTGGTCAGTTCAAACGGAAAACCAAAGGTGTCATAAAGTCGAAAACAAGCCTTTCCAGAAATCATATTTTCAACCGTCTGCCCCTGCTTTGCGGCAAACTCTTTGTGCTTTTCAATTCCAAAAAGCACCTTTTCAAACTCTTTATGCCCCTCTTCCAAAGCCTTTGAAAACTTTTCAACCTCTTTGGCAAGTTCGTCTTTCACAAATTGACGATTTTTTGCGATGTCAGGATAATCCTCACCGTGCTTGTCAATGAAAATATCAATGATGTCAGCAAAAAACTTTGTGTCGAAAGCGATGTTTCTTGCACAATTCACAGCGCGGCGAATAAGCCTTCGAAGAATGTAGCCCTGCCCAACATTTGAAGGCACAACCCCTTTTGCATCACCCAAAATGAACATAGCAGAGCGCAAGTGGTCGGCAATAATGCGATAGGCACGCGTTGCTTTTTGATTTTCCAAATATTTCACACCAGCCTTCGTGCCAATGAAATCAACAACATCCTTGAACACACCTGTGTCATAAACACTTTGAGCTCCATTAAACACAGTCAACGCTCTTTCCAAGCCCAGCCCTGTGTCTATGTTTGGTCTTGCAAGAGGAACGGCCTTTTCGCCCGCTTTTTCAACTTTATATTGCATAAAGACATCGTTCCAAATTTCCAAATATTTCCCACAGTCACAAGATGGTGAACAATTTGGGCCACAAGGCTCTTTGCCGGTGTCATAAAACATTTCTGTGTCTGGGCCGCAAGGGCCAACACCACCGCCAAGCGCCCACCAGTTGTCATCTTTGCCTTGGAAGAACACTTTTTCAATACCACATTCCTTCCAAGCGCGGAAGGTCACTTCATCTCTCGGAGCGGTTTCATCGCCTGCAAAAACAGTTGTCGCAAGGCGCTCTTTTGGAATGCCAAGATATTTTTTGCTTGTCAAAAACTCGAAAGAAAGTTTTATCATCTCTTCCTTTGGGCAATCCCCCAAAAACCAATTTCCAAGCATCTCAAAAGATGTCAAGTGGCTCGCATCGCCAATCTCGTCAATATCGCCCGTGCGGATGCATCGTTGGATGTTGTAGAGCCTGTTTCCAGCAGGGTGTTTTTCGCCCAAAAGATATGGGACAATCGGATGCATTCCAGCAGTTGTGAAAAGCACTGTTGGGTCGTTTTCAGGAATTATTGATGCATTTTCAATTCTTTTAAAACCATGTTCTTCAAAGAATTTAAACCATTTTTCTTTGATTTCGTTGTCAGTTATCATAATCTTCTCCACGCCTAAATTTCACAAAAAATTATAGCAACATTTTCAACAAAAAACAAGCAAAACAGACGAAAAAAAAAGAGGATTTCATTTTTTCCTCTTTTCATCTTCCATTTCAAACTGCGAAATCATATCCACAAATTTGTCGTGCCTGCGTTTTCTTTTCAGTTTGTCGCGAAAACTTGGATATTTTTTTTGCACATCAAATTTGTCGATTGTGCCAGAAATTGAGTTGACAAACACACGGCTCAATTTTCGATTGTCAACCTGCTTTGCAACAATGTCCGTTGATTTGGAATTTTTGACAGCATAGGCACACTGCTTCACACCCCGTCTTTTTTCGCGTTTGAGATAAATCACAATGGCAACAAAGCCAATCAGAAACACTCCAAGGAAACCGACGTAATAAAGGTTGAACCCCGAAAAGACGATGCACACAGCAATGATGACACAAAAAACAAGAAGCAAAAACCACGCGTGATGCAATTCTGTCTTTGCAGAGTTGACCATATTTTTGCCCTCGAAAAACATCAAATGATATTCACCCTCAACATTTTCGATGTTGTTTATTTTGTATGCCAAATTCAGTTTCCCCCAAAAACTTTTTTCAAGAACATCATATCATCATCTTTGAAATTTGTCAAGCAAAGCAAAAGAAAAGTTAAAACTTTTTAATTTTTTGATGACAAATATATATGTTCAAAAATTGTTATATTTTCAAAAAAAATCACAAAAAACAGCAAAAAATTTAAAAAAATTGCAAAAAAAATTGATTTTTTCGCAAAAAACCGCAATTTTTGAAAAATCACCTTCTCAAAACATCGCCATTTTTCAGTGGAAGTTTGCAAGGAATTTTCACTTTTTCTTGAACAACTTTTGCGGCATCAACATCCAAATTTTGCGAATTTGTTATTTTTTCAATTTTGATTTTTTTGTTGAAAACTTTTGCATCAGGGCTCAAAACTTCCAAAACATCTCCAACAGAAAATTTGTTTCTCATTTCAACTTCAACAACTTTGCCATCACAATCTTTGGTGACCAAAGCCACAAATTCACTTTCTTGCACAGGCATTGAATTTTCCAAAAATTGTTTGTCTTTTTCGCCATAATAAAAACCTGTGGTGTATCTTCTGTGACTTGCCTTTTCAAGTTCCGCACAAATTTCTTTGGAAGGTTTTTTTGGCAAAATGTCAAGCGCACGGCGATAGGCATTCACAACTGTGGCGACATAGTAAGCACTCTTCATTCGCCCCTCAATTTTGATGCTGTCAACACCGATGTCCTTCAAGTCCTGCAAATGCTCAAGCATATTCAGGTCCTTTGAATTGAAGATGTATGTCCCCTTTTCGTCCTCTTGCACTTCCAACTCATCATCGCGGCTGACCTCACGGACATAATATTTCCATCTGCACGCTTGCACACATTCTCCGTGGTTGGAGTCCCTTCCTGTCAGATAGTTTGACAACAAACATCTGCCGGAATATGCCATACACATCGCTCCGTGCACAAAAACCTCAATTTCAACTTCTTTTGGAACAGTTTTTCGAATTTGGGCAATCTCTTGAAGGGAAAGTTCTCGCGCCAAAATCAACCTTTTTGCACCGAGTTCCGCCATCAAATTGGCAGAATATGAGTTGATGATGTTTGCCTGTGTGCTGACGTGGACAGGAAGCGATGGGGCGTTTTTTCTGACAAACATCAAAACTCCAATGTCTGCCACAATGACAGCGTCAACATTTATGCCAACAAGAAAATCCAAATATTCCTTCAAGCCATCAAAATCCTTGTCCTTTGCAATGATGTTGAGCGTGACATAGATTTTTTTGTGATTTTCGTGGGCAAGAATGACCGCCTTTTTCATTTCCTCATCTGTGAAATTTCCAGCAAAGGCACGAAGTCCAAATCTTCCACCGGCAAGATAAATCGCATCAGCGCCAAAGTGAAGTGCGGTCAAAAATTTTTCATAATTTCCAGCAGGTGCAAGCAGTTCCATCTCTTTTTCTCCTTTTTTGTTTCTAAAATCAAATTTTGTGAAACATCTTTTTTACATTGTTTCTTATATCACTTTTTTTTATTTTTCATCATTGTTTTCAACTATTTTTTAATATTAAAATTTTCGAAAAATATCACTTTTTATTAAAAAATTGAGTTTTTTTGCAAAAAAATCGCATTTTTACATAAAATTTCGTTATTTTTCTTCCAAACCTTTCAAGCAACATTGTTTGATGATTTCAAAACCCTCATCAACATTTTGCCATTTTTTCATTCGTATCCAATTCACAAAAGCAACGACATTCATAAGGGTTTGAATTGAAAATGTTATCACAGTGCTTATGTATGAAAAGTCTGTCGCCGCAACATACGCCCAAAGAACAACACTGATCAAATTTGCAAAAATATAGCACAAAAAATTGTATTCACTTCGGCGCACTTGCATATATCGGGCAAGCAAACAAATGGCAGTTGAGAATGTGGAAACCAACAAAAATGCCGTGTTGAAAACTTCCAAAAGATAATATATTCCAACGCCAAGTGCGGCCGTTGCAACAAATGCAAAAATCCATTCCCTCAGCGAAATTGATTTATTTATGCTGACAACATCCGCATCTTTTTGTGAATTTTTAATCCAAGTGTAAACGCTCAAAGCATATGCGGGGATTGCCATTGTGATTGACATAATCGCCTCGCCATATAGCTGATTGATGATGCTCATCGCGATGTAAAGCGAACTTGAAACAATTCCAACAACATTTCCCCAAATCCACCCTTTGCCAAGCGCAAAAATTGTGAATATGTTGAGAAGTGAAAACAAAATTGGAACTGCACCACTTTTGAAGACCACTCCCAAAACTATCACCACGACAAGTGAAACAAGAAGATAAGCCACTTCCCACCACTTGACAGAGGTAAAAATGACAGAAAATTTTTTGCGCGCGCTGTTTTCTGAGCAATTTTTGATTTTCATCCGTCAATCCTCACTGTTGGCACGGCAGTGAGTGTGAGGTCAGCAAGCCCACGCCCAGCACGGATATAATAGAATGCTATCGAGCCAATCATCGCTCCGTTGTCGGTGCAATATTTCAATTCTGGTGCAAAAAAGTTGACACCCAGATTTTTGCAAGTGTTTTCCAATTTTTCGCGCAACCGACAATTTGCCCCAACCCCGCCTGCAACAACCAAATTTTTGAACCCTGTTTTTTTCAGCGCAAGTGTTGTTTTCTCAACAAGTTCATCAGTGACAAGTTCTTGAAAACTGCAGGCAACATCCTCAGGCAAAAATTCTTCATTTTTCTGCTGTTTTGTGTGAACATAGTTCACAACCGCAGTTTTCAGCCCGCTGAAAGAAAAGTTAAGCGTTCCCGCAAGTGAAGTGTGATAGTTAAATTTTATGTTGTTTTTTCCGACTTTTGCAAGGCGGTCAATGTTTGGCCCACCGGGATAGGCAAGCCCAAGCACGCGCGCAACTTTGTCAAAACATTCACCAACCGAATCATCAACCGTTGAGCCAAGCACCTTGAAATCGCAATAGTCCTTCACCTCAACAATTGCTGTGTGACCACCGCTGACCATAAGGCACAAAAAAGGTGGTTTCAAATCCTTGTGAGAGATGTAGTTTGCGCCGATATGCCCGTGAATATGGCTGACAGCAATCAGTGGAATTTTCAGCGCATAAGCAAGAGTTTTGGCAAAATTCACTCCAACAAGCAGCGCACCAACAAGCCCCGCTCCATAGGTCACAGCAATCGCGTCAACATCTTGCAGGCTTTTCCCCGACACGCGAAGAGCCTCGTCAAGCACGCCCGTGATGTTTTTTATGTGATTTCTTGAAGCAACTTCCGGCACAACACCACCAAAAAGTTTGTGAATGTCAATTTGAGAAGAAACAATATTTGCAAGCACCTCGCGCCCATTTTTCACGAGAGCGATTGCGGTTTCATCACAAGATGATTCCACAGAAAGAACAAGAACATCTTTTTTTGTTCTCAAAGCCGCAAATTTTTGTTTCATCTCTTCAAAATATTCCATTCTTTTTTTCTTTCCTCATTATGCCCGTGTGCTTGTTCGTTTCAAATATTCATTGATAAAAGCCTGAATGTCACCATTCATAACCGCCTGAATGTCACTTGTTTCAAAATTTGTGCGATGGTCTTTGACAAGAGTGTATGGGCAGAAAACATATGACCGAATTTGACTTCCCCACTCAATTTTCTTAACGTCACCGCGTATGCTTGCAAGTTTTTCCATCTCTTCAAGTTCTTGTTTTTCAACAAGTTTGGAATAGAGCATTTTCATCGCGGTTTCGCGGTTCTGCACCTGCGAGCGCTCAGTCTGGCACGCAACAATGATCCCAGAAGGGATGTGCGTGATGCGAATTGCACTTTCGGTTTTGTTGACATGTTGTCCGCCCGCGCCCGAACTTCTGAAAGTGTCCACCTTCAAATCTTCTGGACGAATGACAATGTCTGGTGCTTCTTCAATTTCCGGCATAACTTCCACACTTGCAAAACTTGTGTGACGTCTTGCATTTGAATCAAAAGGAGAAATTCTCACAAGACGATGCACGCCTTTTTCGGCTTTGAGATAGCCATAAGCAAACTCGCCAGAAACAAGAAAAGAAATGGACTTTATGCCGGCCTCTTCGCCATCCAAAACATCCAAAACTTTGATTTTGAAACCATTTTTTTCGGCATACATCGAATACATCCGAAAAAGCATATCTGTCCAATCTTGCGCCTCAGTTCCGCCTGCACCCGCGTGGAGCGTCAAAATGGCATTATAGTTGTCATATTTTCCGGAAAGCAGCGTTTCAAGTTTTGCCGCCTCAATTTCTTTTTCCAAATTGTCAAGCGTGGCACAAAGTTCGTCAAACAAACTTTGGTCGTCCATTTCAGCAAGCAACTCGATGCTGGCATCACAATTGTCAATTTCCGACTGAAGATGGTTGACTTTTTCAATTTTATATTCACAAAGTTTGACTTCGCGCCCCACTTTTGACACCCTCTTTGCATCGGCAAAAAAGCCATCAGAAAGTTGTTCCGCCTTCAAATCATCCAAAATTTTTTGTTGCCCATCCGGGTCAAAGACACTCCTTTATGAAAGAAAAATCTTCTTTCAATTTTTCTAGTTTTTCTTTTTGAACATCAATAATCATAGAAAACTCCTTTAAAAAATTCAATTATACTCAAACTGAAAGAGTATAGCACAAAAACGGGAATTTGTAAAGTGATTTTTGCTCGCAGTGAAATGTTGAAATGTTTTTGGTGATTTTTTGGCAACGAAAACAAAAAAAAACGCTATTGACAAACGAAGTTTTTTCTGATATAATTGCCATTGACAGAAACAGGAGAGAAAAACAAATGAACGAAATCAAAAACTATTATGACCTTTTGCAAGCCTTGATAAAGGAAAATCTTGAAAACAAAAAAATCAAACAACACAGACAATTTCTTTTCCATCCAATTGAGCAAGAGCGAGGCAGACGACTTGAAAAATTTTGGGCAACCGCTGGTCAGATCACCAGTGTTCAAGCAAGATTTGCTGGTGCGGAGAAGATTTATGGACAATATGAAGCCCAAATCAACAAAATTTTGTCGAGAAATCCATACAAAACCGAAGTGCACGATTTTGTCGAAAGGTGTGCTTATCCGCTTGTGACATCAAACGATATTGCTGATCTTTTGCAAAGCAGAACCGGCAAAAAGTGGACTGTTGAGCGCGCTTTCTCTGAAAATATGCACTATCCAACCATCACTTTCAAAAGTGAAAGCGGCGAACGTCTTTCAATCACGCCTGTTTACGACAAAGATGTTGTTCAAAAAGACGAATTTGGTGCAGCCCGAATGGAAAACAAAGATATGTCTGACGGATATATAAATTGGTTCACCGCTCTTCAATGTCCGACAGTCTATGGTGGTGGAAGGGCATATGAAAATCCAAACTCAATTCCAACAATTTGGGTCATTCCAGAAAAAATCGAAAAAGTTGTGATTGACCATCTCAGAACCACACCAATTAAATATGTTGAACACAGCAACGAACAGCCTCGCATACTTTCTGACGAACATCTGAAAGAACAACCAGCACTTGCCCAAGAAGTGAAAGTTGCAAAGGGGACAAAAACATCTGACATAAAGACCAAATAAAGAAATTTGGTCTTTTTTTATGACAAACAGCGATTTTAAAACAATTGCACCTTAGGAAAAAAACACAAAAGTTCCACAAAACTCTTTTTTTTGTTTTGCAAGGATAAAAAATAAGAAAAATTAGAGGAAAAATCAAATCTCAAAAAAAAGAAAAAGGCAAAATTTTTGCCTTAGTCCTCTGCCCTAGTCTTCTGTTTTGACAATGTTTTCTTCCAAATGTGCTTTTCGAAATTCCTCATCTTGTTTGATGAGCGTTTTTTCCAGCCAAATCAAACTCAGCCCATAGCAAGCATACATCAAAACAACAACTCCAAGCGCAATTTTAAGGAAAATTGTTCCGCCGCCCGTCATTCCATCAAACAATCCTGCAAAAATGAGGAAGAGCGAGCCCAAAATTCTCCCAAGTCCAAGCGAAAATTCGGACAACGCATTGCTTTCCAAAATGTGTGAATGCAGCGACAACACTCTGACCACGCCCGACCTTCTGCTGTCTGAGATTGACATCAAAATGACATTTAGTGTCACATAAACGCCATAGAAAAGCACGATTGTTATTTGATTTGTTGCCGTCAAAATTGCCACAATTGTGCAAGCAACAAGCGCAACAGTTGGAGCGATAAAGGCAACGCAGCGCTTTTTGCGATAGAATTTCAGATAGAAAAACATTGTCAAAAGCGAACAAGCAGTGAAAATGGACTGAAACATTCCAAGACTTTCATTGCTTCCAAAATTGGAAATAACCAAAATTGTGATGAGCGTGGTGAAACAGTCATAGGACGCACCACGAAAGAAATTTTGAAGATAAACAAGCCAAAGTGCCTTGTTTTGCTTGCGATTTTGCCACATATATTTTGTGAATTTTGGCACATTGAAACTTTGTTGATAGCTTTTCTTTGGCCTGATGAGGAACGAGAAAACAACAAGAAGCGCTGCAACGCCAAACATTATGTAAGTCACAATGGAGAAGTCGATGTCCGCCAAAAATCCAAGTGAGATTGGAAAAGCGATGTAAACCATTTGGAACATAATTTTTTTGACGGCGAAAAACTTGACTTGATGTTTGCTGGAAATTGTTTCGGCAGTCAGGCCGTTGTAACCTGCGGAATAAAGCCCAAAACCAAGCCCATAGACAGCAGCAATCAGCGGCACAAAAGTTGCGAGGTTGTTTTGGAGGAAATATACAAGAAGCACCACGCCAGCCAGAAGAATTGAGCCAAGCGAAACAAACAAACTTTTGTTGATTTTTTTGAGAGCGAAGCCTGTGACGGAATAGCTGCCTGACAAAACGATGTAGTAAATCACATAAAAAAGTCCAATGCTGATGATTTGCGAGGAAATGCCATCCCCACTGCCTGATTTTAAGATTTTTGAAACGAAAAACAAGTCAATAAAAATGCACATCACTGCCTGCAAGCAGTCGCACGCAATGATTGAAATTCCGCTCAAATCAAAGACTGAATTTTTAGATTTTCTTTGCATTTTCCTTCCTCTTTTGTGCAATTCTGATGAAAAGTTTGACAACTTCAAAATATGGAATGATGAGCAGTGCAACCCCCACTGCCAGCAGCCACTGCCACCAATTTATTGTTGTGATGCCAAGTGCATCTTGAAGTGGAGTGATTGGCACAAGCACGATGAGAATGGTCAAAAGGAAAGAACCCAAAAATGCCCAATTCAAAATTTTGTTGTCAAAGATTGGGCGAGAAAACAACGATTGTGTTTGGCTTTTAAGGTTGAACGCGTGCAGTTGTTCGGCAAGGCAAAGATAGACAAAGCAAACAGTTGTCACAACTGCTGGGTCAAGTTTGACAGCGTATGTCAAAACGCAGAAAATTGTCAGCAAACAAACAGAAACAAACACTGCGGAAGAGAGAATGTTGACACCCGCATCCCCTTTGAAAAGGCTGCCCGAATTTTTGATTGGTTTGCGTTTCATGATGTCTTTTTCGGCTTTTTCAAAACCGAGCGCAAGCCCCAGGAATGTGTCAGAAACAAAGTTTATCCAAAGAAGAAGTGCTGGCGTGAAGAATGCCCCTTCGTGCGGCAAGAAAAGATAAATCACTGTCAGCGAGATGAGTTCGGCAATCGAAGTTCCAAGCAAAAACATCAGAATTTTCAAAATCGTGCTGTAAATTCTGCGCCCTTCTTTGACAGCGCCAACAATGGTTGTGAAGTTGTCGTCAGTCAAAATCATATCGGCAGCCTCTTTGGTGACATCTGTGCCTGTGATGCCCATTCCGACACCAATGTCCGCCGCCTTGATGCTTGGAGCATCATTCACTCCATCGCCCGTCATAGCCACAATTTTGTCATGTTTTTTCAGTGCTTTGACAATTTTCACCTTATGTTCTGGACTGACACGCGCATAGACTTGATATTTTTCCACAACTTCGCAAAATTTTTCGTCATCAATTTGGTCAAGTTCTTGGCCGGTGATAACTCCCGTCTTGCTGCTGCAAATGCCAAGTTCCTGCGCAATCGCAAAAGCGGTGTCCTTGTGGTCACCCGTTATCATAATCGTTGTTATGCCCGCCTGTTTGCAGGTTTTGATTGCCTCTTTCACCTCTTCACGCGGAGGGTCAATCATCCCGACAAGCCCAAGAAAGCACAGGTCAAATTCGGTGTTTTCAGAAGTCGGCTTTGAAACCTTGTCAACAACCTTATATGCAAACGCAAGGTTTCGCAGCGCTTTTGATGCAAAATCGGTGTTGACGGACAGCACGTGTTCTTTGTCGGCAGCAGTCATTCTTCTGATTTTTCCATTCTCCATAATTCTGTTGCAGCGGCTCAAGATGTTGTCCACAGCACCTTTGGTGTAGGCATACACCTTCCCATCAACCTCATTGAATGTGGTCATAAGTTTTCGCTCGCTGTCAAACGGAATTTCGTTCACGCGCCTAAATTTGCCTTCCAGATTTTCTTTGTTGAAGCCCATTCGATAGCCATAATGCACAAGAGCAATCTCTGTTGGGTCACCGATGGATTGCAACTTGTCATCCTCAAATCGAACTTTTGTATCATTGCAAAGAAGCATACACCTCAAAAGTTCTTCCATATTTCTGTCGCCAGAAAAAGAGTTGTTTTCTTCAATCTGGTCAAGCGTTAACACGTTTTCCACAGCATTGCCCTGAACAACTTCCTCTTTTTGCATTTTGTTTAGGTCTGCGCAACGATATCCAAAAAAGAACACCCTTTTCACAGTCATTTTGTTCAGTGTCAAAGTGCCGGTTTTGTCCGAGCATATCACTTCCGTGCTGCCCAAAGTTTCCACAGCAGGCAAGGTTTTGACAATCGCGCGCTGCTCACTCATTCGTTTCACACCCATTGAAAGTGTCACTGTGTTGCAGGCAGGCAGCCCCTCCGGAACGGCACACACTGCGATTGCGATTGCCAGCGAGAACGAAGAGAACACATTTTTGGTCATTATGATTTCAACAATGAAAACCGCCAAGCAAACAAGCAGCACCAGCACCGTGATGATGATGCTTGTTTTCTTAATTCTTTTTGTCAACGGAGTGACTGTGTTGTCCATCTCATTGAGAGCGGAGGCAATTTTTCCGATTTCGGTGTTCATTCCTGTGGCAACAACAACTCCCACACCGCGCCCATATGTGACAACACTGCCCATAAACGCCATATTCACCCTGTCGCCAAGCACAGAGTTGTCTGGCAAAAGGGAGTTTGCCTCTTTTTCAACAGCCACGCTCTCGCCGGTCAGGGCGCTTTCTTCAATTTTGAGAGAGTTTGTTTCAATCAGCCTCAAATCCGCAGGCACAATGTCGCCTGCCTCCAAAATCACGATGTCGCCAACAACAAGCTCTTCACTTTTGATTTTGCAGGAACGTTTGTTGCGCAGCACTTTGCAATATGGTTTTGTCATATTCCTCAAAGCGTCCATCGCCTTTTCGCTTTTTCGCTCTTGCATAAAGCCGACAATGGCATTGAACACAACAACAAAAAAGATGATGCCTGCATCGATAAACTCACTTGTTGTGCCCTCAATTGCACCAATCACAACACTCACAATGCAACTGACAATCAGCACAACAATCAAAATGTCCTTAAACTGCTCCAAAAACTTCAAAAAAG
This sequence comes from uncultured Clostridia bacterium, assembly GCA_947625165.1. Taxonomy (GTDB): domain Bacteria; phylum Bacillota; class Clostridia; order Christensenellales; family UBA1242; genus Caccovivens. Next base: position 19,568 of record CANQNH010000009.1, read on the forward strand.
GACTTTTTCGCTTTTTCTGCGCAAGAGCATTTTTGCCGTTTTGCTCCAACCTTGTTTTTGCTTCAGCATAAGAAAGACCTTGTGCAGATGTCTGCAGATTTTCAAAAGTTTGCTCAACTGTTTGTGAATAAAAATTTGTTGAATTGCTCATATAGTTTATATTATAACAATATTTATATTTTTTTCAAATAAAATAACAAAAAAACACATCTTTGTTTGTAAATATTTCAAAATTTTGGCAACAAAAAAACCACCATTTCTGGTGGCTTTTATCTTAGTTTTCGCCTTGTTCTGCTTCAATTCTTGCAATTTCAGATTGATAGAAAGCGATTTCGTTTTTAAGTTCTTCGTTTCTCTTGCTGAGAACTCCATACATCTTTTCAAGAAGTGGATATCTCTCTTCGTTTTTCTTCATAACTTCTTCACAGTGCTGAACTGAAAGTTTGAGACCATCCAGAAGGTCCAAATCTTCGGCAAGTTTCTTTGCCTTTTCCTCGTCAATGTCAGCATAGTTGTTCACGCCATAAAGAAGAACTTTCTGTTTTGCAACAAGGGCTTCTTTTCTTCTGAGTTTTCTCTCGTCACGCTCGTGTGTTGTCCAAACTCTGCGAAGTGGTGTGTATTCTTTCTTGCATTGTTTAAACTCTTTCTCAGTTGTTCTCAGACTTTCTTCAGCAGCAGCAAGTCTTGCTTTAAGTTCGTCAAGTGAAAGATTTTGAACGATTGTTGTTGTCACAACTTCTCTCACAGGCTCAGCCTTCTGTGCTGCAAGACTGCGTTTTGCCTCTTCCAACTCTCTGACCATTTGCTCATATCTTGCTTTTTCGTCTGCCAAAGCCTGTCTTTCATCTGCAAGAGTGTCAACAGGTTCTGTCTCCTCTTCAACTGTTTCTTCAGCAACTTCCTCAACAGGCTCTTCAACGGTTTCTGTTTCCTCAACAGTTTCTTCTTCTGCTGCCTCATTTTCTTCCATTTCAGCCTGCATTCTGCGGATGAGTTCTTGACGTCTTGCTTCCAGATATGCTCTTCTTTCAGCATTTTCACGTTCTTCTTCGTCTGCTTCTGCTTGAGCTGCAACTTGCTCTTCTTGAGCCTTAGTTTCATTCACTTCTGTCACTTTTGTTTCGTCAACAACTGTTTCAACCTTTTGTGGTTGAGCGTCAAGAGAATAGTCGACAACAGCAACATTTTTGTTGGCCTTTTTCTTGTCGCCAAGGTCAAGAGGTTCGTCATTTGTATCTTTGCGAACGATTGCCGAAACAGCCTCCCACAAGAAATACAAAATCAAAGCACCTGCAACAACAACGCCGATAATGATGAAAATGTCCAAAATCAAAGCGTCAGTGTTCAAGTTTGATGGTGCATTCAAAAGAGATTTAAACATAGCAATTTACCTTCCTTTTTTCGTTTTTTTTGAGTTTTTTGCTCAAAAATTCAACTTTTTTGTGATTTTTTCACAATTTTTGCATTTGAAGTTCAATTCAAGCAATTCAGATTTGGTGGAGACGGAGGGAATTGAACCCTCGTCCGAAAACAAAACCAGACATTTTTCTACACGCTTAGTTTATGATTAAAATTCGTTTTTAAATCGCCCATAAACAAGTTTCAAAAACTAGCCTTTAAAATTTTTTGTGGTCACAAAGGCAACTCGCCACAAAGTTTTGCCAGATTTGATGCTCGGTCTTTCAGTCGGCAACACCGAAAGCGAACAGATTGAAAAATTCAATCAGGGTTGTCGTTTCAAACTTAGGCAGCAACAGCTGTGTTGAATGAAACAACGTTGTCATTGTTTGCGTTTATTCGCTTGCTCCTGTTTAGGTGTAGGGGCGCCACCGCGTGCTTTGCGTGTCCAGTCTTAAAATTCCCGTCGAAACCAAAATCGTCCCCTTGCTCAAAAACAAAAATCCAAACGCAGCAGATTTTGTTTTTGCCCCGAAAGTGCAGCGTCAAATGCTCGACCTTTCGATTTCCCTTTTGACAGCCTTTTCTTTCAAGGAAGCCCTTTTGTCGTAAAGTTTTTTGCCTTTTGCAAGGCCAATCTCCACTTTCACGCGACCAGCAGCATTGATGTATAGTTTTGTCGCGATGATTGTGCAACCTTTTTCTTTTGCCAAACGCTCAAACTTTTGAATTTCGCTTTTGTTGAGAAGCAATTTTCTTGTTCGTCTCTCGTCTGGTTTGAAAGATGAGGTTTTTTCGTAAGGTTTGATGTATGCATTTTTGAGGAACATTTCGCCATTCTTAACTTGCACAAAACTGTCCAACAAACTTGCTCCGCCAGCCCTCACAGATTTGACTTCACAACCTTCCAAAACAATTCCAGCCTCAACCAAGTCTGAAACGAAGTAATCAAAAAATGCTTTCTTATTGTTTGATATGACCTTCATTTCCTCTCCTATTATAGCACTTAATTTTCAAGATTTCAATAGACTTTTCAAAAAAAATCACAAATTTTTCAACTTTTTTTGATTTTTTCGAAGATTTTTGCCATTTTTTGCCCATTTTTTATCAAAAAGCGCCCAAAACAGCGGAATTTTATCTGCTCAAAAAGTCAAAAAACATTGTTTTTTCAAGCAAATTTTGTGAAAAAAGTGAAAAAAACCTCTCATTTTTCAATTTTCGACCAATTTGAAGTCAAGGTTACGCGTGTGCAAATTGACATTTGTCAATTCAACTTTCACTTTGTCGCCAATGGAATAGGTGTGAAAACCGCCTTTCAATTTCAACTGTTTTTCCAGGAAAAGATAGGCGTCTTGCGGCAAATCATCAATTTTGACAAGCCCTTCAACAGTGTTCTCCAAAGCAACAAAAATTCCAAAATTTGTCACCGAAGAGATTGATGCATCAAACTGCTCACCCACCCTGTCTTTCATAAGATAAGCTTTCCACAAATCGTCAACATCGCGCTCTGCCATATCAGCATTTCTTTCGCAAGAAGATGATTGCTCTGCACTGTCAAAGGCAAATTCGTCAAGTTCAAGTTTTCTTTCCTCTGTCAACTGTCCGCCGCTGTGAAGCCACTCTTTGATGATGCGGTGAATGGTCAGATCGGGATATCGTCTTATCGGCGAGGTGAAGTGACAATAGTCCACAAGCGCAAGGCCAAAATGCCCCAAGTCCTTGTTGGAATATTTTGCCTTTTGCATTGAGCGAAGAACAATCTTGTTGACAACATCTTTTGCCCCCAGATTTTCAACGCTGTCCAAAATTTGTTGGAAATATGCTGGCACGATTGGGTCAGGAATGGCAGGATATTTCACCCCAATTCCTTTCAGAAAATCACACACCGACAAAACCCTTTCTCTTGTTGGTGCTTCGTGAACACGATAGACAAACGGAACACCTTTTGTGCGGAAATGCTTTGCGATTGTTTCGTTTGCCAAAACCATAAAGTCCTCAATCAGCCTGTGAGCCTCGTTGCGTTCTCTTCTTGTCAAATCAACAGCCATACCATTTTGGTCAAAAACAAACTGAACCTCAGGGATTTCCAAGTCAAGCGCTCCGCGAAGAGTGGTGTTTTTTTCCAAAATGTCACAAAGTTCCCTCATCAAAAGGAAGTCCTTTTGCAATTTTTCGGTTTTTTTGTTGAGGTTTTTGCCGGTTATGGCGTCATAGACTTCATCATATGTCAATCTTGCAACACTTTTTATCACACTTTCGCAAATTTTGTGGTCAATAACCTTGCCGGAAAAATCCACTTTCATTATGCACGACAGCGTCAACCTTTCAACGCCCTCATTGAGCGAGCAAATTCCGTTTGACAAACTTTTTGGCAGCATTGGAAGCACCGAAGTTGGAAAATAAACGCTTGTGCCGCGCCTATATGCCTCCTCATCAAAAACGCTGCCTTGTGGGACATATTCCCCCACATCAGCAATATGCACACCAAGTTCAAAAAAGGTGTCAAATTTTTTTATGCTGACAGCATCATCAAGGTCCTTGGCATCAGCACCATCAATGGTGAAAATTGTTTCTTTTGTCAGGTCAAGCCTGTTTTTTTTCTGCTTTTCCGAGATTGTTGCAGGAACATTTTTTTCAGCATCAACCACCTGAGATGGAAAATTTTCAAAAAGACTGTGGTCACGAATAATCGAAAGTTCCAAAGCCTTCACATCATCTTGAAAACCCAAAATTTCCTCAACAATTGCCTTGACTTTGCCTTTTTCTGTGCGGATAATTTTTGCCAAAACCTTCATATTTTTGGCAATCTTCATCCCCGTTTTTTGAATTGGAATTTCATATGAAATTTTGTTGTTGTCCGGGTCCAAGAAAAAGTTTCCGCCAACCACATCCACCGTGCCAACCAAACTTTCAAGTTCTTTGAATATTGACACAATTTCGCCATCACACCCATCCTCGCTTTGCGAAAGGATTTTCACAATCACACCTTCACCATCAAGCGCGCCAAGCGTTTTGTTTGCAGGAATAAAAACATCGTTTGAAAAACCATCAACCTTCACAAATCCAAAACCTTTGGCAGTGCCAAAAAACTCCCCTTTCACATATCCGTGAGAAGGAATGGTGATGAATTTGTTTTTTCTTATTTCAAAAATTTCGCCGTTTGAAACAAGAGAATAAAAAATCTTCTTTGTTTCACTTTCGTCAATTTCAAGAGAATTTGACAAAAAGAGAAATAGTTTGTCCACATTTGAGAAAACCAAACTATTTCCATCCAAAAGTTCCAAAATTTTCTTACGCTTTGTCATTTGCAAGCACCTTTATGCGTGAGGATAAACCAAAATTGTGACGAAATACAAAATCACGCAAACAACAGCGATGCACGAAAAAATGATTGTGATAAGTTTCAATTTTCCATCGCGAGAGCCACCCTTGTTTTTGGAATAGTAACTCTCCTGTTGTCCGGTGATGACATCGGCATTGTTTGAATCCTCATTTTGAAAGAGGGTTGTCACAATGATGATGATTGCTGAAAGCACAACCAAGCAAAAAAGAACAATCCTGATGATCGGGAAAGAATTTGAAATCCAAGGTGCAACGACTGTGGTTTCGTCAAGTAAAGTTCCAAACATAAACATTCAACTCCTTAAAACAAACAAATTAGATTTTCACAAAAATTAAGTGAAGCGTGCTGCCGAAAACAGTGCGATAAGTCCCAAACAGATGATGCAACCAACCAGCGTTGCCCATTTGAAAGGCTTTTGTTCTTTGTGATATTTATCACCCTTAAAGAACGCCAAAATGCCCATCATTGCCAAAATGCCAAGCGCGCACATAATGATGATGTATGTTGTCTCTGACCAATCGACAGAAACCCATTTTGAAAAATCATCCCAGACGCTCAAAATCATCGTTCTCATAAGCACTCCTTCTGGGATATTTTAGCACATTCAAAAGAATAAAACAACTCTTTTCATAAAAATTTGGAGGAAAAGTTTGGAAAAAGAGTGTAAAATGTTCAAAATTTGCATAAATTTAATCAAAAATTTGCCATTTGTGATGAAAATTGCTATTATATAATAGGAAAGATGTTTTCAAAAGAAGGAAAGGGAGAAGAATATGAACAAAACAAAAATTGTGTGCTCAATCGGTCCAACAAGCGCAAGTGTTGAAATTTTGGAAAAAATGATTGACGCCGGGATGAATGTCGCCCGTTTCAATATGAGCCACGGCACTCACGAAAGCCACCGACAACTGATTGATGCGGTGAAATATGCTCGCGAGAAAAAAAACAAGCCTGTTGCCATTTTGATTGACACAAAGGGGCCAGAAATCCGCATAAAGCAGTTTGAAAACGGCAAAATTATGCTCAAAAAAGGCGATTTTTTCACTCTCACAACGGAAGATGTTGTTGGAAACGAAGAAAAAGTCAGTGTGACATATTCCAAACTTCCAAAAATCTTGACAAAAGATGCAAAAGTGCTGTTGAATGATGGCAACATCCAACTTCGCGTTGAGAAAGTGAAAGGCAAAGAAATTTTGTGCGTTGTCGAAAATGGTGGAGAACTTTCCAACAACAAAAGCATAAATTTGCCGGGCATCAAAACCGAAATGCCATATCTTTCTGAGCAAGACAAAAAAGACCTCTCGTTTGCCAAAGAAGTTTGCGCGGACTATATCGCAATTTCTTTTGTCAACTGTGCAGATGATGTGCTTGCAGTGAAAAACTATCTCAAAAAGATTGGTTTTTCAACAAAAATCATCTCAAAAATTGAAAGTCAAGATGGTGTTGACAATTTCGACCAGATTTTGCGTGTCAGTGATGGAATTATGGTTGCCCGTGGTGATTTGGGCGTTGAAATTGATTTTGTTAAAATTCCAATTTTACAAAAAGAGTTCATAAAAAAATGCAACGATGCCGGAAAAGTTGTCGTCACCGCAACACAGATGCTGGAAAGTATGATTTACGCCCCACGCCCAACAAGAGCGGAAATTTCTGATGTTGCGAATGCAATTTTTGACGGGACAACAGCCATTATGCTTTCTGGCGAAACAGCATCTGGCGCTCACCCAATTGAAAGCGTTGAAACAATGAGCAGAATTGCGGTTGAAACAGAAGATTTTGCAAATGGGCAAACGGAATATGGAGCAATTCAAACGCACAACACTTCCAAAAGTTTGGGCTATGCAACCTATGCTTTGGCGCAGACACGCGGAGTTGAAGCGATTGTTGTTGTCACAAAAACAGGCACAACCGCCAAAAACATATCTCGTTTCAGACCGAAAGTGCCGATCATCGCCTGCACGCCTGACAAGGTGACCTATCACAAAATGAGCTTGCTGTATGGAGTTTATCCAATCTTGGACGAAGAATACAACAAAATCGAAACAGTCAATGAAAGTTCTTTGCAAAAAGCGAAAAACTCCGGGCTTGTCAAAGAGGGCGACAAAATTGTGCTTGTCAGCGGAGTGAAGGCGGGCAAACGCGGAACAAACACTTTGTTAATCAAGAAGTTGTGAACTCAGGTTGTTGTGAGTTAATAAGATTTTGAAAAAGATCTTGACAATTTCAGCAGAATGTGATATAATTCACTTGAAAAAAGGAGAAAAAAGATGGCAATTATTGAAAACTATGCAAACCTGCCAAGTGTGGCAGACTATAATGAAATCAAGGAGAAGTTTCCTGCATACACAGTTGCTGTGTGCTCAGAAAAGGCGAGAAAAGATGAACTTTTGGACACCGATAGTCTCGACAACATTGGCACTTATTTCACACGCAGCGCTTCCCCTGAGTCGCCAAAAGGTGTGATGTCTGTTTCTTATGGTGGAAATTTGGACTATTTTTTAAGCATCCGCCGCTCCGCTGGTTTGCGCGTTGCACTGCAAACAACCTACAACCCTGAGAGCAGTCTTGTGAAAAGTTGCAAAGAGGTTTCAAGAAAATCTGGACTTCTAAACACAGAAACGAGAATGCTCACAGAAACAACAAGCACCGCACCAATTGTTTTGTTTGGCAAGAAACCATACATTTGGCTTAACAAAGACGAATGCGAACATGGCACTGAAAAAACGATGCGCCTTGTCAGTGAAGAACTCCTTGCTCGTGCAGTATCTTTTGACAAAAAATGTGAGACCAACAACTATGGCAGTGAAGCCGCTGCTGAAATAAGATCTCAATGTGAAGAAGAAGCCTTGGAGTTTGCCACAGAAGAAGAAAAATCAATGCTTGTGAAAGTGCGCCTTTCTGATAAAGACGGCTACGAAAAAGCAGAGCCAATTTTGGAAACGAAACACGAAAAGATGGATGTTGAAAAACCACTTGGAAAATAAAATTACACAACAAAAAACCGAGCAAAAAACTCGGTTTTTTATTTATTTTTATTGTTTTTTTCATTTCGCTTTAAAAGCAGATTCATTTTTTGGAATTTTTGATGTCTTTTTCGCCTTTCACAACTTCTGTCATACTCGTCAAAAGTCCCGCAACATTTTGAATTTCGCTTGGCACAATGATTTTTGTTGAGTTTCCATCTGCCAAAGTTTTCAATGCCTCGAAGCCCTGCAAAGTGATGTAGGCAGCATTTGGATTTGCCTTATTGATAAGTTCAATCGCCTTGTTTTCACCCTCTGCCCTGGCAATTGTGGCCGCCTTGTCTGCCTCGGCCTGCAAAATTTTGGTTTCTTTTTCAGCTTCAGCACGCAAAATTTGAGCCTCTTTTTCACCTTCTGCAACCAAAATGCTGGATTTCTTCTCGCCTTCAGCACGCAAAATTTGTTCACGGCGTTCACGCTCTGCACGCATTTGCTTTTCCATTGCCTCTTGAATGTCTTTTGGTGGCAGAATGTTTTTCAGTTCAACACGATTTATCTTTATTCCCCAAGGGTCAGTCGCCTCATCAAGAATGACGCGCATCTTTGTGTTGACAGTGTCACGCGATGTCAAGGTTTCGTCAAGTTCCAACTCTCCGACAATGTTTCGAAGAGTTGTTGCAGTCAAATTCTCAATGGCACGGATTGGGCTGTCAACACCATAGGTGAAAAGTTTTGGATCTGTCACTTGAAAATAGACAACTGTGTCAATTTGCATTGTGACATTATCTTTTGTGATGACAGGCTGAGGTTTGAAATCTGCAACAATTTCCTTCAACGAAATTGGCCTGCTGCATCTGTCAAAGAATGGAAGTATCATATGCACACCGGTGTCAAGTGTTTTGTGATATTTTCCCAACCTTTCAACAACAACGGCAGTTGCTTGTCTGACAATTCTCAGTGACGCAACAACAATGGCAAGAACAAGAACTGCCACAACTCCAAAAACAATTCCAACAACAACAGATGAACTCATTTTTTTATTCTCCTTTTTATTATCAAATAAATGTCAATCAATTTTTAATCAATTTTCATTCAAATCATCTTTTTTATCATTTTTTGCAGTTTTTTCCGATTTTTTCTCGGTTTTTTCATCATTTTTTTGAGATTTTACATTTTCTTCCACAACTTCTTCGCCTTCAGAAGCTTGCTGGACATCAGCATTTGCTTTTCTTGAGCGTTTGTTTTTTTCGGATTTTTTCTCAGGTTCTTTTCCATTCAGATCTGCACGTTTGACAACAAGCTTGTTGCCAGAAATTTTCACAACCTCAACAATCTCTTCTTTTTCAATTGTTTCGCGATTTTCAGCAACGGCACTCCAAACAACATCGTTGATTTTCACTCTTCCAACAGTTTCAAAATCTGTCCGCTCAAGCATCTTAAACTTCTGTCCGACATATGCATCAGTGTTTGTTTTTTCGTTTGTGTTCCGAAGCAAGAATTTTTTTGTCAAACTGCGGAGGGAAATGATAAGCAGTGACGAAACAAGAACAAAAATCACAATCTGAACCCACCACGAAACAGCTCTTGTTCCAGACAAAATGAATGGAATGATTGCTCCAAATGTGAACCAAATGGAAACGATTTCCATAGTCGCAAATTCGACGACTGCAGTCAGAACGATGACCACAAGCCAAATCCAAAACATAAAATCCATACGCGCCCCTTACTATTTCAATAATAATTATATCATATGCGAAAAAATTGTCAAAAAGTTTTGCAAGATTTACAAAAAAATCTTTTCGTCATTTCTCCGATATTTTTGATGACAACAACAATAATTCTTTAAACAAAAAAATCCGCCTCAAAGAATTAAAAAATTGTCTTTTTATAAAAATCGCATAAAAAATCAAAAAAATCGCTTTTTTTGCAAAAAAAAAGAGAATTTTTTAACAAAAAAAACAAACAAATTGCTCTTACAACTTATTTGTTCCTTTTGTTAAGTTCGGCCGTTTTTTCTAGCCTTCTATTAAATTTTTCAATCTGCGAAACGCCTTTTGCCTTACAACCATATCCTTCAAAAGTTGTTTTTTCAGAATTCGCCTCCTTGTGTTCAACGGCATCGCGAAGCCGAAATTCTTGATTAAAGACGATTTTATCTGCAAACTCCTTGCTTACAATTTTCGACTTTCTTTCACCATTGTCCCCGAAAAATTGCACTTGACTTGAATGCGTGTCAAGAGTTATGCCAAGAGGATTGTGGTTTCCAAACAGCCGAAGATAAAACGAAATAACCTGCATATTTTCCGACTTGACACCCAAATGAAGCGTGCGGCTTTCAAAATAATCTCGCAAAACATTGTCCAGATTTATATGCTTTGGGTAAACTATTTGCCCCTTCTCAAGACTTGGTGCAAAATATTTTTGCAAAACATAATAACTTCCATACTCTTCCGAAAATTTAACCTTGTCCACATCACAACATTGAAGTTTCTCCAGCCGCTCCTTTTCAACACCACTCAGATGATGACCAGAAATTTTATCGTTCAGCATTTTTGCATAAAAAGGCATCAAAATTTTTCTTCGTGCAATCATCACTTTGCTGTTCGAATAGGTCAGATATGGATCATAAAGATTGATAAGTTTGATAAATTCTGCCTCGGTTGCGGAAATTTCCTTAATGCTCAAAATGCAGCCCGCAACATTTGCTTTCACACGTGGATATGTCAACAAAATCTTTTTTGCGCTTTCAATATCTTTTGCAACAACGGGAAAAAGAATTGGAATGTAGTAACCCACCCCCGCATAACCGCACATAACAACCGCTCCAAAAACACGGTTTTTGTTTTCATCCGTAAAAATAATATCGTCATCCAGAACATTCCCTGCTGCCGAAATAATTTTGTTGTCAACAAAATTTGATTTTTTGTGCACACCCATAGCGAAATGATAACACAAAACGAAAAAGAATTCAACACCTTTTTGAAAAAACGGTCTGTTTTTGTCCAGAAATATGTAAAAATTTTTCAATATGCGTTGACAACTTTTTCTTGCTTGTGATATAATAAACGCGCAAGACAGGGTTTTGACAGATCAGAATTTGCTGTACTCAGAAAACTGCCGTATGAAAGCATCAACAATTAACCAAGCAAAAGAGAAATCTTTGCTTCAGTTGATGAAAGTCAAATTTGCTTGGATGTGAGAACACAAATTGTATCTTGCAAAGCATTCTTTGCCTTTAAAAATCCAATTTGCTGGTGTGGCTTAGTGGGAAAGCGCGGCCTTGGTAAAACAAAAATGTGGCAAATCCAAACACCAAAAACTCAACAAAAATTTCATATGCTTATGTGGCGCAGCAGGTAGCGCACAGCCTTGGTAAGGCTGAGGTCATGGGTTCGAATCCCATCATAAGCTCCACTTTTCAAAATCGCTAAACACCCGAAAATAAAAGGGATTTAGCGATTTTTTGTTTCCATAAATTTTCACACAATTTTGGCACTGAAAAATATTTGGTGTCAAATTGGATACATTTAGGTGTCAAAAAAATCATAAAAAATAGACCGAAAGTTAAATCATCAACTTTCGGTCTAAATTCATCTAAAACTGCCCAAATCCATTCCAAATGGTGTCATATGGTGTCAAAAAAAGAGCATGCTCATCACACATGCTCTTATCCCAATATTTTTTTACTGCCCTTTGCATCTTCAAAAGATTTTTCACTTCAATGTTGCTATACTCCTCGCATAGCGGGCCCCACATTGCAGTTCCCAACGCATTGAGCGTAGGAGTCCCTATTCTCCATAGATCCACCTACTTTCTACAAACAGTTTGATGAGTCCCGTTTCTTCAAGGTGTCTTCCTTTGCGTAGTTATTGTTCTACGTGAAAAAATGTTGCCCTTTAGCTCAGACAATTAAGCAGAACGGGCAAGTTCAAAAATTGTGTCATAAAAACACCACCTTTTAATTGCCCAATTGGCTTTTTTATGTTAGCATACTTTATATAAAAAGTCAAGCAATTTTTCTTTAGTCTTAACTTCGTTTGTAAAAAGTATATTTCACATCTCAAAATCTTTTTGTTTTTCTTTTCGTTTTTGCCTGCGGATAAGTTCGAGTTGTAGTTCCAATTCTTCGTCAGACATCTCTTCAAAATGATTTTGTTCTTCTTTTTCTGTTTCTTGTTGCGTGCTTTTGATTTTATCGTTTAGTTTGTCGGTGGCTTCTCGCACATATTCGCTGTTGACGGAATTATAAACAGTGATTGTGGTTTTGACATCTTTGTGTCCAAGAAGCTGTTGGATAACTTTTGGATTCTCGTTCATTTCAAACAACATGTTTGAAAAGGTGTGCCTTAACGAATGGAAGTGAATTCCGCATTTATCAAGCCCATTTCTGCGTTTAAATCGGTCAAAAATTTGTCTTGTTCCAGAATATGTGCGCACACTTCCGTCATCGTTTGCAAAAATAAAAGAAGTCGGTGCGATTAAGTTCGCTGTGACTTCTTTATTTGTTAGTTGTCTTTCAAATTGTTTTGTTCGCCATTCTTTAAGCGTTTGCACAACAATGTCTGTAATTGGTATTTCTCGAACAGAGCAGGTGGTCTTTGTATCGCCCACAACTGTCACTCTTGAAATAATATTTCCGTTGCTATCAAATTTGGGGACTTGTGTTATCGACCGTTCAATCTTCAATGTCTTGTTTTGCTCATCAAAGTTTTTCCACTTCAAAGCAATCACTTCGCCAATGCGCAGTCCTGCAAACATCATACAAAAGCAAAGTGGCTTAATAAAGTTTGCCTCGTCTTCGTTTAAAGCCGCTATAAATTTATCTCTTATCTCCGGCGGCAGCGCTTTGTAATTTTCGTCTTCGTCATAGACTTTTCTGTCCTTTTTTGAAATTTTAATTCTTGCAACGGGATTTGTTTGCACCCATTTGTTGTCAATCGCATAATCGAAAAATTGACTTATAAGATGTTTGTTTTTCTTGATAGTGTCCACTGAATATTCGTCTTCAATCATTTTATTTATCAAGCTTTGAACAGTGTAGGTGTCAATCTCATAAACTTTCATCTTACCAATGATTGGCGCGATGTGTAATTTGAAATTTCTGATGTTGCCTTCAAAAGTTCGCGGACTGACGCCACTCTTTTTGAATGTCAAAAGCCATTCAAGCATAAGTTCTTCAAAATTTTTCGTTTCAACAAGTTCATAAGAATTGCTTTTTATTCTTCCGCTTATCTCACTCAATTTCTTTGCCACATCGGTTTGATTGTCGCCATAAACATATTTGCGTTTCGGCTTGCCATCTTCGTCAAAGCCAACGGAAACATAGCCAACCCATCGACCGTCTTTTCTTTTGCAAATTGAGCCTTCGTTATTGGCTCTACGCGTTTTATTTACAACTTTGTTTTTAGCCATTTTGCACCTCGCCATTGTTATTTTTTGTTGTCAGCCAAGTGACGAAATTCAGCACACTGACAACTTGTCTTTTGCCAACTTTTGTTGTTGGAAAATCTTTGCTGCGTAGCAAACTTCTCACATTATCTCTGCCGAGCCCTGTGATTTTAATAAGGTCCTCGCAGTCTAAAAAATCTTTGTTATATTTTTGCGAAATTCTGTCAACTTCGCTTTGTATTAAATTGTTTAAGTTAATTGTGTTTTCTTGCATTGTTGCTCCTTTTTTGTTAGTGATTTT
>CANQNH010000010.1 GCA_947625165.1 uncultured Clostridia bacterium
TTTGTGCAAAGTTTTTGCAGGCCATAAAAACAAATCACAATCGGATAGAGGACCTTCATCAAAACAAAAAGCACAAAAGAAAATTTTGTTGCGGTTTTTTCTGGATAGGTCTTTGCAAGTGCCTTTGGCAAAATCTCACCCGTAATCAAAATGACGATTGTCATCACAAGAGTGTTGAGAACATTCAGAAGTGTGGCATCGTCAAGAAGGTCGGCCAAAATAAATGCACACAAGGTGGTTGCAAGAATGTTGACAATGTTGTTTCCAACCAAAATTGTGGTGAGTGCGCGGTCAGAATGCTCGGCGATATAGAGGGCTTTCCTCGCGCCTTTCACTTTGTTTTCTGCCATCGTGCGAATGCGGATGACATTCATTGAAGAAAATGCAGTTTCTGCCGCAGAGAAAAATGCGGAACAAGCAAGAAGAAGCACAATCACAGCAATCAAAACGCCGTGTGTTGCGCTGAATGTTTTTGCAAGCATCAAACAACTGGGGTGCATAAAAACTCCTTAGAACACTGTTTTGAGAGCAAATTTCTTTCGTTTAAAATAAAAAAGCACTCCAAAACATCTTAAAACTTGATTATTATATCATATTCTGCAAAATTTGTCTATATTTTTCAAGCGTTTGCACAAAATCGAATGCTCGCACGAAATTGAAATCCCGCCAAAACAACTTGACAAACAAAGAAGGTTGTGCCATAATTTGTTTTGAGGTGAAAAATGAAAACAACACAATTTGGCGTCAAAACTTTGGTTGCGCTCTATATGGTGGCAGCAAACACAGACAAGGTGACAACGAAAGACCTTTTTTCTTTCGGCGAAAAATTGAACGAACAACTCACGCTTGCAAAAGCCAATCTTCCACAAGGTGAAAGAAGTGTTTCAACCTTTTTGGTCAGCGATTTTTATGTCAGACAGTTCGCCCAGCAACACAATGCAATCTTCTCTGTTTCAAAGATGGACGAAAGTGGCAACCGGGAAATTGTCTGCACAAAGGGCAAAAGTATGGAAGAAAAAATTGGTTTTTTGACCAAAAACATTCTTTTCCCTGCGCTATCCAAAAATCCAGACAGCATCTCCTATGCCAGCAAATGCGCCAGCCAACTTTTGAATTCTGACAAAAAAACCAAAACAAAAAGAGAAAAACCGCTTTCGCAAGAGCAGGATGACGAAAGGTGGTTTCAATATTTTGGAAAATAAGTGCCTCATATGCCCCCGAAAATGTGGGATTGACAGAACAAAGTCATTTGGTTTTTGCTTTGAAGGCGAACAGTTGCAAATTGCAAAAATTGTCCCTCATTTTCGCTGGGAAGAACCCTGCTTGTCTGACGAAAAAGGCGTTTTGGCAATTTTTTTCTCTGGCTGCAATTTGAAATGTGAGTTTTGTCAAAACATTGAAATCTCTCGCGGCGGAGTTGGAAAAATTTTCACCACGCAGGAGTTTGTTGATTTAATAAACAAGGAGCAGCAAAATCACAGCGCGATTGACCTTGTCACACCAACACATTTTGCCAAAGCCTTGTGCAAAGCGTTTGAAAAGATTGAAAAGAAAGTGCCTGTGATTTGGAACTCAAACGCCTATGAAAGTGTTGAAACTTTGCAAGAAGTTGGAAAGTTTGTTGACATTTTCCTGCCGGATTTCAAATATGCCACAAACATTGCTGGACAAAAATTTTCCGCGTGCAAGGATTATTTTTCATTCGCCCTGCCCGCCATCAAAGAGATGTGCCGTCAAAAAAAAGATGTTTTTGACGAAGACGGGAAAATGAAACAAGGCGTGATAATTCGACATCTTGTTTTGCCAAAGAATGTTGAAAACTCTCTGGAAATTCTGGACACAATAAAAGCGGAATTTCCGGACAGAATGCTCAGCCTGATGAGCCAATTCACGCCAAACGGACACGGAACACTTGACAGAAAAATAACGCCGATAGAATACAAACTTGTGCTATCTCACCTTGAAAAACTTGGGCTGGAAAAGGGCTATATTCAAGATTTTGAGAGCGCTGACAAATGTTTTGTGCCAAATTTTGAACAGCCGAAAGAATGATTTTTCGAAAAAAGTCGCTTTTTGTTTGACTTATTTGTCAAAAAAACTTATCATAAAGAAAAAAGCAGGAGGTTTTGTATGTCAAAATCTGCAAGGCGAGACCTATTCATTGGTTTGTTTTTCAGCATTATGGCTGTCGGATTTGCACTTTTATATTATTTCAAAGTGATAAGATATCTCGACTTATATTTGTGCGTGACATATCTTTTGTATCTTGTCGGGCTGGCATTGATATATAACGGCGTTTACAATAAAGAAAAAAATCACCCATCAAATGTTTCAAAGAAAATAAACTACATCATCGGTGCTCTTTGCGTGATGGGCTCGGTTGGAATGCTGATATATGGCATCGCATCTGGACAAATTGAACTTTTCAAAATTTTGATTTAAAAAAATCACCCAACCGGGTGATTTTTCTTTATCCAAGTTTCTGAATTTGGTCAAGCAACTTTTCAAGTTTGGCATTGATTTCTGCAATTTTGTCCTCTGTGTCAGCATTCTGGATGACATTTTGTGCTTCCGATTGAAGTTTGGTGATTTCTTTTATCAACTTTTCTCGGCGCGTTTTGTTTTCATCCTTCGTGTCTGTGCTGATTTCATTCATTGCTTTTTCAAGGTCTTGATTTAGGGAGGCACGAATTTTGTTTATTCTCTCCTCCTCTTCTGAAAGGCGCTTGTTGATTTCCTCAATTGATTCTGCCTTTGTCTTTTTTGGTCTGCCCCTTTCAAGTTTAGGCTTTTTCTCTTCGCCTTCTTTCACAATCTTTTTTGGTCTGCCAGATGTGCCTTTTGTCGTTTTGGTTTGAGCTGTTTTTGAACTTGTTTTGGTTGGTCGGCCACGAGATTTTGTTGACGCTTTTTTGGTGGTTTCTTTTACAGGTTTCTCCTCAACTGGCTGTCCCTCTTTCTTTTCTTCTTCCTTCTTTTCTGCAACAGGCCCTTCTTGTTTTGCTTCCTCTTTTTGCTCTGGCTGTTGCTTGTTCTCAGAATTTTCAGTTCCAACTGTCTGCTCTTGTGCAGGCCCTGTTTCTTCGGCAGGTTTCTGCTCAACTTCACGGCCTTCCAAAATGTTTTTCTTCTTTGTCTTGTTGACAACCTTCACTGTTCTGTTTTCATCAACATCGTTGACCGCTTTCTCGGCAACTTCATAAACATCGCCTTTCTGCGACACATCATTCATAAAATCAAATTCGTTGAAATCATCAAGATCAACAATCTCTTTCTTCTCAGCAACCTCAGGTTGTTTCTCCGATTCGAAAATTAGCTTACCATCTTGAGAATAAACATTGCCGCGCTCATCGTGGAAATTGCCGTCTTTGTCAAAGAATGTTCCGTTTGCATAGACATAGTTTCCATCTTTGTCATATTTCCCCTCTTCGTTGAGAGCGCTCTCAGCGTCAGGAGTGTTTTTCAGTTTGATTTCCAAAGTTGTGATATATTGCTTGTCTTTTTCGTTTTCCTCATAAAGACCGTTCAGCTTTTCCTTGAAAACCTGAGCAACAACCTTTTCAGCACTTGTGCAAAACTTATTGAAGAATGTTTGATATTCACTGAGCATCGCCGTTTCAGTTGCTTTTCTGTCTGCCTCAAGTTGAGCATTGAGTTTTGCAATTTCTTCTTCACCCTCGTTCTTTTCAAGAAGATATTTTGCGCGTTGCTGTTCAAACTCTTGCTCATATTGCTCTTGCTTCCCGATTTCCTGCGTTTGCTGTTTGCGATAGTAGTTGCTTTCAATTCGGTTGGTTGTTTCTTCCTGCATCTGACGCAATCTTTCAATGTTTTCTTTGGATGCCTGGATTTTCGTCTGATATTCTTTTTGAACATTGTCAAAATTCTTTCTTCGAGAGTCAACTGCCGCTTCAAGTTGTGAAATTTGCAGCAAAATTTTTTCTTTCTTTTTCAGGAAAAGTTCGCTTTCCCTCATTGCTCTGTCAAGAACCAACGAGCCATCCACACCTGTTGCAGAAAAATCATATTCTTCGTGCACAAACTCATTTTCTTTTGCTTTGTTGAATTCTTCTTTTTCTTTTCTTGCTTTATAGTCCAAGAACTCACGCAAAACAGGTTGTCCGTTTTCGATTTCTTGTGGAGTGAAAAGAATTTGATAGTCGATGTATGTCGGCAAATCAACGCAAGCATTGTCCATAAAGCGTCCAAAAAGCGAAGTGTTTTGATAAAGAGAATTAAGCACAACATTCTTTCTTGCACGCAAGAAAACAATGAAAATGATGCCGATGAGCATAACAAAGATTGGAACAAGCAAAGCCATCAAAATGGCGTTTCCGGACAACATAGATGTCCCCGCGCCCGAAACAGCAAAAACAAGCATCCCAGTGATGAACGACCAAAGCACAGTGAAAATGGTGAGATTTTTGATGTTTGAGTTGAACGAACTTGTTTTCAAAGGTTTTTCAATGAGGTTTTCGGTTGAAAGATATGAAGAAGGCGGACCCTCACGGAAAAGTATGTATTGTTGCCAATAATAGCACAAGCGCTTCGGACCACGCGCTTTGAACAACATATTCAAATCTTTGATGTTGTCCTCAGTGACAAACTTGTTTTGGAACAGCCAATAGTTTGCTTTGTCAAGTGTCCTGTTAAGCGACGACTCATAGGAATACAAACTTTTGACAACAAAAAACACAACAATTCCAGCTTCCACAGCAAGTGCAAGAAAGAAGATAAGGTCTGCGGACAGGCTTTTGGAAAGATTTGTGAAAAATGTTGCCAAGTCAGAAATGATATCAGATAGTGTTGAAAACATAAAAACCTCCTTCGTTTTTCAACCAGCCCTTCAAAAAGGCGGTTGACCTGTCAAGTTTTGTTCTCGTTTCGAAACTAGTATATCACAACTGAGAAAATATTTACTAACAATTTTCAATAATTTTTAAAAATTTTTTCATACATTTTTTCTTGCGATAAAATAAGGCACAAAAATACTTGAAAAAGAGGTCATTTTTTGTGCAAAATTTGCCAAAAAATCCCCAAAGAATTGTGCAAAAGTGCACCAAATTCAGACCTGCACTTTGACAAGTTTTGCAAACTTCAAAGAGAGCAAATAGGTTTCTTCCACCTCCAAACCAAACGCCTCTTCAAGAGCAATTTTATATAACTTCAATTGTGTCTTATACCTATTTATAATATAAGCCTCATCTTCGTGATTGGAAAATTTATAGTCCACCAAGATGATTTTTCCGTCCTTGATTGCAAACAAATCCACAATGCCCTGCACCAAAATTTTGTCATCAACATTTGTAGAAACAAGATTTGAAAGTTTTTCCTTCAAAACAAATTCTTTTTCCTTAAACACCTTTGCGCCTGCAAGAAGTTTTTTCAAAATAACAACATTTTCAAACAGCACATTTTCATCAATCAAACCAACATCAACCGCCCCACCTAAATCCGCCAACTGCTGATGCAACGATTTTTTGTCATCAACTTTTTCAAAATCAAGCAATTTCAACGCAAGGTGATAGGCATTCCCCGTTTCAACAAAATTGTCAGCAAAAGAGAAATTCCCGTTTGCAAATTTTTCAAGCGGATTTTCAAGATTTTTTGCACTCAAAGCCGTCACGCTTTCTTTCAGTCTGAAATTGGAATTTTTGTCAATATCATATGAAAAATCAAGATATTTCTCAATTTTTTCTGCAATTTCTGGGAAAATTTCTTCATTTTCCAAATTTTGCGGCTCAAAAATCTCCCCCGAAACTCCTTCGTCAACAATTGAAACTTTCAAACGCTCATTTTCAAAAGCACCATCCTTTTCAAGAGCCTCTTTCACATTTGGAAGCGCAAAAAAGATGAAATCAAAATAGGTGTCACAATCGCGCACAGAGACCTTTTCAAAAAAGCTTTTGTCAAACGCCCCAAACAAATACAATCGGTTTTTTGCACGCGTGAGAGCCACATAAAAAATCATCATTTCTTCAACAAATTCTTTTTCTTTTCGGCTCTCTTTGATTGCACGCATCCGAACTGACGGCACTTCGCTGTTGCTGTCTTGGTCATAAATCTTCACCGCAAAGCCAAATTTCTCGTCAATTTCAATGTCAACTTTTTCAAAGGTTTTTGAAATGCTGTCGTCGCAGTTTATGAGGAAAACAATAGGATATTCCAAGCCTTTGCTGTCATGAATTGTGGTGAGCAGAACATTGTCCTCACTTTCACTGACCTCGGCAGAAGCAGAAATTTCCACACTTTCAAAATATTTGACAAGCGAAGGAAGGTCGAAATTGAATTTTTCACATTCTTGCAAAAACTTGTCCACAAAAACGCCAAGTTTTGTGCCATTCGGCTTCAAATTGATGAAAGAACGATATTCCCGTTTCGCAAAAAGTCGTTCAAGAGCCTTTTTTATCCCAAAAACTTGCATTTCAAAGCGAAAATCGCTCAAATCAGCCCGAAACATTGCAAATTTTTCATTTGTGCCGCTTTCAACCGCATCGCAAAGCGTTTGCTCGCC
Organism: uncultured Clostridia bacterium; assembly: GCA_947625165.1. Taxonomy (GTDB): domain Bacteria; phylum Bacillota; class Clostridia; order Christensenellales; family UBA1242; genus Caccovivens. The sequence goes on from CANQNH010000010.1 coordinate 6,515, forward strand.
TTTTTCCTTCAAAATGTCCACCATATCCATCGAATATAGCCCAGAAGTCAAAACGCTCAAAACAGCCACATCGTCATCAAGCACCAAAGCACACCTCAAAAAGTTTATCAAAATTTGAATTTGAGGCTCTTCTGCAAGATTTTGTCTGGAATTTGACAGCACTGGAACGCCGTTTTCGGCCAAAAAGTTTTCAAGTTCGTCAAAAAGGTCATCCCTTTTGCGTGACAGAATGGCAATATCGCTGAATTTGACCTGGCGCAGCACACCATCCACAGAAATTTGGGATGACAAAGCCTCCCGCAAGCGCTCAAGGATGTCGCAAAGCAATGCAGAGTTCTTTTCGTTTTTGACAATTTCCGCCTCTTTCACATCATAAAACTCAGGAATTGGCAATTCTTTTTGCGGTGGGCAGCAAACAAGATCAATGTTGACAGCCTTATTCCCATCATCAGCAAATGTCGTTCTTCCCTCCAACATTGAAGTTCCAAAATAGTCAATTTGTGTCAAATCTTCTGTCATACAAACTTTGAAAACATCGTTGACAAAATCCAAAACTTTTTGGTCACTTCGAAAGTTTGATTGCAAAAAATTTACGGCAGAATTGCTGTCCGCCTGAAAGTCCTTAAGGTCTTTCAAGAAAATTTCTGCGCTTGCCAACCGAAAGCCATAAATTCCCTGCTTTGCATCGCCAACCGCAACAAAATTGCAATTTTTCGCGATGTTTTTGATGATTTTTTCCTGAATTTTGTTTGTGTCTTGATATTCATCAATAAAAACATATTGAAACCCTTGAAAAAGATTTTCCTGCTGCGACAAAACAGTCATATATTTTTCAAGGTCGTCAAAGCCCAAGCAATTCAAATTTTTCTTTATGCTTTCTTGCTCACTCTCAAAAAGTTGATATAGTTTCAAAATGGCTTTTTCCAAAAAGGCACTTTTTTCAGCATCAACTTTTGCTTTGTCGTCAAGTTTCAAAGATGTCAATTTTGTGATTTTTGCCGAAAATTTTGTGCGCAAGCTTTTCAGTTTATTTTGATTTTCCTCTCCAATTTCAGATTTTGGCGGAAGTTTTATCGTTTCCAAATTTTTTGCCGCATCAAACAACTCAAAAAGATTTGTTGCACCTTGCAAAGCCTGCAATTTGCTTTCAACTTGTTGATTTAAATCTTCAAAATGGAAAGAAGCAACATCCGACAAGAATTTTTTTACTGTCTTTTCAAAATTCTCAAACAGAAATTTTGATGCTTTTTCAAAATTATCTTCAGAATTATTCAAATTTTGTTTCAAAAATTCATCTTTGTCAGCAACAGCAACAAACAGATTTTCAATCTTGAAAATTATGCTTTTGAGTTTCATTTTGTTGTGCTTAAGCACCTCCAAAACAAAATCACATTCATTGCTGCCGTCAAACTTTTCAAATGCAGCCTCAAATGCCTTCTCTTTGACATTTTGAGACATATTTTCATCCAAAAGTGTGAAATTTTCATTCAAATTCAGCAAATTTGCATATTTTTTCAGATATTTTTCACAAAAAGAGTGAATTGTCGAGATGTTTGCAGTTGAAAGAGCATCAATTTGCTCAATGATATATTCATCTTGCGGCTGTTCTTTCAGTTTCGCAAGAAGTTTTTGTTTCATTTGATTTGCCGCAGACCTTGTGAATGTCAGCACCAAAAGGTCTTTGACCGGCACACGAGTTTTTGCGTCACAAATAAGTTGGCAAATATACTTTATCATAACATATGTTTTCCCACTGCCCGCAGAGGCGCTGACAAGCATATTCTTTTTTGTGTTTTCAAGCACTCTGTCTTGCTCTTCAAGGTCCACTTGTTTTCACTCCTTTTAATTCCAAATTTTTCAAAAAATATTGTTTTTTTTGTGATTTTTACGAATTTTTGATGTTTTTTCGCAATTTTTACGCAAAATTTAAGGATCTTTATCAGTTTTTGTTTTTGCAGGTTTCTTCAAAATCTTTCTGAAACCATCTGCATCTGCATGTCTGCAAACAGAAATATATGGGCAATTTTCACACTCTTTGGCAAATGGTTTCGGAACAAAATATCCTTCTTTAATTTCTTTCAAAGCCCTTTTTGAAATTTCCAACGCGTAGGCAATTTTGTCATCCACAAAGTCAAGTCCCGAGCCTTTGAACGCAAACTCATCTTTCTTTGGATTTGCCCTTGTTTCTGCCGCAATAATGTTGCTCTTAAAATCTCCAAGCGAAAGCCTGTGGTCAGTGGCGACAACAATATTCTCATCTTTGATTGTCAACCCTTTCAAAAGATGCCCAGCATCTCCCTGTTTGGAATACTTTGTCTGGCAATTAAAATAATAAACTCCAGCACATTTTTTGTTCAGTTCTTTTTCAATCGCAGCCGCATAAAGAAAAAGCTGCAGTTTTTTGCCATAAAAAAGTTCGGTTTTCAATGTGCCCGTGTGTCCAGTTTTATAGTCAATCACACGGAAGAAATCTCCAAAAGTGTCAACTCTGTCAACTCTTCCGTCAAGAAAGGCATCATCAAAAGGCAAACCGATTTTTTTCTCGGCAAAAACTGGACGAAAATCACTAAATTTTTGCTCATTTATTGCATTCTTTATGATGATTTTGCTTTCATTACGCAAAAACTTCACGAAAACAGGTTGCAAAACTTTTTCATCATACACTTTTTTTGCCTCAGCAAGAAGGTTGTTTTTCAAAAATTTATCAATCTGTTTTTCATCAACTTTTCTCACATCATCAAAGTCTGTGAAAAATTTTTGAACAACTGCGTGCTGCAAAGTTCCAAACTGTGCCCTCGTTGGTTGAACATCCTCCCGTGGAGAAATCCGCAAAACGTAGTTCACAAAATATCTGAATGGACACGCAAAAAATGTTTCCAATTGAGATGCTGAAATTTTTGTGATTTTTTTGACATTTTCAAAATTTTCAATTTTTTCAAGTCTTTTTTCGGTTGGAAAAGTTGTTTTTATCAAACTTTTTATTGTCCCAACCCATTTTTTCGGCAACTTATCTTTTGATTTCGTGTAAAACTGTGAAAGATTTCCTGGATGTCCAATTGAAAACAAAATTCTGTCAAATTCCTCATCCTCAGAAAATTTTGCCAACCCAAACTCTTCAAGTGCGGCCGTGTGGACAACATTTTGCCCAAAAAGTTTCAGCAAATCTTCCACAAAGCCGGACTTTTCGGTTTGCTGACCATCATCCGCAAGTGGCGTTGTCACAATCAATTTCTCTTTTGCGTGTTGCAACAGCTCAAAAAGTTTCAACCTGCTTCTTCGATTTAGCACGCGTATTTCTGGCTCCAAAGCAAATGCAAGTCGAAGTTTCTTGATTTCCAAATCATCAATCAGTCCAAGATCAGAACGCGTTTTTGGCAAGAGGTTTGAAGTCGCCCCCAAAACAAAAAGTGTGTTTTTATCCTCAAAATAACTTTCTGTGGCATCGCCGACATAAACTGCATCCAAATAGGATGGAATTGTTTCAACTTTAACACTCTCAAAAGAGAATTTTAGCAAATTTTCAAAATCAAAAATTGAAAATTTTTCTTGCCCACCCACTTCAACAAGTTTATCCAAAACCTTCAAAATCAACTCTTGCGCCTGAGAATTTTCACTTTCTTCCTTAAAAAATCCTTTTTTCTGCAGATTTTCAAGAAGTTCTTGGTGTTTTTCTGACACAAATTCCAAAACACTTTTCATCGCAAAAACAAAATCACTCAACGTGACACTGCATGATATGTTTCTGACAAGTTGAACACAATTCGAGAGTTCCGGAAATCTTTGCATAAATTCTTCCGCATCATCAACACAAAAGTGGCGAATTTCTTTTAGGACATCTTCACTTGGATTTGCAAGTTCATTGGATGCAAAAAATTCAAAAGCCTGTCTGTCAAAACCAACCTTGGCAATTTCAATCATTTTAAACAAAAATTTCCCAAGCACTGTTTGGCTCAAATTGACAGCATCATCACTGTAGTACACAATGTCATAATCTGCAAAAATGTCCTTTATCAAATCAACATATTTTTTGTCAGGGACAGCAATTGCAAAATCGTTGAATTTCTTTCCAGAAGCAATTTGAAATTTTATGTATTTGGCAACAAACTCGACTTCGTCACGAACATTTTTTGCAACAACATTCACAAAAAAGTCGCTTTTCCCCTCATCAATCCCAAAGCCAAAAACATTTTTCACCACATCCAAATTGGGACCAGAAATTTGCGTTGGAAGCATATCAACTTTTATGCTCACATTATTCTCTTTGGAAAATTGTGTCATTTTTTTCAGAATATCATCTTCAAAAATAAACGCATTTTTGACTGAAATCGGCTTTGCCATTCCAACATAAACAGCATTCACAAGTGGCGCCAACTGACAAATGAAAGAGCCTATTTCAGCCGAAAAACTGTCAAAATTTGCAAAAAAGAGGTTTATTTTTGACAAATTTATCGATTTTTTTGCATTTTCAACAAAAAATTGCAAAAGTTTTGACAAATCCATTTTGTCTGACAAAAGTGTTTCGTATTTTTGATAAATCATCCTAAGGTCAGACATTTTGTTGTCAAGATTTTCATCGCCAACATTTTTTATTTGCTCCGGCTTGATTTTGCAGCCCTGAAACTGTTTGATTATTTGCAAAATCTTCATACAAAGGTCAACGCTGACATTTTTGAAATACTTAAACTCGTCTTTGCACAAACTCACGGCCTTATAGATGCAGAAGACCTCCTCCAAAGCGCTTATTCTTTTGAATGCGATGTTGTTGTCGTTGAGAATTTTGCCCGCAAGCCGAGAAATGCCAACCACTTCGATGTTGAAAGTTGATTTGATTTTGAGTGTGTCAAAAATCAAACTTTCCGCTTGCATAGAAAAAGCATCTGGCACAACAACCAAATTTTGAAATTCAAAATTTTTTGTGTCAATTTGACTTATTGTGTTTTTTGCTGCCTCATAGGCGGTTGCCCCTGTGATAAGCCTGATTTCCATAGAAAAATCATATCACAAACGCTCCAAAAAATCAACCTCTTTTTCGAGCCTGCGAATTTTCTTCCTTGCGTCTCTGCTGCAAATGTTTCTCAAGCACTTTGGTTTTGCTTAAGCCCTCTTGTTCAAACCTTTCTCTCAACATCAAATTCTCTTTCTTAAGAGCCGTCAACTGCGTTTTTAATTTTTCAAGTTGTTCCTCTTTCGCCGCCATTTCGCTTTTCAAAATCTCGACAGGATTGTTTTCCAAAACTTCGTCCTGAGCGGATTTTTTAATCAACTTCACAAGCCCAAGGAAAAGACTGTTGATGTCGCTGTCGGTCAGCATTTTTTGTTTTTTGAATGGAATAATGTTGCTTTTTTGTTCTTTTTTCACCAATTTGCGCTTCATATTTTGATATTTGTTTTGAAATCTTGTCATAAGTCCCAAATCGCCACCACTAAGTTTCAAACACGCCGAACGCACAGAAATTCCTTTTGCCGTCATCTTGTCGATTTCGGCAAATAAATCATTTTCTTGCACTTTGTCAAAACAAACGAAATGCGATTTGTCGTGATTTTTCAAGTCAATGCCAAGTTTCAAACAACGATTTTTGTCCCTCCCAAGATTGTCAACCTCGTGATAATAATAATTTCTCACACTGTTTGGTTTTCTGTTAAAATTTTTTGCGTGTTCACCAAACGCAAAAACAAGCGGCTCTTTTTTCATTTTGCACGCTTCAATCGTCTGAAAAAGCGCCTTAACTTCATTGTCATTCCAATTTTTCATAAAATTTCCTCCAAATCAAATGTTGACAAAAAATTTGATTTTACACACAATGTTGAAAAACTTTTGTGTCAATATTTGTCAAAACAAATTTGAAATGAAAAATTGTTAAAAATTGTATATGAAAAAATGATTTTGAATATATTTCCAATATGAGAACATTTTTGAAAAGCACCTATCCTTGTCTTGTCAAGGCTCAAAACAATGAATTTGAACTTGAAAAAAATGACACAATCGAAATTGTGGATGAAAAAATCATATACATCTATCCGCAAAACAAAAGTATTCCGTTTTATATCAACACACAAAACCTGTGCGATTGTGAAAAATATTCCGTTTTTGTGCATGACAACGAGCAGTTTGTTTTTCTTGAAAGCGATCCAAATTTTTCACTTGAAATCAAAGAAAAATTGAATTTTTCTGGCAAAATATGTGAAATATCGCTAAAAAACAGAATTTTGTCGTTTGAAACCTCCAACAAAAAAATTTCAACTTCTATTTCAAAAAAATGCACGAATTTTGAAGCGCAAAAAATAAAAAATTTTGCGTGCGCATTGTTTGAAAACGATTTGTATGTATTCTCAATGAAAGAGGAGAAACTTTATCATTTCAGCGGTGAAATAGAAATAAATGGCAACCAAATTTCTGTCACAAGAAAGTTTTTTGACAGCGTTGAAAGAGAGAAAAAATCGACCTTCCGCCTTGATGACTGCATCGAACTTGAAAATGAAGAATTTTTGAGCGCTGATGGAGAATTTGCGGAAGATTTGTTGCCATACAAGGTGTTGGAAAGTGTCAAAGCAAAAGATTTTCAGTTTGTGATAAACTCTTTTTGCGACAAATTGAAAGAGAACATTGATGCTGCACAAATAAAAACTTTTTTTGGAAATTTGACAGAATTTTTGCCAATATCAACCAACGAATTTATTCTCCTTTCAGACGGCGAGAAAAAATTTGCAACTTTTTCAACAAAAAACCATAAAATTGAAGATGTTTCCGTTGACAAAATTTAAATTAAAAAAAATGTAAATTAAACGACCTTTGAATGATTTGTAAAAAATAAGAAAGAAAAAAACAAAAAAATCATTTTTTCAATTAAAACGGATAAATAAAATATAAAAAAAATAAAAAACGTTTTCAATGAGAACGTTTTTCGTTTTTATAGTTTTTTTGTCAATTTTTTAATCAAAAACACCAATAAATTTCAATTTTTCATCAAAGCGTGTCTCAAAATTTTTCACAAGGATTTTCAAGAGTGCATTCTCGCTTCCAGCAGAAAGTTTCAATGTTGACAATTTTTCAAATTCTGTGTTTGTCAAAATTTTCAGTGCACTGACTGTGGTTTTGGGAAGTTCTTCCGAGCGAAAGCTTTTACAAGCCACACACGCGAGTTCGCCTGTTGCATAGTCTATAAACAATCTGTCAAAAGCCCTTGTCCCGCAAACCGAGCATTTTTGTGTGTTTAGTTTCATTCCAAACAATGAAAAAAGTTCAATAAAAAACTTGTTAAGCGTGTAATTTTTTCTTATTTCTCCGAAGCACAAACTTTTCAATGCTTTGAGAACCAACATAAAAACCTGTGCGCGCTCATAATCACTTGAAAACCTAAGTTTTTCCACAATTTCCAAAATTGCCGCACCTTCAAAATATTTCTCAACATCCTCAGCAATCTCAAAAAAGCTTTCCAAACACTCAAAAGATGTCACAATTTGCCCCGATTTCCCATCTTGCAAAACAAATTCGCCAAAACAAAACATCCTCTGAGCAAGTTTCATTTTGGCATTTTGCCCCTTGATGCCTTTGAGTGTCACCCAAATTTTGCCCTTTTCAAGAGAAAAAAGAAGAACATTTGCATCCTTCTCTTTTCTGTCATTTGACTTTATGACAATTGCTTCGACTTTTTCTGACATCTTTTGATTTGTTTCCCTTTTTTCAGTTCATTTCCCGATGGTCTGATTTGAGCAACGCCCTTGTTTTGTTTCGCTCTTGCACAATTCCTTCTTGAATTAGGTATGGATTGCCGTCTTTCTCAAATGCCTCCCAATAGAGCTGTTGAAAAATATCAAATTCCTTTGGATTGTATAGTTTTGACATAAAACACCTCCATTTCCATAGTTTGTTGCAAAAGCATTGTTGCTATTCAAATCACATCATCAATTCTTCTTCATCAAATTGCAAAAAGCGCAAAATTTTTTAATTTTTTTCAGTTTTTTCGCATTTTTTTATTGTTTTTTTGCAATTTTACAGCCATTTTTTGAAATTTTGGCAATACAAAAATTTCTGTCTCGCTTCACCTTTCAATTCTATTTTAATAAATGAAAATCAAAAAATCAAACATTTTTCAAAGAAAGTTATGTAAAAGTGCCAAAAATTTTTTTGACACTTTTGCCTGCCACACGGCAAGCCGACACGCTCACATCACAACCTTCTGATGAAAACACTTGCAAAGTTGAAATTGGTTGGCTGCAAAGTTGAGTTGACCAAGGATAGAGTGCCACCATTTTCAACATAAACAACGATTGTTCTCGTCAAATTGACCGTGTTTCCTGTACTTTGAGTGCTGCTGACTGTTGAGCCCAGAATGGTTGTTCCATTCAAAGCAAGCGAGATGCTTATTGAATTTCCCGCTGGCACAACGCCGCCAGCAAAATAGTTGACTTCATATGTGCCCGGTGTCAAAGTGACCGAGCCCATATTGGACAAAATTCCCCCACCTTCACCGCCCAAAAGGACAAGTGAAACGGGGATTGTTGCACCTGCGGCAACTTCGCCACCAACAGTGTTGTTGAAGAAACCAAATGAATTGGCAACAATAGGGTTGACAACCTCGTTGGAGCAAGTGAAGTCAATGAAAGGGCAGAAAATCGGACAAGGATGGTTGAGTATGCAGCAGTTAAATCTTCCTGACATAAACTTTCTCCTTAGGTGATTTTCTCACCTATGATTATCTTATTTACATTTTCAAATTTTTGTCAAAATTCCATTTTTTGTGCGTTTGAAACAAATAAAAACCATTTTTTGTTTTTTTTCATTCAAAATTTATTAAAAAACACGATTTTTTGAAAAGTGGTGGTTGTGCAGCCCGAAAAATTTTGGTTGAAACTGCACCTTTAGACAAAAAATTTTCGCATCAAAATCTTTTGTCTATTGTGCCGCAAAAATCTTTGTTTATTACACAAAAAAATCTTTTGTTTTTCTTTTGAGTTTGTTATTGACATCGCCAAAAAAGTGTGCTATCCTATGTCAGAAAAAAGGAGGAAAACAAATGAGCAAAGCGGATTGGACATATCTGAAAACATCGCAACACATTTTAAAATGCGGACTTTGGGACACCCAATGGGACACAAAAGGAATTCGCCCAAAATGGTCGGACGGAACACCCGCCTACTCCACAAAAGTTTTTGCAGTTTCAAACCGATATAACCTCAAAGACGAATTTCCAATCACCGCTCTTCGCCTGACAAATTGGAAAGGTGCGATTGACGAAATTTTATGGATTTGGCAAAAGAAAAGCAACAATATCAACGACCTTCACTCGCACATTTGGGATCAATGGGCGGACGAAAAAGGCAGCATTGGCAAGGCGTATGGCTATCAAGTTGGCAAGAAGGCGAAATATCGTGAAGGCGAGTTTGACCAAACCGACCGCGTGCTTTATTCCTTGAAGAACAACCCTGCCGACCGAGCAATCATCACCGAACTTTTCAACATTGAACAATTGCACGATATGCACTTGCGCCCTTGCGTGCATCATATGCAATTTGATGTTGCCAACGACACACTGAATATGTTTTTGAAACAGCGCTCAAACGACACTTTGGCAGCAGGAAATTGGAATGTTGTGCAATATGCGGCACTTCTTAAAATGCTGGCGCAAGTTTCCGGACTGAAACCGGGCATTATGGAGCATGTGATTGTGAATAGCCACATTTATGATAGACACGTTCCATTCTTCATTGAATTGACCGTCGGAAGAATGAAACAAGTGCAGACCCGACTGAATGAATTTAACACCAACCGCACTGCAATGCAAAATTATTACATAAACAAACTTCTAAGCCCAGAGATTGTTGAAACTCACAGATACAATAAAGTTATGGAAGCGATTGACAAATTGACGGTGCTGTTTGACAAGAAAATTGACTTTGATGCAATGATTGAACAGGCACAATATTTTCAGCAAAATCCAACGGACTATTTTGCGCTTTGTCAAAAGTTTGTCAACTCAAAAGCCTTCCAACTGGCAGATGATGTCACAAGTTTGATGTTGGAGTGTCCTGACCTTGAAAAAGCGCTCGGATTTTCCTCGCCAGAACTTCATTTGGACGAGAATGTCAAAGACTTCTATGATTTCAAATCGCCAAAAATGAAGGATGAAAATGGAAAATTTGCCGACAACCCACAAAGCAGTTTTTCTGTGACGGACTATCATCCAGAAACAGAGGGCATCAAATTTAAAGTTAAAGTTCCTGTTGCTGAATGATTTTGCAAAGAAATTTTGAAAAAAATCATGCAAAGAATTTTGTTAAGCAAGTTTTAAAAAACAAAACAAAAAAATTTTCTTTGGAAATTTCAAACAAAACAAAATTATGCCGCCGGATTGTTTTTTTAGAAAAAGTGTTAAAAAATGGCAAAAAACAATAAAAAAAGTGCAAATTTTTGCACTTTTTTTGATTTTTTAATTGTTTTTATATTTTTTGATTTTTCTTTTGTTTGTGCTTTCCCCAATTCGACTTATCAAAATTTTAAAATTTGCAGTTGTTTGGTGTGCGTGGGAACGGAATGACATCGCGTATGTTTTTCATTCCTGTCACATACATAATAAATCTGTCAAAGCCCATTCCGAAGCCGCTGTGTTTGACGCTGCCAAATTTTCGCAAGTTCAAAAACCACCAATAGTCCTCTTCTTTCAGGCCGAGTTCTTTTATTCTGTTCATCAAAACATCATATCTCTCTTCACGCTCGCTTGCGCCGCACAGCTCCCCAATGCCCGGAACAAGCAAATCGGTTGCTTTGACAGTCTTGTTGTCATCATTCAAGCGCATATAAAACGCCTTGATTTCTTTTGGATAGTTATAGACAAACACCGGCTTTTTGTAAACAACCTCAGTCAAATATTTTTCGTGTTCAGTTTGGATGTCGCATCCCCAAGAAGCTTTAAACTCAAAATTTTTGTTATTTTTCTCCAATTCCTTGATTGCTTCATCATAGGTCACTCTGGCAAAAATGTTCTCTGTCACATTGTGCAATTTTGCCAAAAGTCCGTTTTCCACAAAACTGTCAAAAAATGCGAGTTCGTCTTTGCACCTGTCAAAAAGATGGTTGATGACATATTTTATCATCCCCTCCATCACATCCATATCATCAAAAAGTTCGTAAAACGCAATTTCCGGTTCAATGTGCCAAAACTCGTTGACATGTTTCACCGTGTTGCTGTTTTCCGCGCGGAATGACGGCCCAAAAGTGTATATTTTTCCAAGTGCAAGCGCAAAAGCCTCGCCTTCAAGTTGGCAGGATGGTGACAAGAAAACTTTGCCTCCAAGAAGTTCATCCTCCGGCTTCAACTTTTTGCCAGAATAAATGTCCTGTGTGCTGACCTTGAAAAGTTCACCCGCTCCCTCGCAGTCAGATGAAGTCAAAATCGGTGCGTGAACATAGACAAAGCCAAGATTGTGAAAATATTCGTGCAGTGCAAACGCGCTTTCACTTCGCACTCTGAAAACCGCATTGAAAAGGTTTGTTCTTGGACGCAAATATGCTTGCTCGCGCAGCACCTCCAAAGATGTGCGCTTTTTCTGAATTGGATAGGTCACATCGGTTGCGCAAACAATTTCAACCTTGCTTGCAACAAGTTCAAACGGCTGCGGAGCATTCGGCGTCAGTTTCAAAACACCTTCACACAAAATGCTGCTTCCTGTGTTGAGTTTGGTCAGGTCGGCATAGTTTGGCAATTTTTCCGCGTTCAAAACAACTTGAAGCCCTTTGAAAGATGTGCCATCGTTGAGGTCAACAAATCCAAATGTTTTCATATCTCTCACCGAGCGCACCCAACCGCCAACTTTGATGCTTTTGCCATCAAACTGCGCCGCATCCTTTTGCAGAGTTCTTATTTCCACCAATTTCATCCCTGTTTTTCCTCCTTTTTTGCAAGTTGAAGTCCAAGTTCTTTCAGTGTTTCGTCCGGCACTTTGCTTGGAGCGTTCATCATAAGGTCACGCGCATTGTTGCTGAGTGGGAAGGCAATGATTTCCCTCATCATCTTTTTGTTTGCAACAATCATCAAAAGCGTGTCAAAGCCAAAGGCACACCCAGCGTGCGGCGGAGCGCCATAGGAAAAAGCGTTATAAAGCGCCCCAAACTTTTGCTTGACAACATCTTCGCCATAGCCAACCTTTTGAAAGACTTTCAGCATCACATCTTGGTCGTGATTTCTCACCGCACCGCTCAAACACTCGTGCCCATTTATCACCAAGTCAAACTGATATGCCAAAATTTCATAAGGGTCTTTTGTGTCAAGTTCTTCCAGCGTGGCCTGTGGCATACTGAAAGGATTATGCCCAAAATCAATCTTGCCTGTGTCTTTGTTCTTTTCAAAGAATGGAAAATCCACAATCCAACAAATTGCAATCTTGTTTTCGTCAACAAGACCAAGCCTTTGCCCAAGTTCGTTTCTCAGCACATTGGCAAGTTTGACCGCCATTTCCGTCTCGTCAGCAACCATAAAAATGCTCTCGCCACCTTGAAGCGCAAACTTTTCCACAAGTTCCTTTTTGTTTTCGTCAGTCAAGAACTTTGCGATGCTGCCAGAAAATTCACCATCAACATATTTCAGCCAAGCGCAACCCTTGCCCTCATAGGCAACAATAACCTTGCCAATTTCGTCATACCATTTTCGTGACTGCTCACCCGCATTTGCGCAAATCGCCTTCACGGTTTTTCCTTTGAAAGCGTTGAAGTCGCTGCTTTCAAACAACTTGGAAAGGTCTTTGACTGTCAGTGGATTTCTCAAATCTGGCTTGTCGCTGCAATATTTCTCCATCGCCTCGCGATATGGAATTCTCACAAACGGAGGCTTTGAAAACTCGCGGTCACACAAATTTGCAAACAAACTCGATGCAAACTCTTCGCACACAGCAAGCACATCTTCTTGCGTTGCAAAACTCATTTCCATATCAACTTGATAGAATTCCCCAGGTGTGCGGTCGGCACGAGCAGGCTCGTTTCTGAAACAAGGTGCAATTTGAAAATATTTGTCAAATCCGGAAACCATCAAAAGTTGCTTAAACTGTTGTGGTGCTTGCGGCAAAGCAAAAAACTCGCCTGGTGCGTTGATTGTTGGAACAATAAAATCTCGTGCGCCCTCCGGACTTGAATTTGCAAGAATTGGAGTTTGCACCTCTGTGAACCCCATCTCCGTCAATTTGTTTCGTGCAAACTGCAACATTTTTGCACGAAGAACAATAAGATTGTGTGTTTCGGGATTTCTCAGGTCAAGATAGCGATATTTCAAGCGCAAATCCTCTTTTGTGCTTGGCGCGCTTGCAATTTCAAACGGTAAAACCGCCTGACATTTGCCAAGTAAGGTCAATTTTTCAACATTAACTTCAATGTCGCCTGTTGGCATTTTTGGATTTTTGCTTTCCCTCTCAACCACTTGTCCGCTGATTGTGACAGTGCACTCCTTGTTGACGCCTTTCAAAAGATTGTCGTCACGCACAACAAGTTGAGTTATCCCAAAATGGTCGCGCAGCGTCACAAAAGTCAGCCCGCCAAGTTCGCGTATGCTGTTTATCCACCCGGCAAGACGCACCTGTTTGCCAACGTCTTTCAAGCGGAGTTCTCCGCAGTTGTTTGTTTTGTATATGTTTTCCATATTTCCACTCCTTCAAAAAAACAATCCCAATGCAAAAGATTGCATTAGGACGAAAAATTTTCCGCGGTGCCACCTAATTTGCCAAAGAAAACTTTGACCACTTTCAACATTTTTCAAACTCCAAAGTGTCTTTCATTTTGGACTGATAACAGGATTTCAGCACCCCTGTCTCTCTGGAAACAGCACCCCAAAACTACTCTCTTTTTCATCGTTTGGTGTTTTCATTATAGACCAAAAAATTCCTCTTGTCAAGAAAACAACAAAAAAATCACAACGGGTGTAAAATTTTCATTCTTTGTCGGCGGTTTCTTGTTTTTCCACAGTTGTTTCTTCTGTTTGCTCTGTTTTATAATAGTTCTTCAATTTTGCAAATTGCGCTTTCAAAATTGGCATAACTTTTCCCCCTCGTTTTTTAAGCCTCACAAATTCAACGGTGAGAAGCGTTCCAAGATGCAGAATGAGGAACAAAAATCCTGTGAAATACCACGTGAATGGTGTGCCTTCAATCAGTGGAGAATAAATCACAAGCGCATCGCTAAATCCCAGCGCTGTGATGAGGAAAATCCCCCAAACCATCTCGAACGCAAGTCCAATCGGCAGGCACGCCCAACGCTTGATTGAGATTTTCATATAGCCCGTTGCGATGATTGTGACGCAAAGGAAGAATGCAACTGTGTGATGCATAAGCCCTGAAATTGTTGGAAGATAGAACAGCGATGGATTTTGAGGAAGGAAATCCGGATAAATCATCGTCAGAAGTCCGCCAAGCAATCCGCAATAAACAATCCAATGGAAAAGTTTTGAGTCCTTTTTGGCAAAAAGTCCAACCAGCGACAAGCACATACTCATTGTGCCGCAAAACGAATCCGGCAGAAATCTGAGCGGATTTTTTGTGTTGACAGCAATCAAAGCCCTGTTCATCACAATCCAAAACAGCAAAACAAGGGAATAGACCCTTATCGCAATCGACAACGCTTTGTCAGATTTGCAGAATTTCTTTATAAGCACCGTCGCTGCCACGCCAATCACGATGACAACAGCAAGATATGTGAAATGCTCCCATCCAAAAAGTTGTGGATTCATAAACTCCTCATAAAAAACTTACATTACGAAAACATTTTAAAAAATTTGCCCTTTTTTGTCAAACAAAAAGCAGTTGTTTTGACAATTTTCTCAACATTTTTCAACTTCAAAAACAGTCCACGGTAAAATCATTCAATCCTTTGAATGATTTGTGAAAGATAGGTTTTGTCCACTTCGTTTTCCGGATTTCTGCCTTCTTTTCCGCATTCGTTGACATATTTGTTCTTGACAGGCACTTTTTCTGTCGCGCCCATCAAAAACCACTCATATTCAATGTCAATATGCCCCAAATCAAGCACCTGTAACTTGTCAGAAAGTTCAAACGCCAGCACTGTTGCAGTTGGCCCAAGAGCGCAAATCACCAAATCGTCTTGCTTGGCATTGTCCAAAATGGCCTTTTTGATTTCCTCAAATTTATCAAACGCATTTTTTGACGGGCACAAAATTCGCCTTATTGACTTTGCATTTGAAAAAAAATCATTTCCCATTCCAAGACGTGTCTGTTCTCCCTCAACAAAAAGCAAGTCTCGCCCATCCCACATCTTTTTCAAATGCTGAACATATTCCGGCACTTTGGAGCTGTCATTGAATTGAAGATAAAATCTTGAAAGATTTGTGTCGCCAATAGCCTTGTTGCCGCCAAAATAATGAACATAAAAAGGTTTTGTGAAAAATTTCACATTTCGCCAAAATTTATACGGTTTTTCTTTAAAATTTTGACGATTGAAAAATTTTTTATCAAATATGTTTGGAATTGCAGCCAAACACTTGTCTGTTGTTTTGACAGATTTGAGTTTTTTCCTTAACCGTTTTGTCGATTTTTGGAAGCCAATGCCAAAACCTAGCATAATGTCCATTTCCCCATCGCCAAAACGTGCGATTGAGCACTTGTTTTTGAGAATATAGTCCACCGTTTCCCAACTGTTCATCACTTTCAGTTTTTTCATTTTTTCTCTTCCTTTTTTCTTATTTCTTCAAAAATATCGCCACGATTTGCCGGCATTTTGACAGACTTGAGATTGCACGGATTGTTAAACCTTGCCACAAGCCGCTTCATTGGTAAAAAAACAATTTGAACATTGTCTTTGATTTTGTCAAAAAGTTCTTGCCCTCGCTTTGTCCGAACAATCACATAAGACAAACCCTTGTTGTCAAAATTCTTCTTTCCACAAACAATTTGCGCACCCCAAAAGTCTGCCAAAGTTATGTCACTTTGCCTGTTTTGGTCGCCCTTGAAAGCGCAATCATAACACGAATTTCTCAAACAAAGATTTTTCAAGAACAAGTGAAAGAACTCATCTTCTCTGAATGATTTTTGATAGGTTTTTCCATTTTCAAAATCAATTTTCATTGAATATTCCAACCAGCCATCTTTTTTGTCGCGGAAAAAGATGCTTTTTATCTCTGCATTGTTTTGCAATTTTTGAGATTTGACATAGTCTTGCCAAACAAGTGGAGATGGAACTCCGTGACATATGATGTCTTGCGTCCAAAGATTGTCGTATTCTTTGCCAAGAAAACTTTTCAGCCCACCGATTTGACAAGGGGTTCCTGTGAACAAAACTTTCCTGCCCTCACCCAACAATTTCTTTGCCAAAATATAACTGTTTCCAATCTCACTTTGAACATATTTTGAACCACGAAGTTTCCACAAGTCATTCAAGTTGTCAACACATATGTGTTTGACATTCCAATTTTCATCAAATGCAGCGCCAAAAACACAGCCATTTTCCGATAAGATTTCCTCCGCAAGAAGTGAAAAAATTCCGCCTGAAGAACTTTGCATTCTTGTGTCCAGGTTTTTGTTGTAGCAAGCATATTCTTTTGCTTTAGTTTTCCTCCTCGCACTCTTGTGAAGAACAGGGCAAATTTTTTCACAAAGCCCACAATTTATGCACTTTGATTTATCAATTTGCGGGCAAAGAAACCCTTCATCATTTGCCACCATTTTAATGCACTGCTTGGGGCAAATGCTGGCACAAGCATGACAGCCATTGCACCGCTTTGGCACTTCAAGCATTCTCATTTCTCCTTTCGTCCAATATCATTTGAAGATATTTCATACCTTTTTCTCGTTCAAACTGCAAATTCTTTGCTACTGCTCGATAATCCATGTTGAACAGTTTTTCTTTGGGCAATTTTTCATAATCACGATTTTCAATCCCAAGTTTTGAAAAGAATGTTTTTGTCCTGCTGCTCATATTCAAAACATCTTTTCTTTTGAAAGAAACAAATGGCTTTTCAAACAAAGTTGAAAAAACACAACCGTGAAAAGAATCCGTGCAAACAAGCGTTGCATCAGAGAAAAGTGCAACAAACTGTTGCGGGCTTGCAACAATTGTGTCGCCGCCTTTTGCATCGTGCAGGTCGACAATCTCCAAGTCCCCCCCCCGCAGATTTGCAATTTTTTCAACTTGTTCCTTGTGCGTGCCTTTATTCCCCAAGAAATAAGTCAATATGTATGGTTTTTGAGGTTTGCGTTCATTTTCGCAAAACTTCAACCACTCTTCTTTTGAGAGCAAAAGCGTTGGGTCAATGTGGACTTCAGCAACATTTTTCCTCAAAAGCCTGTCCACAATTTTTTTGCCCGAATTTTCACGGAGTGAAAGATGCTTGATTTTTTTGAATGCGCGTTTATATCTCCAACTTATCCAAATCGGGAGCATTGGAATGGCGATGCTTGCCGCGTATGAGGCACTTTTGTCAAAGTCAGCAAATTCCAAAAGCATAGATGGGAATTCTCTGCCAAAAAACGGGTTCCAAATTTGGTCACTGCCTGCAATGAAAAGGTCATATTCATCATTGAGTTGTTTAAGTTCTTTTGGTTTTTTAAATCTGAAAATCCTTTGCTTGACAAATTTTTCACCAAAGGCCTTGAACGCTTCTTCACGCTTTCTCATTGAAGCCGAAAAACGACTGCTGTAGTTCTCCCAAATTTTTTCAGTTTTTTTGGTTGTTGGAACAATTTCTTCAGCATCTGCGCCAAGGTTCTGCAAAACTTGTTGCAGGGCGTATGCTTGCAAACGATTGCCAAAATTTATGTTGTCGTGAAGCGTTATCACGCCAACTTTTGTTTTATTGTTCTGTTTCATATCTTCTCCGTCTCAAAATTCATATTATCATCAATCTTGAATTTTGTCAAACGAAAAGAGGTGAAAATATTTTTGCAAAAAAACGAATGTCCTCCACAATACACAAACTTGGAAAGAACAAAAATGAAAAAATGTTTAAAACAAAATTGAAAAAATAAAAAAACAAATTGGCAAATCTTGTCACAAAAATTTGCCTAATGCGTGCCTTTTTATGTCAAATTGTTGATTGCTGACAATTTGTTTTTGACTGTTTCCAAATTCGTTTCGTCAACAAAAATGCTGACCTTGTCTTTCTCAATCAAAATATTTTGAAATTCCACATTTTGCAAAACAAACTTCACGGTTTTTTGCAGCATTTCACTGTGATGGGTGTATATCAAATCAATTTCGCACAGTCCCCTTTTGATGTTTATGCCCGCAAACGCAGTTGGCACACTTGTCAATTTTGTCCCCAAAAGATTTGGTTTTTGACTTGATTTGCAAGTCACGTCGACTTTTGCTTCTTTTGCAATTTGTGTGCTTGTTTTGCTCAAAACTTTTGCGCCCGCGCCAGCATATCTCACCGCTGTGTCATAGTCAACCTGAGAATATTTTCGAAAATTTTGCTCTCTCGGGTCGCCAGCGCAAATCCCATTGAAGTCCGAAAAAATCTCAACGTGACAATCAAATGCCGCCCCAAGTGCCACCGCAGTTGTGTCGCTGCCGCCTCGCCCAAGTGTGATGACATCACCATTCCTGTCCAAAGCCTGAAATCCCGCCACCACAACGCAATCGTTGGACAAAAGTTTTTCCTCAATGGCGCTCTTTTCAATCGCATAGATTGTTCCTTTGTTATGTTCGCCTTCCGCCAAAATCCCTGCCTGCCACCCCATCAGGCTGCAAGTTTTCACACCAATGCCATTCAACCTTATTGCCATCAGGCTGGCGCTGACATTTTCGCCGCACGAGAGCAGCATATCCATTTCGCGCGCGTTTGGTTTTGCGCAAAACTTTTTTGCCAAAAGCAGCAGTTTGTCGGTGCAATCTCCCATTGCAGACACCACAACAATCACTTTTTCACTTTTGCATCTTTGTTTTATGTATCTGGCAATTTTGCCAATTTTTGTCCTGTCCGCCAAACTTTTGCCACCAAACTTCAAGACAACCAAATTTTCTTCCAATTTTTCCTCCAAATATTATCAATATATGTCATTTTTTCGCTTTTGTAATGCACAACTTTCACAAACAAAAAATATATAATCTTATGATGAAAAAACATAACATTGCTGTTGTTGGGGCAACGGGTCTTGTGGGGCAAAAAATCGTTGAAGTTTTGTCCGAAAGGGAAATTGATGCAAACTTATTCCTTTTTGCCGAGCACGACACGAACACAAAAATGAAGTTCCGTGGTCAGTCACTTGACGTGATGGCTCTAAAATTTTCCGACCTTGACAGCCTTAAACTTGACTTTGCTTTCTTTGCTGTGGATGCAAAAGTTTCAAGAGAAATTATGCCAGAATTTGTCAAACGAAAAATTGTTGTCATTGACAATTCAAATGCTTTCAGACGGGAAAAAGATGTTCCACTTGTTGTGCCACAGGTCAACCCCGAAGTTTTGAAAGGTGCAAAGAGAATCATTGCCAATCCAAATTGTTCAACAATCCAACTTGTCACCGTTTTGAAGCCACTTGACGACAAATTGAAAATCAAAAGGGTTGTTGTGTCCACCTATCAAGCTGTTTCTGGTGCTGGCACAAACGGGATTTTGGACCTTGAAAATGACACAACACAAAAGTTTGACTATAAAATCAAAAACAATCTCATTCCACAAATTGATGTTTTTCTCCCAAACGGCAACACTTTGGAGGAGGACAAATTGATTTTTGAAACCCGAAAAATTCTGTCGCATTGGGATGTTGGCATATCGGCAACAACGGTGCGCGTTCCTGTGAAAAATTGCCACAGTGAAAGTGTGAATGTGCAGTTTGAAAAGCCAGCCACTTTGCAAGAAATTGCCAAAATTTTGAGCGAAGCAGAAAACATTGTTTTGCAAGATGACCCGGCGCAAAAAAAGTTCCCAATGCCACTTTTTTGCAGTGGGAGGGACGAGGTTTTTGTTGGCAGAATACGCAAGGACGAGAGCGAAGAAAACTGTTTCAATTTTTGGATTGTGGCCGACAATTTGCGGCGTGGCGCGGCATCAAATTCGGTCGATATTTTTGAAAAATGGGTGGAAATAAATGAAAAAAGCGATATTTGAAGGTGTTTGCACAGCACTTGTGACACCATTCGATGAAAACAACAACCTTGATTTCAGTGCTTGCGAAAAGTTGATTGAGCAACAAACAAAAAGCGGCATTGACGCCATTCTCATTCTTGGCTCAACTGGGGAAAGTTTTGCTCTGTCCACAGAAGAGCGAACGAATTTCACGAGATTTGTCAGAAAAATTTTGCCAAGAACTTGCAAACTGATTGTTGGTGCTGGTGGCAACATTCCTTCAGAAACAATTCGTCTTGCAAATGAGGCGAAATCGCTTGGGGCAGATGCCTGTCTTGTGACAACGCCATATTTCAACCGCTGCACACAAAACGGCATCATTCAGCATTTCGAAAAAATTTGTCAAAATGTGGATTTGCCGATGATTGTTTACAACATCCCGTCCCGCTCCGGCGTCAACATTCAGCCAGACACAATGAAAACACTGGCAACTTTTGATAATATTGTTGGGCTGAAAGAGGCAAATGGCGAAATTGGACACATTTTGGAGATGTTTCACTCGGTGCAAAGAGATTTGCCAATCTATTGCGGCAACGATAACCTCAATCACATTTTTGCCAAACTTGAAGCGTCCGGCACAATCAGCGTGACAAGCAATGTTTTCCCAAGCGAAATCAAAAACCAATGGAAAGATGGCAACTTAAAACTGCACAACAAACTTTTCAAGTTCAACAACCTTATGTTTTGCGAGCCAAACCCCATCCCAGTCAAATATGCTCTTTCAAAAATTGGCATAATCAAAAACAATTTGAGGCTTCCCCTCACACCTCTTGAAACACAGCACCAAACACTCATCGACACAGAATTGAAAAGGTTGGGCGTCATATGAAAATTCTTCTTGTTGGCTGCAACGGAAAAATGGGACAGCAAATGCAAAAGGTCCTTGAAAAACACAGTGTTGAATTTCTTGGCATCGACAAAGAGAACCGAAAACTGTCCGAAAATTTTGATGCAGATGTTGTTTTGGATTTTTCCACCGCCTCCACCCTGCAAGACAATTTGACACTTGCAGCAAGCAAGCACATCCCCATCGTCATCGGCACAACTGGACACAGCGAAGAAAATTTGCAACTTATCCAAAAATTTCAAGAACAAATCCCAATATTCCTTTCATCGAATTTCAGCATATTGTTTCACCTCCTGCTCAAAATGACAAGTTTGACACAAGGACTTTCCAACTGCGATTTTATTGTTGAGGACACACATCACAAGCACAAAAAGGATTGTCCAAGTGGCTCTTGCAAAGACATCATAAAAACACTGGAAAAAAATGGGATTTCTCCGCGCGTCACGTCCTATCGCGTTGGAGAAGTCGTTGGAATACACACTCTGAAAATTTTTTATGGAAATGAAAGTCTGATTTTGCAGCACAATGTTTCCAGTCGAGAAGTGTTTTGCGAAGGTGCTCTCAAAGCCTGTGAATTTATTTTGAAAAAAACAAATTCGCTATATTCAATGAATGACTTATTTGAGAAAAATTAAGAAAAAATATGTTTTTTTGCATTTTTTTGCCAAAAAAAATTAAAAAAACTCGTTTTTTTTGAGTTTTTTTATTTTTCAGAATTTTTTATCACATTTAATTGCACACTTAGAGCGCTTGTTAAATCAGTCTTTGATTATCAGTCTTTCCAATCATTCCAAGCGGAACATCTAACGGACTGTATGCCCCACTCTCAAGTTTTGGCAGTGCACAACTATATGCCAACATAATCCGAGCTGTAAAATCAGGGTTGCTTCGCATTGTGAGACGAAAATTCATATTTGCATCTGCATCACCACAAAAAATAGTCCCTTTGTGATGCATGTTTTCCTTTAGACTTTTCAATTTATCAGTTGAGCAAAATTCAACACTAACTCTCTGGCCTTTGAAATAGTCCTCCGTTTGCCGAATTTCTTCAACAATTTCTTCTTTCTGCCTTGTTCCATCAAGTGCAACAAAACAGTGTCTTTCGTGCTTCTCGTTGTCGTCAACAATCGCACCCAAATTATTCTTCACTTGCTGTAAAATTTCTTTATTTGGAATAGTAAACTCAACCGCATCCGCAACACCACGTATATTTCGAAGTGCCTCGCTATGCCCTTGACTGACGCCCTTACCCCAAAAAGTTTGTGGTGGAGTGTCAAATATGTTTTTTGCCAGGACGCGTATGACACTGAAAATCCCGGGATCCCATCCACAAGAATAGATGGCTGTATGTGAATTTGCCCTTGCAACCGCATCAAGTTTTTGCCTGTGTTGCACAATCTTTTTGTGAGTGTCAAAAGTATCAACAACATCAAAAGTTTTCAACATCTCTGGGGTTTGCCAAACAAGATCTTCTTGCGAGCCTCCGCACATCAACATCGCATCAATCTTGCCCTTAAAGTTGTTTGCTTCATCAAACTTAAAAACTTTGCTGCCAAAAACGCTCTCAACACCCTCTCTACGTGAAAAAATCCCAACAATTTCATCGCCCACACCTGATTTCAAAATTTTGCGTTCAACCGCCTTTCCAAGATTTCCATATCCACAAATGCCATATTTCACAAAAACACCTCTGTAATATTTATATGAAAACACAGCAAAATCGGAAACAAAGATACAAAAAATAATTATAATTTATTTTGTTATTTTCTTTCAAAATATCAAATCTATCTAAAATCACAAAATTCCCAGTGGTCATTGACAATTCCAATACCTTGAAGATAAGAATAAATGATTGTTGGCCCAACATATTTGAAACCTCTTTTCACAAGTTCTTTACTTATCCTCTCGGACAATTCATCCTTTGCGGGCATATCTTGCACATCACGCAAATGGTGGTCAATCACTCTCCCACCCGTGAAACTCCAAATAAATTTGTCAAACGAGCCAAACTCCTCCTGCACGCGCAAAAAAGCCCGCGCATTTGTTATGGCCGCCCTAATTTTTGAAACATTGCGGATAATGCCTTTGTTGCCAAGAAGCTCTTCAACCTTGTTTTCGTCAAATGCTGCCACAATTTTGGGGTCAAATCCCTCAAATGCTGTTCTGAAATTTTGTTCTTTTTTCAAAATCAAATTCCAACTCACTCCCGCTTGCATACCCTCCAAAACCAGCATTGCAAAAAGCTCTTGGTCATTATGCACCGGCTTGCACCATCTCGTGTCGTGATATCGCAAAACCTCTTCTGCACAACAATTTCCACCAAGCCCAAAACTAAAACCGCATCTTTTCTTTTCCATACTCTCTCCACAAAAAGCATACCACCTTCGCATCCAATCACAAAACAAAAACTCACAACATATGCTGCAAACGCAAAAATTTTTGACACTTGTGAGGAACAGCACAACGAGCAACCGCCTTATTTCAACAAATTTGATTTTTTTCTCAAAATTGCTTGACAATTCAAATATTTGTATGTATAATAAAACCGCATTCTGCAAATAGGCAAATCCCCTGCCTATTGCGAGAATGTTGCAAAAGTTGTCGTGCTTGCCGATAAAAGAGATGGTTGCCAATTAGAAAATTTAGCAACAAATGTCAAAATCAAAAAAACATGACAATTAAAATATGATGGCTTGTAGCTCAGTCGGTTAGAGCACCACCCTGATAAGGAAAATTTAACCGAAAACCGACAGATGTCAAAGTCGTAAAAACATGACAATTTAATACGATGGCTTGTAGCTCAGTCGGTTAGAGCACCACCCTGATAAGGTGGGGGTCGGTGGTTCGAGTCCACTCAAGCCAACCAATAAAAGCCCGATTTTATCGGGCTTTTTGTTATCAAAATATAACTACTTTTTTGACATCATTTATACCATTTTTTGACATCAAATGTTTTTTGGAAGAAAAATGGCAAAAAAAAATAGACCGAAAATCGCTTTTGCAACTTTCAGTCTAAATTTATATAAAACTGCCTAAAACTGCTACATTTGCTGTCAATTGATGTCAATTGATGTCAAGCAGTTTTAGACTTAGTTTTATTTCATCTTTTTCAAATCTTCAATTTTAACAGAAATACAATCTGTATAAAAATCGCTATCGGTGTCTATATCAGAAAAGTCAACTAGTACAGTATCGCCAGAAGCATAATCAATGGCTATATATCCAACGGCTCCCTTATGAACACCATACTTTGCATATTCTTCTTTTTCAACTAATAATTCAACAACATCACATTCGTTAAACGGAACACGCTTAAACTCTTTTTTTTGCTCAACCTTATCTAAATTAAATTTTTTAGATTGTTTTATTTCCTTGACTAAATCAAGAGGAAGCTTTTCATCGCATTTTTTCACATCAGTCCTGCAAACTTCAACAACTGCATAATCCCCGACCATTTTATCATTAAAGAAAATCACTAGTAATTTATCATCCGTGAGAATTTTAATGATTACGCCATGCGCATTTAGATATAAGTTTTTCTCAGCATATTCTTTTTTTAGTTTTATTAATGTGACAATATCATTTTCTCTCATTTTATCCAACCTCCATGTGGTGTTGCGTTTCTTATTTTGCCTTCAGGACACAAAAGCCAACCACTATAAAATTTGTGACCATTAATATTGATTGGAATTGCTAGTCTTTGTCCAAATTGATCTAAATTTTTTAAAACATAGTTACCAGCAATATAATTTTCTTTTGCTTGCTTTTCTAAAGTTTGTTTTAAAAACTCAGAATCATTTATTGTAAATCCCCAAGATTCAAATATATTTTTCTTATTTTTGTTTTTAAAAATATAATTGGTAAATTTGATTATTGGGCATTCGGCAAGAGCTTTTTACTTACCTGGCTAAACGAGATTTCGAGTTTTTCACAATCGCAATTTTCATGCAAAGGTTGTTTTGGCCTATTGTCATCTAACAAGTAGCAACCATCCAAAGAAGTGCAACTTTTACAATGTCCAAAAAATGCTAGAATGTTTCGCATTATATTTCGTAACAATTCAGGCTTGTTCGGCACCATAAGATGATCCCATTCAATCCATTGGTTGTAATAAATATTGCCGGCTTCATCTACTCTGATTAATCCATCAAATACACTCATATTATAACATTTCTCCTTTTAAAACGCAAATTTTTGATATTCTTTATTTTAATGCCGCATTTTTTGCTTTTCAATGTTTAGTGCCAAAATTTTTACATTTCAAAATCTTTTTCTTTTCGCTTTCTCTTGCGTTCATTTTCTTCTTCAAGTTGTTTTTCTTCTTTCTGTTTGCGTAGAGTTTCAAGCAAGATGTCAAGTTCATCCAAACTTAAATTGCTAACTTCTTTCTCTTGTTTTTCTTTCTC
>CANQNH010000011.1 GCA_947625165.1 uncultured Clostridia bacterium
CGTCTTTCATAAAAAATGTGCGACAACTTCAAAACGAATTCACAGCAACACAGTTGAACAAGTTTGCAAACGCAATTATGGATGATATTGAAAATTGCAAAGTCAAACCAAAGGAGTTGGAGGCGTATGAATATGCAATGGTTTGTGCTTTGGCAGCCATTGTGGACTATCAAAAAGTGCCAAATCCCGAAAGAACACATTGAATTGCGTGTTTGCAAATGCTTTTTTGAAGTGAAAAATGATGAAACGAGAGAAAGTGGAGGAAAAGCAAAACAAATAAAAAAAAGAGGGGAAAATCCTCTTTTTTTTGTTGCCTGTTTTTTGGCATCGCATCACATCTCGGTGATGAGTTTGATGAAGTTTGTGACATCCTTGAATTGACGATATACTGATGCAAAACGGACATAAGCAATTTCGTCAACAGATTTGAGTTTTGCCATAATCATTTCGCCGATTTCTTGCGAAGAGACCTCTTGGCGCAGGGAGTTTTGAATTTGTTTTTCAATGTCTTCTGCCATCGCATCAATTTGAGCGATGGAAACAGGGCGTTTTTCGCACGCCTTTATCATTCCTGCACGAATTTTTTCAATGTTGAAAGGTTGGCGGCTGCCGTCTTTTTTCACAACCAAAATTGGCACAGTTTCAACAGTTTCGTAAGTTGTGAAACGCCTTCCGCAGTTCAAACACTCGCGGCGGCGTCTGATGGAGTTGGTCTCATCTGTGCTTCTGCTGTCCAAAACTTTGCTTTCTTCGTGACCACAATATATGCATCTCATCTCTTTTTTCTCCTATGCAATTTGTTTTTCAAACACATTTTAACACAACATTTTGTGTTTTAACAAATGTTTTCACACAATTTACAAAATTTTTCGTTGGAATAATTTGCTGGATGAGACCATAAAAAACTATGTGAAAACTTTGGATTTGGCTGAAAGAAACAAAAGTTTGAAGATTGTCGGCTGTGTCGGTGCTGCCGATGGTGTCACACGCAGGCTTTTGGAACTTGGTTTCACTGCTGGGCAGCATGTCAAAATTCTTGCAACATCCATTAAGAAAAAAGTTTTTCTTGTTGAGGTGCGGGGCTATGTGCTGAGCGTCAGAGCCTCGTTGCTTTGCAGAGTGCAGGTGGAATGATGAGGGATGTTCTTTTGGTGGGAAACCCAAATGCTGGGAAAACCACACTTTTCAACAGTCTGACAAAGTCAACCGAACACACAGGAAACTGGCACGGGGTGACGGTTGACACGAAGAAAAAACTGTTTTCATTTCAAGGTGAAGAATTTGGCATCATTGACACGCCAGGCATCTATTCGCTTTGTCCACTCTCCTTTGAAGAAAAAGTTGCAGTTGAAACGCTGCAAAAAAATTTTGACAAAAAAGTTGTCAACATTTGTGACAACAACAACTTGCAAAGAAACCTCTATCTCACACTTTGCCTTCTTGAAGAAGGCTTTGATGTGGTGCTTGCAATCAATGAAATTGACAAAAAAAACATCTTCAAAGTTGACTGTCAAAAACTGTCGGCGGCACTTGGAATTGATGTTGTCTATGTCAACGCAGAGAAAGGTGATGGGCTTGACGATTTGAAAAAAATCCTATGTCAAAAAGAGGTGAAAAACAAAAGAAATGTTGTTTTGCCATATGTTGCCGAATTGAAGGCGAAAATGGAAAAAAGCCAATTTTTTGACGAAAAAACGATAAAAAACGCGAAAAAAAACGATCTTTTTCAAAAAAATGATGTTTTTTTTGAAAATATTTGTGCTTTGAAAGCATATGAAAAAGACGAAAACTTTTTCAAAAAACAAAATGTGGACGAAAAAATCGTGTTCTCCAAAGTGCCGCAAAACAGTGTTGAAATTTTGGCAAAGGCAAGATATGACTTTATTGACAAAATTTTGGAAGGCTGTGCAAAGAGGACAAATGATGTCTATGGTCATAGCAAACTTGACCGATTTGTTTTGAACAAATGGCTTGCATTTCCAATTTTTGTGTGTGTGCTTGCGTTTGCTTTCTATTTGACTTTTTTCTCGGTTGGAGCGTTCCTGTCGGATGCGCTTGGCAACCTTCTTGATTTGATTGCAAAGCCGATTTTAAGTTCTGTCAAAGCCCACTTTGGACAAGGCTTTTTGTTTGACCTTTTGAATGTGGCAATCTTTGGTGGTGTCAGCACGGTGCTTTCATTTTTGCCTCAAATTGCTTTGCTGTTTTTCTTTTTGTCTGTTTTGGAGGACACCGGCTATATGTCCAGAATTGCCTTCATCTTCGAGGATATTTTGGGTAGAATTGGTTTGTCGGGGAAAAGTGTTTACACGCTCTTGATGGGGTTTGGCTGCTCCACAAGTGCAATTATGACCTCGCGCAATATGGACGACAAAAACGCTAAAACAAAGACCGCCATTTTGTGCCCATATATGAGTTGCTCGGCAAAAATCCCAATCTACACAGTTGTTGGCGGAGCATTTTTTGGGGCAAAAAACATCTTTGTGATTTTGGGCTTATATTTTCTTGGTGTTGTTGTTGCCATTTTGATTTCAAAAATTTTGGATGCCACAGTTTTGAAAAGCAAAAATCAAACTTTCATTTTGGAGTTTCCGCCATATCGTTCCACTTCGCTCAAACGCGCAGGGATTGTCCTTTGGAAAAATGTTAAAGAATTTTTGCTCCGTGTGGGGTCAATTATGATTTCAATGAATGTCATTGTTTGGCTGTTTTCGTCTTTCAGTTTCTCGTTTGAATATGTCGCGCAGGGGCAAGGTGTGAGCATTTTGGAACAAGTTGGCAGGTTTTTGACGCCAATTTTTGCCCCGCTAGGCTTTGGAAATTGGGCAATCATCTCTTCGCTTTTGGCGGGAATTGTGGCAAAGGAAGTGGTTGTTTCGTCAATTGCGATGTTCAACGGAATTGACAGCGGGGCAACAAAACTTTTGTCGGCATCACTGCTTTTGCCAACAAGCGCGGTTTTCTTTTCGTCACGGGCAAGTGTTTTGTCATTTTTGGTTTTTTGTCTGCTTTACACACCTTGCATCGCAAGTGTTTCGATGCTGCGTTATGAAATTGGCAGAAAGTGGACCATCCTTTCAATTTTAATCCAACTTTTTGTGGCTTATGTTGTTGCGTTTGTGATTTATCAACTTGCTTTTGCATTTGAAATTTTTGGTTTTTGGCAAATTTTTGCGATTATTTTGGCAATTTTGTGCGTTTTTTCTGCATTTTTTGTGATTTTTCGAAAAATAAAGAAGAAAAAAACTTGCGCGCACTGCTTCGGTTGTGATGGAAAATGCCATCTTAAATGACGCAAATTTGCTTGACTGCTTGACGAAAAAATTTGGTTTTTCAAAATGAGTGTGATATAATAATTTCCATGAAACCTATTGTTGCAGTGGTGGGCAGAGCAAATGTTGGAAAATCGACATTTTTCAACAAAGTCTGCGGAAGAAGAATATCGATTGTGGATGATGTTGCGGGTGTGACGCGTGACAGGCTTTATGCTGACGCCACTTGGAGCGGCAGGGATTTTAGCATTGTTGACACTGGCGGGATGGAACTTGAAAGTGAGGATGTTTTTCAGAAGGAAATTTTTGAGCAAGTGCAGTCTGCCATTGAAAATGCCAATGTGATTGTTTTTCTTGTTGACGGCAAAACGGGGGTCACGCAAAGCGATGAAAATGTTGCAAAACTTCTTCGCAAGCAGAAAGTGCCGGTTGTTTTGGTGGTTAACAAGTTGGACACCTTTGATGTTTCTGCAACCTATGAATTTTATTCTCTCGGTCTGGGCGAGCCGATGCCAATTTCTTGTGCTCAAAGCAAAGGGATTGGAGATGTTTTGGACAAAATCATTTCATATTTTCCCGAAAAAGATGTTGGGGAAGATGCTTCAGGCATCAAAATCAGTTTGGTGGGCAGGCCAAATGTTGGAAAAAGTTCTCTCATAAACAGGCTGCTGGGCAAAAAAAGGGTTGTTGTCAGCGATGTTGAAGGCACAACGCGTGACAGCGTGATTGTTCCGTTCAATTGCAACAAGAAAACTTACAGCCTCATTGACACGGCGGGGCTTCGCAGGCAGCGTGCTGTTGAAAAACAGTCGGTGGAGGGCTATTCCGTTCTTCGCAGTATGTCCGCGATTGAGATGAGTGATGTTGTTTTGATTGTTTTGGATGCGACAAAGCCGGTCAGTGAGCAGGATGTTCGGATTGCGGGCTATGTTCACGAGGCGGGCAAACCGAGCATTGTTTTGGTCAACAAGTGGGATGAAAAAACCACAACAAAAGAAAATTTTGACAAAGAATTGCAGGAAAAACTTGCGTTTATGTCGTATTTTAAGGTGTTGTATGTTTCTGCACTGACGGGCAAGGGGCTTTCGCAGATTATGGAGACGGTTGATGTTGTGTTTGAGAATGCGTCAAGAAGGATAACGACCGGCGTTTTGAACGACATATTGCACGATGCAATCCTCAATTTTGAGCCGCCATCGAAAAACGGCAAGAAGTGCAAAATTATGTTTGTGACAGAGGCTGCAACCAATCCGCCGAAATTTGTTTTTTTCTGCAAAGAGCCGCAAAACATCAATTTTGCCTATGAGCGCTATCTTGAAAACCGTTTGCGTGAGCGTGTGGATTTTTCCGGAACGCCAATGCAGTTGGTGTTCAAAGGAAAAGAGGAGGAATGAATATGGTTGCTTTGTATCTTGCCATTTCGCTTGTTGTGGGCTATCTTTTGGGGAGCATAAATTTTGCACGCATATTCACTTGGTGGATTGCACGAAAAGACATCACCAAAGAGGGCAGCAAAAACCCTGGCACAATGAACATCTTGCGCACTCGGGGGCTTGGCGAGGCATTTTTGACGCTTGCATTTGATGCGCTGAAAGTGGGTGCGCCGGCGCTTGCGGCATATTTCGTTTTTGGCAGATTTTTTGGCGGTTATGCCGATTTGGCGTATTTTGTCGTGGCATTTGCGGGGATTTTTGGGCACTGTTTTCCGATTTACTATAAATTCCACGGTGGAAAAGGGGTTGCAAGCACCTTTGGGATGTTTTTGTTCAATCCGCATTTGTGGTGGTTGTCGCTTGTGATGTTTGTTTTGTGTTTTGTGTTGTTTTTCTTTTTGCAATATGGTTTCATCATTTCGCACATTTTCATTGTGGTGATGTCGCTGTATGCCTCTTTCTTTTTTGGCATCAACCGCATAATGTGGTTTTGGATTATCATCACACTTTTGTGGTTGAATTTCATTATGGTTGTTGTGAAGCATCGCGGAAATTTCAAGCGATTTTTTGAAGGAACGGAAAACAAGGTTGATTTCAAAGAGCGTGTTTTTGGGAAATTGATGAAGAAAAAGAAGAATAATGTTGCCTCTGGCGGTGAGGGGCAGCAAGAAGAACAGTCCGCATCAACACAAAGTGCTGCCGACAACGAACAACCTGCTGACAAGAAGAAACTTGTTGGAGAAAAAGCAGGTGGAGAAGGTGCTGATGAAAAAGCGGATGTTGTGAATGAAAATGCTTTGCAAAGCACACAGAATGAAACAGCAAATGATGCCGACAAAGTTGTTGAAACAGCCAAAAAACAAGGTGCGCAAAAGAAATCGGCAAGTCAAAAAGGACAGACAAAACGCACAAGCACGAACACAAACAAAAGCAAAAGTCCAACCAAAGAGGTTGCATTGGACAGCAAAAAAGGAAAGAAAACAAAATGACAAGAGAGGAATTTTTTGCACTTGTTGAAGATGAATTTGCGGTCACTCCGGACTATCCATTTGACAAAGACTTTGTGAGCGCGGTTTTTCGACACAAGTCAAATCGCAAATGGTTTGCGCTTTTGATGCAAGTGCCAAAAAACAGATTGGGATTTGAAGGCAGTGATGTGGTGGAGGTTCTCAACTTGAAATGCGACCCAATTTTTCGGACAGCGGTTTTGGAAAATCGGGGCATCATTGAAAGTTATCATATGAACAAAACCCATTGGATTTCAGTTTTGATTGAGCAAGTTGACACAGACATTTTGAAAACTTTGCTTGAAATGAGTTTTCAGTTGACAGATGCAAAACCAAAAGCAAAGAAAAAAGCATAAAAAAAGAAGCAGAGTTTTCTGCTTTTTTGTTTTCTTTTTTGTGTTTTTCTGATGACCATTTTTTATTTAATCTTCCAAACCAAGCAAATAATCGGTTGACACTTTGAAATATTTTGCAAGGATGATGAGGTTGACGCTGCTTATGTCAGTTGTTGCATGTTCCCATTGACATATTGCCGTTGTGCTTAAACCAACCTCTTTGCTGAGTTTTTTCATCGACAATCCCTGTTCAATCCTCAGTTCTTTCAATCTTTCCGCGAACACTCTTTTCATATCCAAATTATATTCTCAAAAAAGAACAAAAACTTTGAAATTCGTTATAAAGAACGGAGATTTTTGCTGCTCGGAGTTGGGCTTAGTCCTCCAGACCAAGCAAATAATCAGTTGACACTTTGAAATACTTTGCAAGGATGATGAGATATTCCGAACGAACATCTGCTTCACCATTTTCCCAACGATAGAGCGCCGATTTGCTGATTTTTGTTTCTTTGCTAAGTTGCAAAACAGTCAAACCGCTTTCTTCTCTTAATTCTTTCAATCTTTCGGGAAAACCTTTCTTCATATAAAAATTATAAATCACAATCGTGAAAAACATTTGACATTCTCTATTTAGGGAATATATAATGCTTATGATGCACAAAAAAGGAGATTTTTATGAAAAAAATTGCACAAATGATTTATTCTATGCACTTATCTTTGGTCGGCGACCAGGAAAAATATCAAAAAAAATTCAAAAACATTGTTAAGGATTTTGAAAAAACTCTCTCCATCGAACAAACAAAAAAATGGAACGAAATCATCGTTGAACTCGGCGATTTGGAAGAAGAAAGAATGGTCGCTCTCCTCGAATTTATGCTGCACTATCTCGATGACTATGAATTGGTCTGATTTCATCCCTCTTTTCAACTTTTTCTTTTGCGCTGTGTTCTAGATTTCATCCACTTTTCATAAGATATCTTATCTTTACGGAGGTCTTATGGAAAAATTTGAAATTTATGAGGATATCAAATCCCGAACCAACGGCGATATCTATGTCGGCGTGGTCGGCCCGGTGAGAGTGGGAAAATCCACTTTTATTTCCGAATTTATGAAAAAACTCGTGTTGCCAAACATCTCAAACAAAAATGCTCGCGAGCGCGCAACCTACGAACTTCCTCAAAGCGCTGACGGCAAAACCGTGATGACAACTCAGCCGAGATTTGTCCCAAATGAAGCCGTGGCAATCAAAGTTGCAAATGATGTCAATCTGAATGTGCGTATGATTGATTGTGTGGGCTATCTTGTCAGCGGGGCGATGGGCGTCACCGAAAATGACAAACCGCGTCTTGTCAAAACACCGTGGAGCGATGACGAAATGCCTTTTGAAGATGCCGCCGAACTTGGCACGAGAAAAGTGATTGAAGAACACTCCACAATCGGAATTGTGATGACAACAGATGGCAGCGTGACCGACATTGAGCGTGCAAACTATGTTGACGCCGAAGAAAAAGTTGTTGCAGAAATGAAAGCCTGCGGCAAACCTTTTGCGATGGTGCTGAACTGCAAAAATCCAAATTCTGCCGAAAGCAAAAAATTGGCGCAGTCGCTGAGTGAAAAATATGGCGTTCAGGTTGTTGCGATGAATGTTGCCACAATGAAAGATGAAGATGTTGACAAAGTTTTTGAGAAGGTGCTGTTGGATTTTCCTGTGAAGAGTGTGAAAGTGACAATGCCAAAGTGGATACAGGCGCTGTCGTTTTCAAATCCAATCATAACCGAAATTGTTGCCGAACTGAAAAACTTTGCCGACAGTGTGCGAAAAATTGGTGATGCAAAAAAGGACACAATTGTTTTCACCGAAAGCGAAAACTTTGACCCAATCACCTTTTCAAACATCAATATGGGCGAGGGGGTCATTCGTTTCAATGTTGTTCCAAAAGAGCATTTGTTCTATAAAGTCCTGTCAGACGAATGCGGCTTTGCAATCAATGATGACTATGAACTTGTTTCCTACATCAAAAATTTGGCGGTTGCAAAGCAGGAATATGACAAGTTGAAAGACGCGCTTGACCAAGTTGAGCAAACGGGCTATGGCGTTGTTGTTCCGCGAAAGGAGGAATACACCCTCAAAGAGCCAGAAATTGTCAAACAGGGCGGAAAATTTGGCGTGAAAATCAAAGCCAACGCACCAAGTTTGCATATCATCAAGGTTGATGTTGAAACAGAGGTGACGCCACTTGTTGGAAACGAAAGTCAAAGTCAAGACCTTGTCAACTATTTGTCCGAGCGTTTTGAAGCAGATGCTGATGGAATTTGGGAAACAAACCTCTTTGGCAAAAGTTTGTTCTCGCTGATTGATGACAGCATTGGCGCAAAGATTGTTTCAATGCCTGTTGATGCTCAGCGCAAAATGAGAAAAACTCTTGGCAGAATTGTCAACGAGGGCAAGGGTGGAGTGCTTTGCATCTTGTTGTGAAAAAGGAAAAAGACATCAAATTTTGGTGTCTTTTTTTTGTTTTTTTTGGGGGGGGGAAAAAAAGAAAAGAGGAAATCAAAGTTTTTGATTTACAAGTTTTTGATTTGCAGATTTTTGATTTACAAGTTTTTGGTTAACAAGATTTGATTTGCAGTTTTTTGATTTGAATTTTTTTATTTGCACAAACTTGTTTTGTGTATTTCAACTATCACGCCAAAGTGAAAAAACTTATTGAAAATGGCGAAGCGATTGGATTTGAATTTTTGGAAACCTATCACAACATTTCGCCCTGTCTTTTGATTTATTTCAAAAACAATTTTTCGATGCCGATAAGACAGCACAAATTTTGTGAATATCTTTTCTTGCTTGCCAAATTTGATGTTCCGGAAATAAAAAAACACAAAAATTGAATTTATGTGTTTTTTTGATTTTTCTATTATTTTTTTAGAAATTTTGCATTTTTTTTGCGTTTTTTATTGATTTTTTTGCAATTTTTATTGATTTTTCTTAAACTTTTTGTTTTTTTTATTTCGGTTTTTTTATTATTTTAATTTTTAATTTTTTTAATTTTTAATTTTTTATTTTTTTTATTTTTCAATTTTGAAATGATGCAAAAAATTGTTGAGGAAAAATTTTGCTTTGTTTAAAAACATTCAGTGTGAGAGATTTTCAATTTGTCAACTTCGGCATAGATGTCGTCAAACATAAAAATTTTCAAATTCTTGTGAACGCTGTCTTTTTGCCACTGCTTGATGTTGTAAACGTTGAAAAAAGGAACCCACTTTATGCCCTTGCAAAAATGCTTGACAACTGTGTCATCTTTTATATTTCGCTGCTCATTGAATTTGAATGGAAGATGCTTCTTCTTCCCATATTTGTTGAGCGCTGTTTGGTCAGAGAAATACAGTTTTTTCTCATACACCAATTTCCTGCATTTCTCAAAAAGTTGGCTTTCCTTCATATGCTTGATGTTCATCAAAAGCACTCCCGCGTTGCAATATGACGGGCGTATCCAAAACCTGCCCATATAGTCCTTGCACGCAAGAAAATCATAGCCTTCAACATCTTGCTCATAAAGTTGCTTTATGTCCGAACAGCTCATTGTGTCAATGTCAAGATATATCGCCTTGTCGCCAATTTGTGGCGTCTGGTCAATCATAAGGCGCAAAAGTGTGTAAGGCGTGTAAGCTGTTCCGTGATTTTTGCCGCCAAGCAGATATTTTTTGTAAAGCTCGGTCATATCAACCTTCACAACCTTGCTTTGCGGATTTTTCTTCTTCACAATCTCGTCAAGAAGTGCAATCTGCTGGTCGGAAAATGGTGTGAACCTTGGGTCGCTGTCACTTAGGTCCATCGTCAAAACATTGATGCACAACTGTTCATTCGTGAATTTTGCCACCGACATCACGGACATCAAAAGCCCCTCATAGATTTTTCGGTTGCCGCCATAGACTATTGAAATCATTTCTTTCTCCTTGTGTGAAAAAATCATTTGGAAGTGCCTGCTTTCAATTTTGTTGCAAATTTGTTTGTCATTTGAAAAAAGTTCTTCTTGATTTGATGATAGCATAAATGTGGCGTGTTTGTCATCTTTTTTTCTAAAATTTCCTGTTTTGACCAAGAATTTTCATCAAAAATTTCCTCTTCCAGTTTTCGTTTTTGTTTTTCAAAAAACTCTTGTTTTTTTTGCGACCTTTGTGCTATTATGTTCTTGGAATATGTTTGTTCATATAATGATTTGAACTTGTAATGATGTAAATTCACTATGTGGCAAAAAGAAAACGGAAAGTTTTGAGGAGGGGTCAATGAAAGTTTGGAAAAAATTTGCAAGTTTTGTTGTTCTGGGGCTGGCATTTTGTCTTGCCGGCGTTGGCTTTGTGTTTGCAAATGCCACTTTTCCCGTTTCTGCGGATGAAACAAGTGTGTTGCGAAGAGTGGAACTGTCTGATGATGCAAAAGAACTTGCAGAGGACTATCTTGACACCTACAGCATTCCAACCGCTCATTTCAAATTCAAAACAAATGGCGGCGAGGGCGAAATTGGAGGAAAACATTTTCTTTCCTATGCGTTTGACAGAAATTTTTCAACAAATTGGGAGTCGGTCAACTCTTTCACGGGCGACTATCCGTTTGTCAACAACATTGTTGTGACTTTTGACAGCAAAGTGATGATTGACAGATTTATTTATGGCAGCGAAAACGGCACAACGCGTGGCTTTGCGATGAACATCAAAATTTTTGAGTCAATTGACGGGAAAACCTTCAAAGAAATTGGACATTTGGAGGCAGGCGAAACGCAAAGTCTTGTTTTGTTCACCTTTTCGGAAGTGACTTGCAAGGCGTTTAAGATTGAGTTTTGGGGGCAGCCAACATATCATCGCACAACAGCAACAGCGCGCGAAATCATCTTTTTGCAACCAGAAAGTGATGCGATGAACAAAACTTTGGACATCTTTTCAAATTATTCTGAAACATCTTTGAGAAGTGACATTTCCACCTTGGAAGATGTTGAGCAGTTGAAGCTTGGCACGGAAGGCTATGTTTGTGACGGCGTTGAAGCAAAACTTTTGCGAGCAGAACAAATTTTGAACGGAACACTTTGCTTTGACAAGCGCCGCGAATTTTCAACCGACAGTGGCAGCGAAAATGTGATAAGCCAATTTGGAGATGTTGCCGCGCAGGCACGAACCAACCTGAAAATGACTTGGTTTTCAACAAACAGGCAGTCAACCGGCATCGGCATCAACGCTGGGCAAGATTTGACCATCTATGTGACCGGAACAGAAACAGACAAACTGCCGCGTCTTGTTTACACTCAATTTTGGGGGCATTGGAGCAGTTGGAACAGCGGCGAAATTCAACTTCGACTTGGAAAAAATGTTGTCAAAGCAAGAGATTTTGTCAACGGAAACTGGAATGTGATTGCGGGCGGCTCTGTCTATCTTGTGAACCCATACAAGCCGACCGAACAGTCAAATCAAGTGAAGGTTTATATTGAAGGCGGAACGCTTTTCCCTGTGTTCCATCTGGATGGTGACGAGGAGAAATATCTTTTGCAACTGCAATCCTATCTTCAAAAGGTGGAACGCGAGCCAGACAAAGTGATTGATATGACCGAACTTGTCAGCAATCATTTCATTATGACCGTTCGCGCAAGTGTTGCAAATTCGGTTTATGCGCAAGGCAACAGTCCGCAAGAAAATCTTGAAACTTGGGACGCCTACATCCAAGAAGTTTTGGAGTTTGATGGCGTTCAATTCCGCCCAACTGACCCACACTATGACGAAAGAAATTTGCACATCAACTGCAACATCAGATTGATGCAACCATATGGGGGAGCATATGCCTACACTGAACACGTTGGCATTCAACCATCTTGGGAAAAGATGGCAATCTTCACAAAGTCTTTCGGGTGGGGCTATACGCACGAACTGGGGCATATGATGGACATCGGCGAAAGAACGGTGAGTGAATGCTCAAACAATATGATGTCGAAATATAACGAAACTGCGATGGAAAAAGAGGCAACGCGTGGCGAATTTGTCAAAACGCTTGCTGCCTTGACGCCTGACACTCAAAGCGCTTCGTTTTTCAACACCAACAGACTAAACTTTTTGATTTGGTGGCTGATTGAAAGTTTTGACATCGGTTTTTGGGGAAGGCTTGAAAATTTGTATCGCTATGACACCACAATTTCGGAGTATAAAGCGCAAAAATTGGCGGAACATCAGGGCGAAAAGGACTATAAATTTCCAGAAATGACCGCAACCGAAAAGCAGGTGTATCTTTCTTCACTTGCGACCAAAATTGATTTGTCATATTATTTTGAGCGTTGGGGTTATAACCTTGGCACAAATGATGCGATTTTTGAAACGGGAAAGACTTCGCAAACATTCAATGACCTGATGCAAAATGCTGTTTCTGGCGGCAAAATTTCTAAAGACAAAAAACCAAAACTTTGGTATCTTGATGCGAAACAATATTTGCTCAAAAAAGAGGGCGGAACGGCTGTCTATGACCAAAATGTTCTGCCAACAATAACTTCTGTCACAAAAACCGCTGAGGGTTTCACCCTTCTGCTTTCAAGCCCAAAACAGAACGAAAAGGGCCATTTGGGCTTTGAAATTTGGGAAGGAAGCGGACAGCAAGAGAGACTTCTGGGTTTCACATACACAAATATGTTTTTGGACACAACCGATTATGCTGGCAGAACTCCAACCTATCATATTGTCGCCTATGACAGAGATTTGAATGCGTCAAAAAAGAGCGACACCACACCCGTCACAGAGATTTCGGGTGTTTGCAAAATCGGACAAAGAGTGTTCAATTCTGTTGCCAGCGCTGTGCAAAATGCGTCAAGCGGAGAAACGATTGTTTTGCTTAAAGACACCTATGAGGATGCCATCTTGGTTGACAAAAACCTGACAATCACTGTTGATGACAGCCTTGACAAAAACATCACAATTTTCAGAGCGGGAAATGATGATGTTGTCAAAGTGTGTGAGGGTGTGACACTGACAATTCGCGGCAAAGAAAACAGCAAGATTGTTTTTGATGGACAATCGTTTTTGCAAGGAAGTTCGCTCATCAAGGTTGAGGGCAGCATCAATTTGGACTATGTTGTGCTGCAAAACAACAAAACAACAGGCACGGGTGGCGGAATGACCATCAACAGCAAATCGACAACGCAATCAATGACGGCAAATTTTGTGGAATTTCGAAATAACAGCGCAAAAAATGGTGGAGGCTTCTTCAGCAACGGCAATCGTATGACAACCACTTTCAACAACTGTGTTTTTGACAGCAATTCGGCCGAAAATGGTGGCGGAATTTACAATTCAAGCGGCACGGTGGTTTATTACAACCTTTGCAAAATCACAAACAACACCGCAACAAATTCGGGCGGCGGGCTTTGGATGGAGTCCTACAACGAACTTAATGGCTGCGAAGTGAAGGGTAACTCTGCTGTGCTTGGCGGAGGAATTTTCTATGGCTCAACAACCGCGAAAAGATATGTTCACATCAAAAGTTGGACACCGCCAAAAAATTCAGAAACAAATGCCGCCACGCAATCTCCTGTTGACACGACAATAACCTCAAACACCGCGCAAAAAGGTGCGGCAATCTATGCATCTGTTGGTGTTGTGAATGTCTATAAGGCGCAAATTTCCGGCAACAAAGGTGATTTTCCAATTTGGGTGCAAGCCGGAGAGGTGAGGTTTAACGCTGTCATCGACCAAAAAGAAAACATCTGCCAAATTGAAGAAGACATTTTTGTTGGCGACACCGCAAAAGTGACCGTTTTGCAAAAGATGTTTGATGTGACAGACAAAATCAATGTTCAGCCAGAAATTGAGGCAAGTGGAAAGGTTCTGTTGATTGCCGAAAATTTTGATTTTCAGAGCACAGACATTCAAAAATTGGAAAGAGAACGCGGAGAAATCACAATCAGTGAAAACAAGAGACAACTTGTTGTCAGCATTCAAAAGCGAACTTTGACCTTCAACATCAACGGAAAACAGACATCTGTGCAGGTTGATGATGGCAGCACCTATGTGCTTGGAGATGAGTGCGAAACGGAAGGAAAATATCTCAAAGAATGGAAAAAAGGTTCGCAGACACTCAAACCTCTTGAAGAATTTGTTGTGAACGAAGATGCTGTTTTTGATGCCGTGCTTGATGATATGCACATCATCACACTTGACATTGAGGGCAGCGAAGAAACTTTCTATGTTGTTCCACAGCACAATTTCAGTTTGCCGGAAGTCATTCTTGCACAAGCAACTTTGCTTGGCTGGAGAAATGAGAGAGGAGAAATTTTGACACCTCTTTCAACCATAAAAAATGTCACAAAAAATCAAAAATTTTCTGCCGTTTTGAGCAAAAAAATCAAGGTGACGCTCAAATTTTTGGGGAATGAATATGACAGTTTCTATGCAGACTATAACGACTTTGTTGACCTTTCAAAAGTGGAAGTTCCAGAAAACGCTCAGGGGAGAAAACTTGATTGGAAAATGAACGGGCAAAGTGTTGAGGCTGCCACAGTCACCGTGAAAGGTGAAATGGAACTTGACGCAACACCGCACAAGGAAGGTGGCTCGCTTGTGTATATTCTTCTTTGCGTTGGGTTTGTTTTGCTTGCTTTGGGTGCAGGGGCATATCTGTTCTTCAAAAACAAGAAAAAATCAAAGAAATGAGAGTGCGAAAAAACGCGCTCTTTTTTCACTTTTTTTCACATTTGAAAAAGGGACTTAAAATTTGACAAATTGAATTTGACCGATGTTTTCGTTGAAACAAGACCAAAACTTTTCACTTGCTTTTTGAAGAGTGAGAGTTTTCTCATATTTCTGATTTTATTGTTGTGAAGAAGTGTTTTTTTGGAAAAATTATTTCTTTAAAAAAGTGCTGACTTTCGAAAAAATGGCGAAAAACTGTTTGTCCAAGCATATACATATTTTGGGTGAGAATATGTTTAATTTTCTGAACGAAATCAAGCAAAATTTGAAAATTCCGCAGGGACTTGACCTGAATGGGTTCAATCTTATCAACATCGCTGGCAATCTTCTTTATGTTGAAGGGCATTTAGGGCTTGTCACTCTTTCAAAACAGCAAATTTCTTTCAAAGTCCGCAAAGGCGTCATCATTGTTGATGGCGAGGATATGATTTTGAATGAACTTTCTGACACCACGCTGAAAATCTGCGGAAAAATCAGAAAGGTGGAACAGATATGAAGTTGAAAAATGTCAGCAAGTTTCACATCTGCGGGCTTAATCAAGAAAAATTGCTCAACGAACTTTGCACAAATTTCACCCTTTTTGAGATTGAAAGAGTTTCCAAAAACGACACTTTCTTTGAGTGTTCATATTTTGACCATAAAAAAATTCAAAAAATCATCAAATCGCACCGCGTGAAAATTGAAAGCGTCTCACACAGCGGAGTTGTGCCAAAAGTTATGCAAACGCTTTCTTCTTATGGGCTTATGTTGGCAATTCTCGTTTGCGGTGTGCTTTATTTTTTTCAAAATCAATATGTTGTGCAATATCAAGTTTTGGGCACGGAAAACTTGAGCAAAAGCGAAATTGTTTCGTTTGTGAAAGGCGAATTTTCTTCCAAAAAGTCCGAAATCGACACCACTCAAATTGAAAACGCACTGATTGACCACTTTGCACGCATAAGTTTTGTTTCGTGCATCATCAAGGGGCAAACTTTGGTTCTGAACATCAAGGAGAAACTGTTGCCAACACAGATGTATGGCGAATTTCCTCCGCTTATGGCACAAAAAGATGGAAAAGTGACCAAAATTGAACTTGTTTCTGGCACTTTGCGCGTCAAGGTTGGCGACATCGTTCGCAAGGGCGATGTGCTTGTTGAGCCATACACTTTGGATGCGTCTGGACAACTAAAAAAAGTGGAGGCAAAGGCTGAGATTTTGGCGGAAGTCTATTTTGAAGGCACGGCTGAGCATTATGAAACTTTTGTCCAAACTTTTCGCACGGGAGAGAAACGCGTTCAAAGCGAAGTGCTTTTGTTTGGACTTTCAATATACAACTTTCAACAAGAAGTGCCATTTCAGCGCTATGAAACCGAAACGGAGTTTCAAAATCTTTCAAAAAACCTTTTTTTGCCGTTCAAGATGAAGAAAACTATGTTTTATGAACTTGCCCAGGAAACGATTGTCAGCAAATTTGAGGATGTTGAGGATGAAACTGTTGCCAAAGCGAAGGCGGATGCCGAGCAAAAGATGGATAGCGGTGGAGAGGTTGTGGATGAGTTTTACACCGTCAGGCACATTGGCGGCGTGACATTTGTCAACTATTGCATTGTGATGGAGGAAAGTCTTTGCGAGCAACCTTCCTGATTTTTTTCAAAGCAAGCTCAAAACTTGCTTTTTTTGTCGCGATGTGTTATCATAAACTTTGAAAAATCTTTGACAATTTCGAAAAACGAAGTTCACGGAGAAAATTTTTTGAGGATGAAATATGATTGTTGACGGCAAAATCTTTCCATACAAAAACAAATTAAAAAAACTTTTTGAGGTTGCAGCGGATGTTTTGGGCGAGGATTTTTCATTTGTCAATGTTTCGCTCAATTTTGTCAGTGAGGATGAAATCAAAAGGCTCAACAACCAATTTCGTCAAATTGACAGGGTGACTGATGTGCTGTCTTTTCCGCTGCTTGAAAAACAGGCATCGCAAAAATTGACCGATTTTGACAGCGAGCGTGTTGACGGGGTTTTGTTTTTGGGCGACGTTGTCATATGCAAAAAGAAGGCAATTTCTCAGGCAAAAGAGTTTGGACACAGCACAAAAAGAGAAATATGTTTTCTTGCTTTGCACGGGCTTTTGCACCTTTTGGGTTATGACCACATTGAAGAAGAAGATGAAAAACTTATGCAAGAAAAAGCAAACACAATTCTTGAAAAATTTGGCGTTGGAAGGAAAAGATGAAATCAGGCAAAAAAGAGCAGTTTCGATGCGGCTATGTGGCAGTTTTGGGTAAAGCGAACGCTGGAAAAAGCAGCCTTGTCAACACCCTTGTTGGCGAAGAGGTTGCCATTGTTTCTCATCGCCGCCAAACCACGCGTGAGCAGATTTTGGGCATAAAGACGGGCAGGGATTTTCAGATTTTGTTTGTTGACACTCCGGGCATTCACCACAGCAAAAACGCTCTTGACCGCGTTATGAACAAGTCGGTGCGAAGCGCAATTGGTCAAGCGGATGTGGTGGTCTATCTTTTTGACGGAACAAAACCACTGGATGAAGAGGAGCTCAAATATCTTCAAACTTTGAAAACCAAATGCGAGAGTTTGATTGTTGTTGAAACAAAGATTGACAAAATCAAGGACGAAAAATTAAGGATGCTTGAACAAACCAACTTTCAACAACTTGAAAAGCAAATTTTTGACGAACACACAATTTTTGAAAAGATATCGGTTGTGACTGGTGAAAATGTTGCCAAATTGGAAAAACAAATTGTTGAAATGCTGCCAGAAAATTCTCAAATTTTTGATGCGGAGTTATACACAGACCGAAGTGTGAAATTTTTGATTGCGGAAAAAATTCGCGGACTTCTTCTTGAAAGTCTTGATGAGGAAATTCCACACGGAATTGCGGTTGTTGTCACAAGTTTTGAAGAGGATGGCGACAGAGCCAACATTGAGGCTGACATCATATGTGAACGCGACCAGCACAAAGGCATCATCATTGGAAGGGGTGGATCAAATTTGAAAAAGGTGGGGCAAAAAGCGAGGGAGTATGCCGAAAGCCTTTTGGATGAGAGGTGCAATCTGAAATTGTTTGTCAAAGTTGACAAAGATTGGCGAGAAAAAAATGTGGGAAATTATTATTAAAAACACTGCCATTTTTGACTAGGAAATAAAAATTAAAGGAAAAAATTAAAAATAAAAATATATTGAAAAAATATTAAAAAATCTGAAAAAATAAAAAAACAATATTAAATAAATAAGAACACAAAAATCAAAATTTGCAAAAAAAACATCAAAAAAACAAG
Organism: uncultured Clostridia bacterium; assembly: GCA_947625165.1. Taxonomy (GTDB): domain Bacteria; phylum Bacillota; class Clostridia; order Christensenellales; family UBA1242; genus Caccovivens. Next base: position 18,035 of record CANQNH010000011.1, read on the forward strand.
TTTTTTTCTTAAAAATAAACAAATTTTCTTGAAAAAACAAATATTTTTTTAAAAAACAAGAATTTTTGTTTATTTTTTTATTATTTCCACAAAATTAAAGCGAGGAGGTTTTTATGATTATTGCAAACTACATCGCCTATGTGCTGACAATCATCGGCTGTCTGAATTGGGGACTTGTTGGAATTTTCAATTTCAATTTGGTTTCTTGGATTTGTATGGGCTATCGCAACGGATGGGCAATTGCAATCTATGTGCTGATTATGCTTGCGGCAATCTGGCTGATCATCTCACCAATCATCTCAAAAGGGATGTTGGATTTGGGCTGTTCTCACAAACAAGGCGAGCAAAACAATCAAAAAGACAGCAAATGATTTTGCTGTTTTTTATTTGTATCATTTGTATTAAAAGATGAAAAAAATTTGTGATGAAATCAGTGGTGCTGATTGTTTCAAAGAATGTGCAATTATGCTTAAATGACCAATTATGCCCATGTAAAAATTTTTCTGATGTGATGGGCTTTTTCTTTAAGGAATAAGAAATCAAACAAATTTATTGCATTTTTTGCAAAGTCAATAAATTTGTGCGTTTTTCAAAAAAATGTAAAATTTGCTTGACAAAAATCCCCCCCCCGTCTATACTTGATTTGTAAAACGGAGGGATTATGAAAATTTTTTGGAAAATTCTTTTGGTTGTGTTGTTGACTGCCACAACAGCAGGCACAGGCTTTTTTGGCTATCATTATGTTAAAGAAAAAATTGATGAAAACACAAAGCCTGTTGACTATGCTGCTCTTGTTGACACGGTTTGTGATGACCTTGGGGTTGTTCAAGCAAAAAACGCAAGCGTGGAGGAATTGTCTGGCACTCGTGCAACCGAAAATTCTTTGCAATATTCCACTTTTGATGGCACAGAAGTGGATCTGGTTGATGGACAAGGCTTGGTCATCAAAAAGGCACTGGAGGGCCATTTGCGCTATTCAAAATTTATGTTGGACAAAGAATATAAAGCAAGCAAGAAATATAAATATTTTTCTGACGAAAACACATATGATGTTTATGACCAGTATGATTATTATATGTATGAAATCATTTCATACTCAACAAGCGGTCCAAACTTCACTTTTGAACATTGGGATGTGAACGTTGATGGACGCAACTTCTCTCATTCAATAACAACAATCACACAGACAGCTAATGGTTGGAAACTTAATGAAAAATTTTGCTCAAGAACATATAAGACAGCTGTTGATTTTGCAGAACTAAGGACATTGAGTGTCTATGAACTCAATCTTCAGGCAAAAGGCGGAAAGGTTGTCAAAGCAACAAGAAATGCACTCGAAATGAGTTGGAATAAAGAAGGAGAAGAAATTTTGCAGCCAGGCTCTGTTTCAGATTGCAATCACGTTAATGCCGTGAACAAATTTGATTGTGATGTAAGTCAACACAGAATGCTTGACGCATCTGTCAAATATGACAGAGGTTCATCGTCTGGTGTTGCTTCTGAGCCAAAAAGAACTGCCGAGAATATGAGCGAAGCGGATGAACTCAAAACAGTCAACAGCCTTCTTTCACAATTCAAAGCTTTCCCAACTTTCAAAGACACTCATCTCAAGAATTGGGATTATGAGGGCGATTTCAAATCCGACTATGATGTTTGGAAAGCAAATTTCAACTGAGTTGATAAAAAAACAGCAATTTTGCTGTTTTTTTGTTTTGTTCTGAATAATGTCACATTCAATTATTTAAACAGATTTTTTCAATTCGGGTTCATCTGACATTATTATGTTTGCTTTCGCTCTATTTGGCTCGGTTTGGCTGTTTTGCATCATCTTGCTTTGCCTTCTGCTCGGCTTTTTTGAGGGGCGGGTTTTTGAGGTTCTTGTTTGACGAAGCAATGGATGAAGTCTTTTGCACCGACCAAAAGTTGCATATAGGCATCGTTTTCTATATCAACAATTGCCGCGTTTCCGCGTGTTGTCAACCTTGCATCAGCATATTGGTGATTGCCAAGATAAATTCCGCAGTGCCCGGGATAGTGGTTTTCAGGGCTTGGGCTGTTTGCATCTTTGGATTGGCGGTGAAAAAACAAAACATCTCCAATTTTGCACTTTGTGTCAATAAAATTCAGTTTTTCCTTCAAGGTTTTGCTTTCATCCATGGTCATAAGATTTCCTTGCGAGGAAGACATAATTTTCCCCGTCCAACTTCCGCCAATGCCACCTTCAAGCAGATTTTTGTCAAAAAAGTTTTTGAAAATGTGACAAACAAATGTTGCACAATCAAGTTGGTCATTTCTTCTGCCTTGATGCTTCAAAAAATCAACCAAATATTCTGCAAATTTCAGGCGCGCTTGCCACTCAGATTTTGCCTCCAAATCCTGAAAATTTTTGTCAAAAAACACCTTGTTTCTTTCCGAAAAGCCCGCTTTTGTCTGTTCGATCACATCTTCGTCAAATCCGAGATTTTTCAGCGCAAGAAGAATTTTTTGAAGTGTGATTTTTTTGCAATACTTTGCTTTCAAAATGTTCTGCGTGTCTTTGAAATCAAAAAATTTGGCAAAATATTTCAAATCAGAAGCGGTCGGAGTTTGGGAATAGTATATGCTTTGGAAGTCGTTCATTTCCACAATGCTGTCGTCCTGCCACGCCTTTATCAAAATTCTTCCGATCTCCGTCATCGGAATTGCCAAAGAGTTGAGCTTTTGCATTTTTGGATGTGCGGGAAGGGAAACAAAGCCTTGACAATCCATTCGTGCATCGCCATAAAACAAGCCGTCGATGTCATATTTTTCATCTTTCAAATATGAAAGGTTGTTGGCGTGATTGACTGTGCGGCAGTTTTTGTCTTTCACAAGCAGACCTTGCACGGCGCACGGAATGCCGGATTTGTCGTTTAGGCGCTTGAAAATGGTGGCATAGCCAACGCAAACGCAAAAGCTGCCATTCAAAACATCAACATAACTGCGGCTGAGTTGAAAGGGAGAGCCCTTTGGCGCGGAAACATATGGTCGGTTGCTGGCAAAGATATAGTTTGAAATCCACCTCTCAAAAGGGGACAGATTTTTTTGTTTTTGCAAAAACTTGTCAAGTTGTGCCTCGGCACGAAGAAAATCTGAGATTGTCCAAGTGCCACCAAACCAATTTGTGTCTTGAATGAAAATGTTTTTGTTCTTGCTGCAAAGCATCGACAAAAAATCCAACTCGGATTGGGTTGTGTTGTGGTCTGTGAGGTCAATTGTTGTGTCTTCTGAATTTTCAATGTCTTCAAAAATTTTGTTTGAGAGATTGTTTGAATTTGTGATGTCACAAAGTTTTATGATTGTGTTGAATTTTCGCCTCCAAAATTGAGTTTTCTTTTTCGTTTTTGACAACACCGTGTTTTCCCGCCATTGAAACCACAACTTTATGAACTTGTGTTGAGTTGAGTGCTGGAAGTGTGCCTAAAAAATCTTTTGGCAGATTTTTGGTGTCGGCATAGCCAACAGTGATATGTGGTTTTGTTGTTCCGTTTGAAATCAGATATTTGTGTGGGGTGATGAGATTTCCAAGTTTGTGAAGAAGCAGGTCGCAGTCTTTTTTGAAAGGTTGAATGTTTTTGACATCATAGATGACATATCGTGATGCAATTTTTGGTGTTTCAAATTCAATTTTTTCAGTTGTTGCACAAAAGTTCAAATTTTCAATCATTTTTGAAATCTTTGGGAAGTCTTTTCCATCAATTTCGCCCATCAACAGAGTGATATGTGGGCGAGTTTTGTCAAGACAGAAATCAATCTCATTGTCGGCAGCGGTGTGGCAGATTGTTTGATTGATTTCAACACATTGTTCTTCAAAAACAGGCTCAAGGACATAGTTTATGTTGATTTTCACGCTCCACCTCCTTGATTTTTTTATTATTATAAAAAGTTGCCACCATTTTTGTCAATAGCAACATCAAATTTTCATAAACAATATTGTTTTCTAAATTATCGCTTGGCAGGGGTGGAAGGAGTTGAACCCTCCTCTGGAGTTTTGGAGACTCTCATTCTACCGATGAACTACACCCCTATAAAAATTTTGCATAATTGTGTTTCTGTTTTTGTCCGCACTTTTTTGCTATGTTATTTTACTATAATTTGCGTTTATTGTCAAGATTTTGCTCAAATTGTTTAAAATTATTTTTTCAGACCACAAAAAATTTCCTTTTTGCAAGTGATTTTTGATATAATAAGGGAGAGGTGCGATATGGATGATGAAATGATTGACCTTTTGGATGAAAACGGAAATGTTGTTGGTGTGCAAAGCAAAAAAATGGCACATCAAACAGGGGCGTGGCATAAGGCGGTGCATATCTATCTGGTGAATAATGAAGGCGAAATCCTTTTGCAAAAGCGCTCAGCAAACAAGGATATTTTTCCAAATGTTTGGGATGTTTCTGTGGGCGGACATACCGATGCTGGAGAAAAAAACATTGAAACGGCTCAAAGGGAGTTGGAGGAGGAACTTGGAGTAAAATCCAATTTGGACGATTTCCAATTTTTGACGCAAACAAAAGAAATTTTGAAAACGGGGAAATATGTCAGTTCGGAATTTGTTGATGCTTTTTTGGTTGTGAAAGATGTCAGGATTGAAAATATTGTTTTGCAAGAAGCAGAGGTTGCTGACATCAAGTTTGTCAAATTGGAAGAATTTTTTGAAATGGCACGGAGAAAAGATGCTGCTTTGTTTCCACATTATGATGAGTATGAGAAAATTTTGCCAATTCTTGAAAATTTGAAAATTTCAAAAAAATAAGAAAAAAATTCAAAAAAATCATTTTTTTTCGTTTTTTTTGAGAATTTTTAAGGATTTTTTGATAATTTTTCAGATTTTTAATCTTGTGAGGTTTTTATGACAGAGAAAATTGTGAGCGACATTATTGACAGTAATGTCTTTGTTGTGGAGAAAAATGGGGAGTTCCTTATTTTTGATGCAGGTGCAAAAACTGATGATGTGAAAAATGCTGTTGAAAGCATTATGAAAAAAATCGGGCAACCGCATCAGAAACCCAAAGTTTTGGGCGTGTTTTTGACGCACGGACACTATGACCATTGTTTTTTCGCGCAGGACTATGCCAAAACATTTGGTTGCAAAATTTATGCAAGCAGGTTTGCGAAGGAATATTTGCAAAACCCTGATTGGAATTACAGCGAAGGAAAGTTTTGGATTGAGGATTTTTCTGATTTTTGTTTTCTTGACGGCGATGGACAGATTTCGCTTGACGATTTCGAAATTTCTTATTATCAACTTGGTGGACACAGCAAAAGCGACATGTGTTTTTTGGTTGGTGACGAAATCTTTGTTGGCGATGTGTTGATTGGAAGAGATATGGGGCGACTTGACTTGTTCGGCGGGGACAAAGTGGAGATGCAAAAGAGCCTTGAAAAACTTGTCAGTTTGGACTATGCTGTGATGCACTCTGGGCACGGTGATGACAATCCAAAACAGTTGCAAGACAAGGTTGCAAAACTGTGGATAAGGTTTCTTGGCAGATGAGAAACAATAGGGGCGTAAAAATTTTGTGATTTTGGCTTTTTGTGATAGAATTTTATTGAAAGCAAAAATAATTGAAAAAAACATCTTTGCAAAAAAAATCAAATTTTGTTTCTGAGAAATTTTCGTTTGAACGCTGAAATGTTTGATGAACGCGGAAAATGTTTATAAAAAAACAACTTGAAAAGGAGATTGCTTATGATTGCAGTTGTGACAGGTGGAACAAGTGGAATTGGCTTTGAAATCAGCCGACAATTTGTTGCGGGGGGGGGCGGAAGTCATTGCGATTTATAAATCCGATGATTTGAAAGCCGAAGAAGCGAAAAAGAAGATTGAAAGTGAGAATTTCAGTGTGGTCAAACTTGATGTGACCAACGAGCAAGAAACAAAAAAGTTCTTTGCGGCCCTGAAAAAATTGGATTTTTTGGTCAATTGTGCGGGGATTTCCATTGAAGCGCCTTTTGAAGAATTGCCGATGGATGACATTAAGAAAGTGATGGATGTGAATTTGTTTGGCAAAATGATTTGCGCAAAATATGCTCTGCCACTGCTGAAAAAATCCAAAATGCCGCGAATTGTCAATATTGCATCAAGATTTGCACAAAAACCGTTCATCGAAGGTGTGATGGGCTATTGTTGCAGCGAGGCAGGCATCGTTATGATGACAAAGGTTTTGGCGCTTGAATATGCGAAACACAACATTCGTGTCAATTGCGTCAGCCCGTCGTTGACACTGACGCCAATGACCGAAAGCGTTTGCACAAAAGAGGAAATTGAAACAATTTCGCGAAAAAATCCGTCTGGCAGGCTTGGAAGAACGGAAGATATTGCAAATATGGTGATGTTTCTTTGCAGCGAAAAAGCGGACTATATCAATGGTGAAAACATCAACATAAATGGTGGCATTTTGCTGATTTAATTTTGGGAGGGAAATTTTTTATGAAAACAAAACTTTTTGTCGTGGGGGGGGGTAAACCTGTTCTCTGAAAATCAAATTCGTGTTTTGAAAAAAGAATTTGATGTTCAATTTTTGAAGAAAGATGAGATTTCTCTCATAAAAACGACAGAAACTGAAAATGAAAAAGTTGTTGTGATTGACCCGGACTTCATTGATTGGAAATTTCCAAATGAAATCTGGGACGAGGTGAGAAATTTGAAGGCGGTTTGCCTTGCAACGACCACCGACCAATATGTTGACGCTGAAAAACTGCACGCTTTTGGAGCTCGTGTGCTGACAATTTCCAACTATGCAACGCAGAGTGTGGCGGAATATTTGGTGATGTTGATGCTTTGTGTGGCAAAAAAAGTGCCGCTACAGTTGAAAAATCAAAACAAACAAGATTTTTCGGATGAATTTTTGCAAATTGAGATTGAAAAGAGGCAAGTTGGGGTTGTTGGGCTGGGGCATATTGGCAACAGAATTGCCGAGATTTGCACCGGTTTTGGCTGCGAGGTGTCGTATTGGGACAGAAAAGTGAAAGATATGCCATATGCTCGCAAAGAGTTGCCGGAAATTTTTGCCAAGAGTGACATCATTTTTGTCACGCTTGCTGTCAATGCGCAAACAAAGAAACTTGTTGACAAAAAATTGCTGAGAAGTGTCAAGGAAACCGCCATTTTGATTTCTGCAACTGGTTTTGAACTGCTTGATGAAAGCACGGTTCGTGAAATGCTGCGACTTGGGAAACTCTATGGTTTTGGCTGCGAAGTTCCAAATCTTCCGCTTGATGAGATTGAGGGGAATGCAATGGTGACAAGTGAATATGCGTGGTTCACTGATGAGGCTGGCAAGAAAAGATTGGAGATTTTGTTTGAAAACATATTGAAATGCAAATAAAAAAACAGGCGTTGACCTGTTTTTTTGTTGCGTTCTTCAATTTATTTTCAAGTTTGTTGATTTAAAACATACGCATTTAACATTTGATTTGCTTATTATTTTTTTGTGCTGATTTTAATCTGCATTTTGGAAGATGTTGAAACCTGTTTTTGTTTTATTGAAATTTGTGAACAAGGCTTCGGAAATTGATGTATCTGATTTGAAACTCTTTTGACTGCAGCAAATCCTCTTTTGTTTGATGGCATTCAAATGTGATGTGAACAGGGGTGGAGAATTGTTCTTTTGTGAAGTCATATTCCTTTCCATCAATCTTGTTCCAAAAGTGAGTTTCGCCCGTTTCTTCAATTTGTCCTTTGCAAACTTGCCCGCCAAACCTCTCTTGGATGAGCAGTGCGATGATTTCGCTGTGCCCACAAAAAGCATTTTCAAAGGACCAAACATCTTTGAATTTTGGCTCACAAGTGCGCCTTGAACAAAACTCTTTCAAGTTTGCAGCATAAGCTTTTGCTTCCTCAATTGTTTCAAGTTTTTTCAACTCTTTTTTTCCAAGTTTTTTGTTTTCTTCTTTCATTTTTTTCAATCCTCCACAAATTTTCCTATCACAATTTTTTTACACTTTTTGCGCGATTTTGTCAAATATTTTGCCAAAAAAATGCATTTTTTTGTTATTTTTTGCGAAAAATCCGTTTTTTTTGCCAAATAAAAGTTTTCAAAAATCAATTTCCAATTCTTCTGTCAGCGCCGTCAAGCAAGAGTGTTATTGAATTTTCGCGGTCAGCAATTCGAGAGAAAATTCGTTCGTCATACCTCTCTTCGATGTCTGCCAAATCCAAATTGGTTGTTATCACAGTTGGCAGTTTTCGCATTCTTCGCTCGTTCAAAATCAAATAAAAACATTCCATTGTCACATTTTTGTAAAGTGGCTCTGTGCCCAAATCATCAATGAAAAGCACTTCACAGTCAAGATATTTTTGGATGATTTCTTCATTTTGTGTTTTGGAAAATTCGCGAAAATCTTGATTTGCGTGGAAGGCGGTGACAATTTTGACAACTTTTGCTCGGTCAATCAACTCCTTTGCCATACACCGAATGAGATGTGTTTTGCCAACGCCAGTTGGCCCAGAAAGAAGCACTAAATCTTTTTTGAAGTCACTTGCACACCACTTTTGCATGATTTCATAGTGTTTTGAAAGTTGCCCGCTTGTTTTCTTGGAATTTTCAAAACTTTCCAATTTTTCAAATCCGCTGCCTGCAAGCAAAATTTTGGAAATTTCAGTCTTTAAGCACGAACACATTTGCCCATCAACATAGCCGGTGTCCTTGCATTTTTGACAGGAATAGTTTGGTCTCAAATTTTGCACGCCATATTCTTTTTTCAGGTTTTCAAGTTCTTTTTTCAGGTTTTCTTCTATTTTTTCAAATTTTTTCAGCCCGCTCACTTCTTTGCGCGCGTTTTCAATTACGATTTTTGTGTATGCAGAATTGACTTTAGAGAACCTTTCGTCCTCAAAAAGTGGGCGCATTTTTTCTTTATATTCACTCTCTGCGCGAAAGCGTTTTTCTTGCAAAACGGAAAGGGCGGAATTTATCAAATCTTGTTTCATCTTTCACCTCAAATTTCGATTTCGTCAATGGATTGAAACAGTGCGTTCATCTCTTCACGAGTATAAGAGCGGCCAGTTGAAAAGTTTGATTTTGTTTTGGTTTTTGGCGACACAATGTCAAAAGCGCTCTTTGCATCCTCAACTGTTCGGATTTTTTTGTCGTTGAAAGAAGAAAGTGTTGCGCCGAGATATTGCATTGGCTGTTCTTTGCCAACGGCAAGAGTGCAGGCATAGGCGATGACATCATCAGGCATCTTCCAAACTTGTGTCCAAACCTTGAATTTGTCGCGGTCAAATTGGTTGACATTTCTGGAAAGTCCAATGCTTTCCAGCACCTCTTTGATTTTTTTGTCGGTGGAAAGCACTTCACCAATGTATTCGTCAAGCGCTTGCTGGCTGAGAATGCCAAGTTTTTGGAATTTGACCAAAGTTTTGTTCATTCCGTCCAGCGTGCGAACGCCCGATTTGAAACAAAAATTGGAAATTTGTTTCAAAACTTCATCCGAGAAGCCCCAATTCACCCAATTTATGACATAGTTGTCAACAACGGGCTCAAGATATTCATAATAAAGCCCAAGATTTTTGACGATGCTTTGTGCAATCTCTTGCAATTTTGCGCTGTTTTCTTCAAAATTTTTGATTTCATCAATCGTCAAAAGGCGGCTGGAATAATATTTGTCAAGTTTGTTGTTTATCGTCTGAAAAGCATAGTCCTCACGATATTTCTTGCTCTTTCGAATTTCTTTGGCAACAAACTCCACAACTTCAAGTTCAAACCCTTGCGAAACAATCCATTTCTTGAAAAGGTCAAACTCTTGCATCGAAAGTGGGCGCTTGATGGAAAGAATTTTCAAAAGTTGGTCAATTCCCATTTTCAAACTGTCCATCTCAAAAATTTTGTCTTTCACTGCCTCAGCGGTGGTGATGCCTTGGCTTGCCCACTCTTTCGCAACCGTGGTGATGTAAGCATAGCCAATTTTGTCGCTGTTTTTGTATTTCACACAGAAATCAATTATGCCAAGCAAGGCGTTCTTTTCAATATGTAGGCGCTCGATGAGGTCATAATATTCGCGATATTCGTTTGGCGTTATCATTCTGCCTCGCAAAATCTCTTGCGCTTGCACATTGAAGTTTTCATATTTTTTGGCGTTGTATTTCTTGTTGTTGTTTATCACATCGGTCAGCGGCAAATATCTCACCTCAAAAGGAATTGTGTTGATGATTTGCACA
>CANQNH010000012.1 GCA_947625165.1 uncultured Clostridia bacterium
CGATGAACAGTTCATCGCTCGTGTTTTGGCCGGCAAAAACAACTCCATCACCATCTTCAAGATTGATTGCTTTCACGCCACCAGAAACACGCCCCTGAACAGGCACTTCTGTTTTCTCAAAGTTGACACAAAAACCATTTTTGGAAAGGAAAACAAAACTTTTGCCCTTGATTTCGTGTTCCGCACCGATAAGCCTGTCCCCATCTGCAAGTTTGATTGCTTGATAGAAAGATTTTGCCACAACCATATCTTTTTCGCTGGAACGTTTCACCATTCCATTTGCCGTGAACAAAGCAATCTCGCCCTCGCCTTCAACCTTGATGATGCTGACAGGTGTTTCCATTATGTCAATGGTTTTTTCAATGTTTTTCAGAGTAATGCCCTTTTCGCGCCACTTGCATTCTGGCAATTTTTCAACAATCGTTCTGATGCAATTTCCTCTGTCCGTGAAAATCAACACAGTGTCGGTTGCACGCACAGGCAAAATTTGTGTGTGAATGTCAAACAAGGTGGAGTTTTCACCCAAAACCTTGTTTGATTTGGAATAGTTTTTCATATTCACTTTCTTAAGTGTTTTGCCTGCGGACAAAGCAAGGAGATAATCCTTCGTGTCCTCAATTTCTTCCATCTTTGTCAAGACGATTTCTTCCGATTTTATCTCGTGCGAGCGTCTTGGAGTTGCAAATCTTCTTTTGATTTCCAAAATTTCTTTCTTGACCACTTCAAGTTGAAGTTTTTTGCTGTCCAAAATGCCTTGAAGTTCTTTTATCCTTATCTTCAACTCTTTAAGTTCTTCTTCCAATTTGGTCACTTCCAAATTGACAAGCCTTGCAAGACGCATATCCAAAATTGCCTGAGCCTGCTTGTCGCTGAGCGCAAATTTGTCTTTAAGACGCTGTTTTGCCTCCGAAACATTTGCCGAAGTTTTGATGATTTTTATGACCGCATCAATGTTTTTGATGGCAATAAGCAACCCTTCAACAATGTGTGCCCGCTCTTTTGCAACATTAAGGTCAAATTTTGTTCTTCGCACAATAACATCGCGCTGGAAGGCGGTGTAATATGAGATGATGTCCATAAGGCTCAAAAGTTTCGGCTTGCCACCAGCGATTGCCACCATATTGATGGCATAAGACACTTGCAAATTGGTGGTCTGGAACAAAATCCCCAAAATTTTCTTCGGATTTGCCTCTTTTTTCAGACGAATAACCGCCCTCATTCCACTTCTGTCACTTTCATCGCGGATTTCACTTATGCAAGAGAGTTTGTCTTTGTTTTTCTCTTTCAATTCAGCAATTTTCTGCAAAAGTTGTGCCTTGTTGACTTGATAAGGAATTTCTGTGATAACCAAACTTTGCTTGTCACCATTTTGTTCAATTCCAACCTTTGCGCGAAGAGTTATCTTGCCCTTGCCGGTTTCATATGCTTGTCGAAGCCCGTCCCCAAGCACAAGTTCTCCTCCCGTTGGAAAGTCCGGCCCCTTGATGATTTTCATCATTTGGTCAAGTTTGATGTTTGGATTGTCGATGTATGCCACAACGCCATCAATCACTTCCCCAAGATTATGCGGAGGAATGTTTGTTGCAACGCCAACCGCAATTCCGGATGCGCCATTCACAAGAAGGTTTGGAAATCTGCCCGGCAAAACATCCGGCTCTTTCAAAGTGTCATCAAAGTTAAGCCCCCAACGAACAGTGTCTTTTTCAAGGTCGCGCAAAACTTCCATCGCAAGAGGTGTCATTCTTGCCTCAGTGTATCTCATCGCCGCAGCGCTGTCACCATCCACCGAGCCAAAGTTTCCATGGCCGTCAACAAGCGGAGCGCGAAGCACAAAATCTTGTGACATTCTGACCATCGCATCATAAACAGAGCTGTCACCGTGAGGGTGATATTTACCCATACAATCACCCACAATACGCGCCGATTTTCGATATGGTTTGTCAGGCGTCAAACCAAGTTCCAGCATTGAATAGAGTATTCTTCTTTGAACAGGTTTCAAACCATCTTCAACACGTGGCAACGCTCTGTCCAAAACAACATGCTCGGTGTATGGGATCATACTGTCGTGCAAAACCTCTTCCAACGGCTTGAACAAAACTCCGTTGCCGCCATAATAGCCCCCAACAGCACCGCCATCGCCACCGATATGCTTTTCTTCCTCTCCCTCTTGTTTTTGAGTGTCGGTTTTTTCTTCGTCAAAGTTCATTTTGATGTTTTCAAATTCGTTGTCTTTCATAAAGATTTCCTCTCCGCCATTTTGTGTTTCATCTTCTGCCACATATTTTGCATTTTCTTGCAAGTCGTTTATCTCGTTTCGCGATTTGCTTTCTGTTTCATTTTGCAATTCGTTTTCGTTTTTTTGAAAATCATTTTGAAAATCGCCATCACTTTCATCACTCAAATTCGCATCTTCTTTTTCGGTGTTTTTTTCAAAATAATCATCATCTTTTTTTTGATAATTTTCAACTTTTTTATCAAAAAATTCATGTTTTTGCGGTTTTTTTAAGGTTTTTCCATGTTTTTTTGATGTTTTTTCTTCATTTTTTGTTTTTTCAAAAATTTCGTTTTGATTTTCAAAATTGGTTTTTTCTTGTCCTAAATCCAGATTTTTTTCATCATCATTTTCGTCAAAGTTTTTGTCAGGGTTTTGATTTTTTTCTTCTTTTTCAACTGCATATTTTTGTTTTTCGTCACTTTTGTTTTGTTCCAAATTCCACATATCAAGTTGACCGTCAGCAACCGATGTGTCAGGCTTTTCTTCCGCATCCAAATCCTCAATCGGCGTCAGAAGTTCGTCATAGCACATTTGCCCCGGAATGGGTTCGTTTGGCTCATATTCAAATTCGTCATCGTCAAATTTCATCAAAACCTCTTCTCAACTTTTGCTGTTTCAAAAAATCTTAAATTGCATTCTTTCCTTCGCTGCCAAATTTCTTATAATCCCGCATAAATGTGTCCTCGCGGTCAAAGTTTGCGTGCTCGGAAATGTATGCTTTTCTTTCCTCAATGTCATCACCCATAAGTGTTGTGATCATCTTTTCCGCCTGCGCGGCATCCTCGATTGTCACTTGAATGAGTGTTCGGTTTTGTGGATCCATTGTTGTCTCCCAAAGTTGCTCAGGGTTCATTTCGCCAAGCCCTTTATATCTTTGTATCATATATCCCTTTCCGGCAGCCGCAACAGCAGTTGGAAGTTCGGCATCACTATAGACATATTTTTCATAATCTTTTTTATACACCTTATAAAGCGGCGGCAAGCCAATGAAAACATGCCCGTCTGTGATGAGCGGTTTCATATAACGATAGAAGAATGTCAGAAGTATCGCACGAATGTGCGCACCATCTTGATCGGCATCGGAAAGAATAATCACTTTGTTGTATCTGAGTGTTGACAGGTCAAAATCCTCACCAAATCCAGTGTCCAAAGCGGAAATAATGGTGCGGATTTCCTCGTTTGCAAGCACTTGATCAACACGCTTTTTCTCCGCATTGAGCGGTTTGCCTCGAAGTGGCAAAATGGCTTGATATTTTCTGTCACGCCCCTGCTTTGCTGAGCCACCCGCAGAATCGCCTTCCACAATGAAAAGTTCACTTTTTTCTCTGTCACGAGAGGTTGAAGATGCAAGTTTGCCCACCAAATTAAAATTTTCCGCATTGTTCTTTGCACGCGTCAACTCTTTTGCCTTTTTGGCCGCAAGTCTGACTTTCATCGCCTGAACGGCTTTGTTCACAATCACTTCCGCCATTGTCGCATTTTTCTTGTCTGCAAGAAGTTTTGAAAGTTCCTGCAAGGTCAGTGCTTCAACTTCTGTGCGCGCCTCAGGATTGCCCAGCTTGGTTTTTGTCTGCCCCTCAAACTGCACATTGTTCATCTTCAAATTGATGACTGTCACAAGCCCTTCGCGGAAGTCCTCACCCAAAAGGTTTTGCTCTTTTTCTTTCAAAAGGTTATTTGCACGCGCATAGTCATTAAAAGCCTTTGTGAATGCACTCTTAAAGCCAATTTCGTGCATTCCGCCCTCTGTGGTTGGAATGTTGTTGACATATGAAAAGGTGTTTTCCGTGTAACTGTCTGTGGAGATGAAACTCACTTCCAAATCAATAATTTTGCTTGCCGTGTGAAAAAACATCGGAGTTTTGAAAAGAGGATTTTTGCCTTCAACAAGATAGTTGACAAAATCAATCGTTCCGCCTTCATAGTGAAAAACATCCTTTTCGCCACTTCGCAAGTCCTCAATCTCAATTCGAAGGCCTTTGTTGAGGAACGCCAACTCTCGTGCACGCCTTGCAATCGTTTCAAAACTGAAATTTTGCTGCCCAAACACTCTGTCATCTGGAAGGAATGTCACACTTGTGCCTGTTTGTTTGCTTGTGCCAACCTCTTTGAGCGGCGCAACAGGAATGCCGCTGTGAATTTTGCCTTTTTCGTCCTCATAGGAATGAAATTCAACAAAATAACTTTTTCCACCACGATTAACCGTCACCTTGCACCAGCGCGAAAGTGCATTTGTGACAGACGCACCCACACCGTGCAAACCGCCGGAGAATTTGTAGTTTTCATTATTAAATTTTCCGCCCGCGTGCAAAGTGGTGTAAACCACCTCAACCCCGCTTTTATGCAAAGTTGGGTGCATATCAACAGGAATGCCTCGCCCATTATCTTCAACTGTGGCGCTGCCGTCAGTGTTCAAAAAAATCTTGATGGTGTCGCCGTGACCGTTGGAGATTTCGTCAATCGCGTTGTCCACGATTTCCCACAAAATATGGTGAAAACCGCGCGCACTTGTTGTGCCGATATACATCCCAGGTCGCAATCTGACAGCATCAAGGCCATCCAAAACAACAATGTCTTTTGATTTGTATTCTTTTTCAGCCATAAAAACCCCTTGCAAAAGATAATTTCCTAGGTCTATTGTAACACAAATTGAAAAAAATAAAAAAACAAAAATGCGCAAAATTCCGCACTTTTTTGGCAACTCAAAACGCAAACAAAGAAAACATTTGTCCAAATCCGTGAAAAAAAGGCTATTGACACATTTGCCAATGTATGATATAATTGACGCGGAATAAAAAATCAAAAGGAGAAAAAATGAAAACGACAAAAATTTTAAATTCCATACAACCAAACGAAGTTGAAACTTACAATGACGAAACCTATGTTGGTGTCCCAGCAGATGTCAACATCATCGCGCCAAATGCTTTCAAAGGTTTGAAAGTTGACAAATTGTTTATTCCTGCAAGTGTATCACTTCTTATGATGTCGGCTTTTGATGGCGTTGAAGTGAAAACCTTATTTTTTCAAAACAGCATTCAAATTGTGGCATCCAAGGATTTATTTGTTGACCCATTGGATTTGTCAGCATATCAAAGCAATAGAACAAGTCTTCAAATAGATCGTTTGGGCGAAAAATCAAGTCCATCTTGCAAAATTGCAGAAGTTGTTGTTCCAACAGACCAAGATGTTTTCATCGCATCTTGTGCATTCGGAGAGGGAACAAAAGTTTACACCCAGCAACAATATGAAGCGCGTTGCAGCAAGCAAGAACAAACAGAAAAGACCGCTGACAAGAGCACAACAAAATAAAAAACAACAAAAAATAAATATAAAAAATGTTAAAAGTCAATAATTGAAAAAATAAAACAAAATCAAAAATTAAAAGCAAGAAAAATAAAATCAATCAAAATAAAAAAATCAGC
Source organism: uncultured Clostridia bacterium (assembly GCA_947625165.1). Lineage (GTDB taxonomy): Bacteria > Bacillota > Clostridia > Christensenellales > UBA1242 > Caccovivens. Next base: position 5,698 of record CANQNH010000012.1, read on the forward strand.
AAAATAAATAAAAAAATCAAAAAAAATCAATCAAAAAGAAGCCATTTTGGTTTCTTTTTTTTGTTTTTTTGCAAATTTTGTTCCATTTTTTTCGCAATTTTTATTTAAAAAAATAAAATTTTTAATCCTATTTTTCAAATTCAATTTTTTTACATTTTTTCTTTCAAATCTTTTTTTAAATTGTCTTATCAATCCTCCATCTCAAAAATGCCCTTTCAAAATTTTTTACATTTTTAATTCCAATTTTGCTTTGTCAAAAGAAAGAAAAATCCGTCTCAAAACTCTTCGCTCTCAAATGTATAAACTGCACGAAAAACAAATAAAATAGAATTATGAAAAAAATTGTTTTATGCGGCGGCGGAACTGCTGGACACATATATCCTGCCTTGGCAGTTGCAGAAAAATTGAAGGGATATGAAATCCACTATTTTGGCGGAAACGGGATTGAAAAAGAAATCATAAAAAGTTGTCCAAACATAACTTTTCACGAAATCCCAACTGTCAAATTGGAACGAAAATTGACGCCAAAAAATTTGCTCATTCCATTCAAACTGTTCAAATCAATAAAATTCACAAAAAAAGAACTTGCAAAAATTTCGCCAAACATAATTTTTTCCAAAGGTGGATTTGTTTCCCTGCCCGTTGTCATCGCTGGCAAAAAACTTTCAATTCCCATCATTAGTCACGAAAGCGACCTTTCTTTTGGCCTTGCAAACAAAATCATTTTGCATTATTGCGATGTGATGTGCACATCCTTTGAGCCAACCGGAAACGAAAACAAAAAATGCGTTTTCACTGGTCAGCCAATTCGTGAAGCCATATTCAAAGGGCAAAAACAGGATTTCAATTTTCAGCCAGATTTGCCCGTTTTGCTTGTGCTTGGCGGAAGTTTGGGAGCAAAATTTTTGAATGATATTGTTTTTGAAAACCTTGACAACTTGACAAAAAAATATAATGTCATCCATATTTGTGGAAAAAACAACTTCAAAGAAATGAGGCACAAAAACTATAAAAATTTTGCATTTGCACAAAACATTCAAGACCTTTATATGACCGCGGACCTTGTGCTTTCCCGCAGCGGAAGTGGTGTCATCAACGAACTTCTTGCGCTGGAAAAACCGATGCTATTGATCCCCCTTTCAAAAAAAGCCAGCCGCGGCGACCAAATTGAAAATGCAAAACTTTTTGAAAAATTGAGCTATGCACAAGTGCTTGAAGAAGAAGACTATGATTTTCAAAAATTTATGAAAAAACTTGATTTTTTGCAAAAAAACAGCGAAAAAATCAAAAAAAATCAAAAAAAAGGTGCAAAAAACGATGCAGCATCCAAAATTGCCGCTTTGATTAAGGAAAAAACAAAACAATCAATTTAAAAATTTCCAATCGCTTGGAAGGCCAAAACCTTCCAAATTTTTGTCAAACCCCAGTGGCTGACAAGCTCGAATGAGGATGCTTTTTATTTGATTTGGAGTTGCATCCTGAAATTTTTCAAGCAACAAACAAGCAAGACCGGCAATCATCGGTGTTGCAACTGATGTCCCGCTCAAAAGTTTGTAAGCGCTTTTTGTTCCGCACGAAACGATGTCCACGCTTGGAGCAACAACATCCGGCTTAAACCTTCGAAAAGCCGGCCCACGTGAAGAAAAATCGGCAATTTCAAAATATTTTTTGTTATAAGAAAAATCATCATATCGATTGTCATCAATTCCTCCAACCGTGATGATATGTCCACTTATGCCGGGCGATTTTATGGTTTGAAACTCTGGCCCGCTGTTGCCTGCCGCGGCAACAACCACAACCCCATCTTTCCACAGCGCCTCCGCCCCCAACATTATGGGGTCATTGTGCCCAAGAGGCTCACTCCCGAAACTCATACACACCACACCAATGCCAAATTTTCGGTGATTGTCAAAAACCCACTCCATAGCATCCAAAATTTTGTTCGCACCAGCCTCACCATTTTTGTCTAAGGCTTTAAGCACAAACATTTTTGATTTTGGAGCAACACCCGAAAACTTGAATTTTGAAAGTGCCCCGTTGCCAGAACACACACCACAAACAAAAGTTCCGTGCCCATTGTCGTCATATGGAAAGTTGTGATTTTGAACAAAATCTTTGAAATATGCAAGTCGATTTTTGCCAATCAAGAAATCACAATGCGGAGAAACGCCCGTGTCAATAAAAGCCACCCCGACGCCGCTGCCAAAACAATTCAACTGCCGTGTTGAAAGGATGTTTTTTGCAACATACATCATTGTGCTTGCAGTTGAAACCGAAGAAATATAGTCCAAAAATTCGGCACTTGACAAAGAAAAAATTTGCCCCTCTGTTGCATCGCACAAAAACGCTTTGATGAAAGGATATTCAGTTTGAATATGTATTTTTTTAGTCGAAAGAAAGCGTCTCATCCTCTCAAAATTTTGAGCATAAACGAAACACGAAACGGGACGCTTATTTGACAAAATTTCAATTTGTTTAAGCAATTTATGGTCGATTTTCTCAATGTTCATCGCAAATTTTCAATAATCCTCATCATATTTTGGTAGGTTTCGGCAGGAAGATATGCCCTCACTCTTTCAATCGTGTTGCAAAGCCCGTCATAGTCAAAAACTCCACGCGCTTTTTGGCTTTGGATTTCAGCAGACAGCATATTCATCAACTCATCGCCCGAACAGTTTTTGATGCTCTCGTAGGTGTCAATAATATTATTTTTCTGACCACCCTGCCTTGTCGTTTTCACCTTGGCATTTGATTGTAAACAATCTGATTGCCGCATTTCGCTCAGTTTCATCAAAACACTCCTTTGATAAAAACAATATATGATTTTGCAAAATTTTATTACACTCTCGACAAAAACAAACATATAAATATGTTATGAACAATTTTTTTCAACACCAAAACGCTATGCAAACTCGACAGGGCTTTGAAAGCGAAAATCACATCAACAGAGCCTGGCACTATTACCCCGAAGCACTCTCCCTGCCTGACAACAATGAAAAAGCAAATGAGGAATTGCCCCCTCTTGATTTTTCACAGTTTCAACAAGATTTTTCTTATTTGGAACAAAATCAAAAAACATCCAATGATGTTTTTGAAAAAAGAAACACAGAAACAGAAAGAGATTTTTCAAATTCTGAAAATAACGCTTTTTCAAATTCCGAAGCGGAAAACAATTCCAATTTTGGTCAACAAAAAGGCAATAAAAATGAAAATTTTCAAAATTTTGATGAAAAAACGATAAAAAATGCAAAAAAAACATCAAATATTGAAAATTTGCTTTGTTTTTTGCAAAACACTCGACCTGATGAAATTCTTGCAAAAGCACTGGCAAGCAACAATTCTGCGTTTCGAAATCCTGTTGCCTCACAACTTATTTCAAATTTGTTGTCTTCAAAGAAAAACACAATCTCACAAAAAAATTCTGTCATAAAACAAGGAAATTCGAACAAAACAAAGAACGAAGACTTTTATGAAGATTTGTGACAGAAGTCATTCAACTCTCTTCCCCTTATAGCAGAAATCAACAAATTCAAATGCATTCAATCTTTTTGTCACCTTGTTTGTTTTGAAAACTTTGACATCAGAAAAATTTTTGTTGAAAAATTCAACAAATTTTTTCTTTATGCTTGCAATCGCATCTTCTTTTGTGTCAAACTCCCAAATTCCACGGTAGAACTGCCACGCAAATTCAAACCAAAACCATTTCCCGTTTCTTGAAAAAAGAAGAAATGTATGCGTTGGACCTCCACCTTCTCGCGTCACAAACGCCTCAAAGAAGAAACATTCATATGGAATTTTTTTATATTCAAAAAAATCTCTTTCAAATTCACAAAAATCCCAGCAAACGCCATAACCTGATTTCAAAAAATCTTCGCCAAGTCGTATCTTATAAAATTTGTTCATATTTTCCTGAAAATCAGGCTCAGTGTCTGTGAAAATCTTGTTTCGATAGGTGAAGCCATATTTCATATTTTTGCACATAAATTCCATCAATTGCTCTGGCGATGAAATTTTTAATTTCTTAAAATCAACCACAAAAAAACCTCCGAATTTACACGAAAACGCTCTCCCGATTTGCGTTTCTTGACGAAAACTTCCGTTTGTCCGATTATACCATAATTTTGAAAGCACTTCAAAACATTTTTATTTTTCTGCGAAATATGTTAAAATGAAAATGAAATTAGTTTTTTGGAGCGCTTATGTTATCGGTAAAAAACCTTAATCTCAAATATACAAAAGAATTTCACGCACTTGAGGACATCACTTTTGATGTTGCAGTCGGAGAAAGCGTAGCATTTGTTGGCGAACTCAACAGCGGGAAAACAACACTGCTTCGCGTCCTTGCAAAACTTGAAGAACCTGACAGCGGTGAGGTTTATATCAACAAAATTCCGCTCAAAAAAGTTGATTTCAAAACTGATTTAAGTGTTGGATATGTGCCATATTGTCCATCTTTTTTGGAAAACAAAACCGTCTATGAAAATTTTCGATATCTTCTGAACAAAAAAGGTGTGAAGCCTGCCGAGGCTGAGAAAATCATCAACAACGCAATCATTGATTTTTCTCTTGAAAAAATCCGTGACGAAAGGGTCAAAAACATTCGAAAAGAAGACAAATACATTCTTTCTCTCATCCGCCTCACTTTCCGCCCGCTTGACCTTTTGCTTGTTGACAACATTTTTGATGAAATTTCGGATGTCTATGTGGATGCAATTTTGAGTATGATAAAGAAACTTAAAGGCCCAGACACCACTCTTATTGTTGCATGCTCTCGCCCAGAAATTGCCGAAAAAGTGTGCAAAAGAAAAATATATTTTGAACACGGAAAAATCATTGAAGAATAAAAAAATCCAATTTTTTCAGTTTTATCATTAAAAAATCAGTTTTTTTCAGTTTTAACACAAATTTTATAAAAAACACAAAAAAATGTCGTATTATCAAAACATTCTTTGTGTTTTTTCTTTTTTGCTTTTTATTATTTTTCAGACTTTTTCACATCCATCGTCACTTCATCACTTATTGGCTCTGACAAAACCAAAATTTCTTCGCCACTCTCAACGTTTTGTTTTGTTTTGCCAACAACCATACGAAAAGTCAATTTTGCATCCTGATTTGAGGAAAATCGGAAAACACGGTCACCATAGTCCTCATATCCAAGATAGCCTGCCTCTTTTCCAACGCCATTTGTCTTGCTGATGAGATATGTGAGGTTATACCAATAGTCTTTTTTGGGAAGAATAAGGGTATAGTCATCGCCCAACTCTTCACCAAATTTCAGCGACAAATTTTCCACACTGCTCATAATCTGCAATCCCACGCTTTTTTCCTTCACTCTGTCGTCATCATCAAGCACAACTTTGATGGCATAATCTGTTGAAAGCGCGCCTGTGATGTCACTTATGTGAGCAGAAGTAAGTTTTGTTTCATCCGCACAACCAACCAACAAAAAGCATAGACAAAAACACAACAAAATCAACGAAAATCTTTTCATAAACTTATTTTGTGAGCCTTTTGAATTTTTATGCCTGCCGCTTCTTCCAAAATTTGTTTTTCGTTTAAATGTGATTTGTATAATCACAATTTTCTTATGGAGCATTTTCCTTTTAAAAAACTGATTTTTGCTTTGCTTTCATAAAGCCAAATAATTTTTCAAAAAATTCCCTGCAAATCTTGTTAATTCTAACCAATTTTTTATAGTAGGGTCTTGACAAATCTCCAACGCGTGATATAATATAGGCATCAAAAGGAGAACGAAAAGATGAAAAAACTTAAAAGAACACTTCCAATTTTTGGTTTGTCGGTTGGCATTTTGGGATTGGCAAGTCTTGTGTCCGGAGGTGTTTCTTGGATTGTTGGAGAGATTAAAAAGGACGAAGAAATCATTCAAAATTCAAGAATAACAATGGCATCTGCTGTCAGTGCAATGAGTTTTGGTTACGCTGATATAGTTTTGTCCACAGAAACGGAAGACAACAAAGAACTTGAAAATAAAATCGCAGAACAAGCAGAGCAAATTAAATCTTTGGAAAATAAACTTGAAAGCATCGGAAACTTGGAAAGAAAAGTTGAATATCTGGAAAAGAAAATCGAAAAATCGGAAAACCAAGGGCTTTCTAAATAAGAAAATTTAAAAATATTAATAAACAATAAAAAAGCAAAAAAATATCAAAATTTATTCAAAAAAATAAAAAAACAACCAAATTTTTGGCTGTTTTTTGTTATTTTTTCTGTCTGATTGTTTTCCTTATTCTGCCTTTCTTTATGCTTCATCTTTCGCTTTGTTGTTCATGCTTTTTTTGCAAATTTTGAAAATCTGATTAGAAATTCACCTCAATAAGACCAAACTTTTCGTCATTTCTGCGATACAACACATTCACCTTTCCGGTTTCTGCATTCAGGAAAATATAGAAAGTGTGACCCAAACGCTCAATTGCATCTTTGGCATCTTCCAAAACGATTGGTTCAAGGTCAAACACCTTTTTCTTGTATATTTCAGGCAGTTTGAGCTCTGGCATTTCATCCAAAAATTCAAAGCCCAAATTCTTTGGTGCTGTGCGCTTTTTCTGTGTCAATTTTTCACGATTTCTCACAATTTGCTTCTCAAGTTTTGGAAGTGCAAGGTCAATGTTTTCATAGTTGTTCAGCCCTGTCACCTCACTGCGATACAAAAGCCCCTTGTTTGTGATGGTCACTTCCAACTTCTCGTTTTTGCCCTGTTTTGAGCAAACAACACGCGCTGATGCCGTTTCGCCAAAATATTTGTCAAGTTTGTTCAGTTTTTCCGTCATCACATCCTTGAACCTTTTGGCAATTTTGAATTTATTTTCAACAAAAGTTATTTTCATCTTTTCTCTCCTTTATCACAAATATGATAGCAAATTTTCTTTCTTTTTCAAAATGTTTTCAACAATTTTTCACTTTGCATTGAAAACAAGTTGATTTCCATCAATGTCAACCTCAATCGTGCCACTGTCTGGAAGTTGCCCAAGCAATATCTTTTCTGCGATGCGGTCCTCAATTTCCTGTTCGATGAACCTCTTAAGCGGCCTTGCGCCATAGATGAGATTTGCCCCTTTGGCAACGATATATTCAATCGCTTGCGGTTTGACAACAAGTTTCATCCCTTTCGCATTCAAGCGTCTGTTGATGCCGTCAATCATAATCTTTGAAATTCTGATTAAGTCTTGTTTTGAAAGGCTTTCAAAAATGCAAATCACATCAATTCGGTTGATAAGTTCCGGCTTAAACTTTTTTTTGAGCGCATCCATATAGATGTCGCGCTCTGCCAATTTTTCGCCGTTTTCGGTGGCAAACCCGAGTTGTTTTGATGTTCGAATTTCATTTGCACCAATGTTGCTGGTCATTATGATAACGGTGTTTTTGAAGCTCACTGTTCTGCCCTTACTGTCGGTCAGTCTGCCATCATCCAGAATTTGAAGCAAACTGTTGAGAACCTCTGGATGCGCCTTTTCAATTTCGTCAAAAAGCACAACGCTGTATGGCTTTCTGCGAACAGCCTCCGTCAGTTGTCCGCCTTCATCAAAGCCAACATAGCCCGGAGGTGAGCCAATCAATTTGGAAACTGTGTGACTTTCCATATATTCGCTCATATCAATGCGGATGATGTTGTTTTCGTTGTCAAACAGTGCCTCGGCGATTGCCTTGGAAAGTTCGGTTTTGCCGACACCTGTCGGCCCCATAAACAAGAAAGACCCGATTGGTCGCTTGCTGTCTTGCAATCCAACTCTTGCCCTTCTGATTGCTTTGGAAACTGCGTTGATGGCCTCGTCTTGCCCGACAACACGCTTGTGCAAAATTTCTTCCAAATGAAGAAGTTTCTCTTTTTCGCCCTCTGTCAGTTTTGTGACAGGAATGCCTGTCCACTTTGAAACAACCTCTGCAATTTCATTTTCGCCAATTTGACCGCTTCCACTCTTTTTGACAATTTTGTCGTTGTGAGTTTGAAGTTCGTTCTCCAAATTTATGATTTCGGACTGCAACTTTGCCGCTTTTTCATAGTTCCTTTGCAAAGATGCCTCGTCCCGACTTGCAGAAAGGCTTTTGATTTTGTCCTCCAAATCGCGCACTTTTTGAGGTTTCAGCGTGAAGTTGACTTTTGCGCGCGAACAAGCCTCGTCGATAAGGTCAATCGCCTTGTCCGGCAGGCTTCTGTCGGTGATATAGCGGTCAGAAAGGTTTGCGGCGGCCGAAATCGCCTCGTCAGTGATGATGATTTTGTGGAAGGCCTCATAGGTGTCTTTCAGACCTTTCAAAATTTCAATTGTCTGCTCAACACTTGGCGGATTGACCATAACAGGTTGAAATCTGCGTTCAAGTGCCTTGTCCTTTTCAATGTATTTTCGATATTCATCCGTTGTGGTTGCACCAATCGTTTGCAGTTCGCCCCTTGCAAGATATGGTTTGAGCATATCGGCAGGGCTGGTTTCGCCTTTTTCGCTGCCAGCTTGTGCCAAGGTGTGAATTTCGTCAATGAAAACAATGATGTTGCCATTTTCGATGATTGTTTCGATGGCGTCTTTCAATTTTTCTTCCATTTGTCCGCGATATTTTGTGCCTGCCATCAGTCCGCCAATTTCAAGCGCAAATATGTTTTTGTTTTTGATTTCGTCAGGAACATCACCGCTGGCAATCGCAAGCGCAAGCCCCTCCACAACAGCGGTTTTGCCCACACCTGCCTCACCGATAAGGCAAGGATTGTTTTTGGTTTTTCGGCACAAAATTTCAATCACGCGCTGGATTTCTTCCTCTCTGCCAATCACAGGGTCAAGTTTGTGCTGTCTGGCTTTGAGCGTTATGTCACTGCCCATATCAAGCAATTTTTCTGGAAGTTCGCTGCCTGCTTGGCTAAAACTTGACGCCCCATCATCCGCCTTTTTCTTTCCGTCTTTGCCAGAAGAAACCTGCAAAGAAGCCAAAAGTTTTGATTTGACTTCATCAACATCAAGATTGAAAAAGTTTTCAAGCATTCTTGTTGCATAACAACTTTTGTTGGACAAAATTGCCAGCAAAAGATGCTCTGTGCCAATGAAAGAATGCCCCAAATCCATCGCGATGCTTTGTGCAATTTGGAATAATTCTTTTGTTCGAGGTGTCAGTTCAACACTGCCAAAAAGCGAAACACCACTCGCATTTTCCTCAAAAATTTCAAAAAGTGCGTTTTCTGTGACATTATATTGCCTCAAAAGTTTGGATGCTGTGCATTCGCTCACGCTGACAAGCCCATACAAAATATGCTCCGTTCCCACCAAATTGCTGCCAAAACGGAGTGCAATTTTGCTTGCATTTTTGATGACTTTTTCAATACTGTCCGAAAAAAGTCCACTGTTCAGTGCCATATTTTCCTCCTTTTTTGTGCCAAAAATGTTCTTTTTTGAAAGAATTTTTCACATTTTGCGCACAAATTCTTTTATCTTCCTATTTATATACTCACTTCGAGCGTGTTCTTCCTTGTTTAAACCCGAAAAATTTTCAAGTTCTTCCAAATTTGCCCCACAACCATCAACAAAAAGACGCTCAAATGCCCGCTCATCCGAGATTGCCAAAAAACCGAGTGCTTGCCCAAATTTGATGAGAGCAAGTTTTTCAATCATCTCTTTTTCGCCAAGAAGTTGACACTCTTCCAAAACGCCAAACGCACGAAAAATCTCGTCTTTCAACTCGTCGTGATTGATTGCCAGCAAATCTTCCCGCGCAGAAATTTCCATCTCACAAATCTGGCAAACAAACTCCGAAACGCTGTCAACAATCTCTTCTTCGGTCATTCCAAGCGAGTTTTGATTGGAAATTTGATAAAAACTTCCATAAGTCTGTGTGCCTTCGCCATAAAGCCCACGCACCGTGAACCCTTTTTGGCGTGCCTCGTCGATGATGAGTTGAATGTCTTTTGAGCGTTCAAGCGCAGGCAAAAAAAGCATCACGCTTGCGCGCATACCCGTGCCCAAATTTGCCGGACTTGATGTGACAAAACCAAAATCGTCACGATAGGCCACATCCACTTCGCTGAGAAGTGCATCGTCAAGAGCCTTGATTTCGCGAAAAGCGCGATAGAGATTGAAACCTCTCTGAATGGATTGTTCCCTGATATGATCCTCTTCATTCATCATAACGATGAGATGTTCGTCACTCGAAAGTGCAACGGCAGAAATATCCTTGTTTTCAATCAGTTCCTTGCTGATGATGTGCCTTTCAAGCAAAGAATTGCACTCGTTTAGCGACAAATTTTTCAGTTCGATAATGTCAAAATCGGCAAATTTTGAGATTGCAGATGAAACAGATTTCACAATGAAATTCGCATCCTCCACACTTGTCAGTTTCGTGAAAAAATTGAAGCCCGAAACGTTTCGCGCAAGCCTTATTCTTGATGAAATTGCAACACTCTCAAAATTTTCGCCCAACAAAACTCTCCCAAAAACAACCCCTAATCATCTTTTTTTGGATTTCGTTTTCCGCCAAACATTTTGTCAACCGCATCTTTGACGGCAGGAATGTCATAGCACTTCTCACAGCCAACAAAGCCAGTTTCCATAATTTCTCTCACGCTTGTGCCACATTTTTGGCAAACAACATTTTCATCTTCTTGGCTCATTTTCCACCCTCAAAGCAAAGATTTTTTCAGTTCTGTTCTTTGTCAATGCCCTTCATTGTGAGGGAAATTCTTTTCTTTGCAAGGTCAACGCCCGTCACTTTCACATCCACAACATCTCCAACCTTCACAACATCACTTGGATGCTTCACAAAACTGTCAGAAAGTTGTGAGATATGCACAAGCCCATCTTGATGCACTCCGATGTCAACAAACGCCCCAAAATCGACAACATTTCGCACAACGCCAGAGAAAACCATCCCCTCTTTCAAATCTTCCATATGAATGACATCGCTGCGCAAAACAGGCTTTGGCATCGTTTCGCGAATGTCTCGCCCCGGCTTCAAAAGTTCGTTTGTGATGTCAACAAGTGTTGGAACACCAATTCCGCACTCATCTGCCACTTTTTTCTCACCTTTTTGCTCGACCATTTTCGGCAAAAGAACAAGATTGTTGTTTTTGACATCCTCTTCGGTCAGGCTGAACAACTGCAAAAGTTTGCGCGCCCCCTCATAACTTTCAGGATGCACAGCAGTGTTGTCAAGCACATTGTCCCCGCCAACAACTCGGAGAAAGCCCGCACATTGTTCATACGCTTTTGGCCCAAGTTTCGGAACAGAAAGCAGTTCTTCGCGTGACTTAAATCCCTTCTTTTTGGTGCGGAACTCAACAATGTTTTTCGCGATGCTCATATTCAATCCTGAAACATAAGAAAGCAGGCTTGGACTTGCAGTGTTCAAATCAACCCCAACGCTGTTGACGCAGTCCTCAACCACGCCTGTCAACACCTCGGTCAAGCGGTTTTGCGGCATATCGTGCTGATATTGCCCCACGCCGATGGATTTGACATCAATTTTGATAAGTTCAGCAAGAGGGTCTTGCAGTCTGCGAGCAATCGACACCGCACTTCGCAAGTTGACATCATATTCCGGAAATTCCTCCGCCGCCAACTTTGATGCAGAATAAACAGATGCCCCCGCCTCGCTGACAACTGCATAGCTGACAGGTCTGTTGACGTGTTTAATCAGTTCCGCAACAAAAATTTCGCTCTCTTTTGAGGCCGTTCCGTTGCCAATCGCGATGATGTCAACATTGTTTTTCTCAATCATCGCTTTCAGTTTTTCCAAAGCTTCTTCCGTTTTTGAGCGTGGAGGGGTTGGATAAACAACCGTGGTGTCAAGCACAGAGCCATTTTTGTCGATGACTGCAATCTTGCAGCCGTTGTGATAGCCAGGGTCAAAGCCCATAATGACATTGTTTTTGAGCGGCGCTTCCAAAAGCAAAGGTCTCAAATTGACCTCAAACATCTTGATTGCCTGCTCATCAGCAACATCGGTCAGATTGTTTCGACATTCCCTTTCCAGCGATGGAAACAGCAACCTTTCATATGCGTCAGAAATGGTTTCGTCCATCAGTGCATTGGTGTTTTCATTGTTTTTCTTGAACGCTTTTTCAATCACAGGAATGGTCAACTTTTCATCAATCTGAATTTCAACTTTCAAGCATTTTTCTTTTTCGCCACGATTTATCGCCAAAATTCTGTGACTTGGCAAATTTTTCACTTCTTGCTTGAAGCCAGAATAGGTCTCATAGGTCAAGTTGTTTTCATTTTCAAGCAGTGTGCAAACAATAAATGCCTTGTTTGCGATGATTTCGCGTAGTTCTTTTCGTAAATCCGCACTGTCCGAAATACGTTCTGCAACAATGTCTTTCGCACCAGCAACAGCATCCTCAGCGGTTGGCACTTCCTCAGTCACAAACTTTTTCGCCTCTTCCCAAATGTCAACATCCTTCCTTTGTGCTTGCAACAGGTCGGCAAGAGGCTCCAGTCCCTTCGCAATCGCAACGGATGCCCTCGTCTTGCGCTTTGGCTTGTATGGTCGATAGATGTCCTCAACTTCGGTCAGTGTCATCGCGCCTTCCAAAGCGGCAGCAAGTTCATCAGTCCACTTGCCCTGTTCGGTTATCACTTTCTGCACTTTTTCTTTTTCTTCGGCAAGGTTTCTCAAATATTTCAACCTGTCGGCAAAATTTCGAAGCACTTGGTCGTCACACGAGCCGTGCATTTCTTTTCTGTATCGTGCAATAAAAGGAATTGTGTTCCCCTCATCAATCAAATTTATGATGTTTTGCGTATAGTCTGCGCGCAGTCCAAACTCACTTGAAAGTCTTTCTTCAATTGTCATCTTTTTTTCTCCTTGAAAATAATTTTATTGTTTCTCTAATTGTATCACAATCTGGGAAGTTTTGTATAAGGATTTCACCATTTTTTTGCATAATTTCTCCGCAAAAGACGGTCATCATAACATCGTGCTTGCTTTTCTCCCAAACAAGAGTGTGGGAAATGTCGTCATAGAGCGATGCACAATTTTTCACCACAATGAATGATGCAGGATTTCCAACCTGCAATCTGTTGTCAACATTCAACACAAGAGCACTTTGATTGAACGCCAAATCCAAAACCTCTTTTTCTGTGACAACATCTTGCGCTTCAAACATCGAGCGCATTCCAAGCAAGATTTGTCGCATATATGCAAAAAAGTCAACCTCAAATGCGCATCCACTTCCAAGCCCAACAAGAAAATCTTTGCTGCGCAAACTTACAAAATTTGTCTGCCTGCGCCCCACTTTTCCATCCTCATATGGCGTCAAAACAAAGTTGCAATCGTGCTGTTTCAAAAGTTCAAGTTCGTCTTTTTCAAGACAATTTCCACCAACAATGATCGGGCTCAAATCCAAAAATCCAAAATCCTCAAGCATGTGCGAAAGAGGCTTGCCAAACATCTTGTCAATGGTGCCAAGTTCGTCAAGCGTTCGCCCCACATCCAAAAAGAGTTTGCTTTTGTCTTTGTGAACCTCTTCCAAAAACGCATCAAGTTGCTTGTCAGTTTTTTCTTCAATTTTTGACAAACATTTTGCCGTTGTAGGCTTGCCAACATAAAGTCCGTTGTCCATAATGTCGTTCACAATGCAACTGCCGGCACAAACATTTTTTGCAAACAAGTTCAGCGCCACAACCGACTGAAAATCATAGGTTTTTGCTTTGAAAAGACTTTGTCCAAGCAGTCTGTTTTCTGTTTCAACAAATTCTCTGCCATAGGTCTGTTCAAAAGCCTTCAAACTGTCACAGAATGCGTTGACAAAGTGCGGCAGAACAAAATTCTTTTTCAAATTGACAACCTCAGTTTCCAAGTTGTCAAACGCCCCACTTGGCTGAATGTCAACAATATCTTGCCCGTCAACCAAGATGTCCACCTGCGGACATTCTCCAGTTTCGAGGTTGACAAGAAGCCCATTTTTGAACAGTTTCTTTTTTCTGAATTGAATTATCTTGCCTTTCACGGAAACTCTCCCAATAACCATTTTTCGACATAACAATTATACACCAAACTTCCACTCAAAAGCAAAGAAAAAACGGCAACTCATTTGAAAAAAAGAAAAGAAAAACCAATCGCTTGCCCATATGTTGTGTGGTATGCATCATAACACACAGTATGTTGCGCCAAAGTGAACATAAGAAGACTTAAAAAAACTTTGTCTTAATGTGCAAAATGTGTTTTTTCACAATCTTTGCCATTGTGAGTTTTTATATTGACAAAAAGGTGTTTTCGTGATATACTTGGAAAAACGAAGGAGAAAACAAATGCCAAAGACAAGAGAAGAATATTTTGAAATCATCAAAAAAAACTATGGCTTTGCCCTTGGCGAAGAAGAGGTTATGAGTCAAGAAGAATACAAAAAATTGGTTCGCCTTGGACTTGAAAACAAAACTTTCAAACAGAAAAGTCTTATGCTTGCTTTCAAGTTTGTCACTCATTTTTATGTTGAAAAAGCAATCGACAGTCAAACATTTGAAGATGCCTTGCAGACAACATTCCTTCTTGTGAACGACTTTTTGAAAACTCCACATTGGCGTGTCCCAGAAAAATATGTCACTTTCAAAAGAAATCTTGGGAAATATCTTGAAGGAAGATTGACCGAAATGCACGAAAAAGCACAAGAGCACAATCAGGACCTGAACTTTTCACACATCGTCACCCCTGACCAAGCCAATGACCCCGAGATTGATGAACTTGCCGACAAAGTTGTCAATCGTGCGTCGCTTCGTGCGGGCATTTTGAAAGGTATGAAAACTCTCGATGGCTGTGAACAAGTGGTGCTGAAACTGCGCTATGGACTTGAAGATAATCAACCAAAATCTCAGGCAAAAGTAGGACAAAAAGAAAACCTTTCAAGCACACGAATTGGTCAGATTGAGGCAAAAGCATTGAGAAAAATGCGTCACCCATCAAGAGCAAAAAATTATAAGGAATTTGCTTGAAAACAAACAGAAAATAAAGAAAAACGGAAACAACAAAACAATTAAAAATTAAACCAGCAAAACAATTAAAAATTAAAAAATCAAAAATTAAAGCAACAAAAAAACTTAGGTTTCCCCTAAGTTTTTTATTTTCAAGCATTTTCAATTTCAACAGCATCCTCTGACGGAGTTTTTTCTTGCTTTGTCAAATTTTTGCGCTTTCGTGGTCGATATGCCACAGCCCAAAGACCCGGTGTGAGAAAAACAGAGGAATAGAAGCCCGCCAAAATGCCAACCATAATTGGAAAAGCAAATTCACGGATGTCTGGCACACCAATCACAGTGATGAAGAAAATCATAACAAATGTGGTGACCATTGTCAAGATTGAACGCATCATTGTGTCTTTGATTGCCTTGTTTGCCACTTTTTTGTTGTCAATTCTTGAATTTGTGTTTCGAGCCAATTTGATGTCATCACGCATACGGTCAAAAATGATGATTGTGTTGTTGATGGAATAGCCCAAAATTGTGATGAGTGCTGCGATGAATGCCACATTAATTTGAATTCTGCAAATCAACATAACTGATGCAGTGACCAAAATGTCGTGGAAAAGTGCCAAAATTGCTGCAAGCCCACTTGTGAGTTCAAACCTGAAACCAACATAAATCAAAATCAGCACCATCGCAACAAGAAGAGCGATGAACGATTTCATCATAAGTTCGGCGCTTGCGCTTGATGTGATGACACCGCCATTTTCAACAAGTTGGTTGGCGTCAAGTTCGCCCAAATCCTTGAATTCAACATCGCTGTCAACAAAGCCAAATTCTTTGAGAAAAGAAAGTTTGATTTGGTTGTTGATTTCTTCAATTTCTTCTGATTTCTTTGAGTTGTCGTTTTGATATTTCACAATAACGGCGCTTTTCCCCTGAATGCCAAGTCTATTGGCCTCTTCAGTGTCGCCGATTTCGGTTTTTTGCAAAGTGGAAAGGTGAAGCCCATATTCTGCCAAAACCTTGTTGATTTTTTGTTCAATTTTGCCGTAGTCAGCATCAATATCAAGTTTTTGTTCCGAAAATTCAGCGTTGGCGTCAATGAAAATCGTCATTGTTGAGCCGCCCGTGAAGTCGATGCCCAAATTGAAGCCAAGTGTGCAAAGAAGGATGAGACCAACAAAGATGATGGTCAGCGGCACAATCAAAAACCACTTCAAATTTTTGCAGAAGTCAAATTTGCTGTTTTCGATGGCGCTGTCAAGGGAGAATTTTCCCGTTTTTTTGAATTTCTTAGTCATTTGCAAGCCCTCCTTCAACAACCACATCTTTTGCCTGTCTTTCCTGTTTTGGAAGGTGCAATTTTTTGCCTTTGACGCTGTTGAATGGCAGATACCACTTCACAAAGAAGCGAAGAACAACCAAATTCATAAACATTGAAAGCAAAATTCCGATGAGAAGCGTGATTGCAAAGCCCTGAATTGATGCTGTTCCAAGGATATACAGCACAACGGCAGTGATGATTGTTGTGATGTTACTGTCAAATATTGGCCAAAATGCGCGTTTGAAACCGCCCTTGACGGACAGTGGGATTTTCTTTCCGGACTTATATTCTTCACGCACTCTTTCAAAAATGATGACAGTTCCGTCAACAGCCATACCGATTGACAGCACAATGCCGGCAAGCCCCGGAAGTGTCAACTGAACAAACGAAATTGCCTGCAAGAAGAAGAGCATCAAAATGACATATATCACCAAAGCGAAGCCAGCAAGCAGACCGAAATCGCCATACCTCCACCACAGGATTGCCATAATCAAAATCAACCCAACAAAGCCGCCGATGATGCAATATTTCAGCGCATCAGCGCCCAAAGTTGCCGAAACGATTGTGCTTTGGAAAAGGTCAAGTTTTGCATTGAAAGTTCCGCTCATAATGGTGAGAGCATAGTTCCTTGCGGCGTCATAGTCGTCCTTGAAATCGTCACCCGAAATGAATGTGCTGCCCGATTTGATTGCTTCTTCGCAGGTCAAAGTCAGTTGTTTTGTGTTCTGCCCTCCAACCTCGCCGATATAGACATAAATCTTCTGGTCGCTGCCGTTTTCGTTGGTGTTTGCGGCCTCAAATTCAGTCAGGTCTGCAAATTTTTGTTTCCCCTCATCTGTGAAAACAAGCGTCACGCCATAGGCATCGTTTTGATAGGAAACAAAAACATCTTTGATGTCAGTGCCGACAACGCGCACAAAGCCTTTTTCTTCCGCCTCGTCCATTGTTGTTGCGGTGTTTTCGGTGAGCATATAAAGTGGTGTTGGGTCACCAATAAGGTCAAAAATCGCCTCACTGTCCGTCACTGAAGGAACTTCAATTCGGATTTGATTTGTGCCTTGCCTGCGGATGTCTGCTTCGGAATATCTGCTGCCGATCACATCGCTGAGGCGTGTGACAGTTGCATCGATTGCTTTGTCAAGGTCCTGCCCCTCGTCAACATCGCAGTTATAGACAACAGAAACACCACCCGCAAGGTCAAGTCCAAGCGAGATGGAGTTTGCAAAGCCCTGATAAACATAGTTTGTGAAAGGAATTTTGAAATTTCCAACCGACAACACAATTCCGATGATTGTCAAGATGACAACGGCAACAAAATTTAGGATGGAATTGCGTTTGCTTTTATTGATACTTCTAGCCATCAATGTCCCCTTAAAAATAAGTCGAATGTAAAATATACTTGTTTATTATAAAGCATAAAGGGGAATTTGTCAAATAAAACTTTAAATTTTTTTCAGATTGACGCAAATAATCCCACAGATTGCGCCCAAAATTCCGCCAAATATGATGTCGCTGAGAAAAGTTTTGTCAAAAACAAACGCCCCGTCAAGAATTGAAAACACCAAAAAAGCGGTTATTGTGAAGAGCACGCCAATCAAAAGTCCGGAAAGAAGTCCCATATTTTTGTGTTTTTTCATTCCAAAAAAGACGCCAAAGAAGATTGACACGCCTTTGATGACCTGATTGACCGGAGAAATAACGCTGTCAGGAATGGAGGTGAAACGAAGGAGAAAAGCGAAAATCAAAATTCCGACAAGAGCAACACAAAGTCCTGCGACAACGCCTTTCAAAATGGCAAGAGCAAGTCCTTTTCCATCACTATTCAATGCTTTCACTTTCATTATTGCCACCCCTTTCAAAAATAAACTTCAACACTTTAATTTATGCAGCCAAATTCTGCAAAATGACTTGTCCGATGATATAATCAAAAGTTGGCGTTTTTTGAAGGGAAAAGAAAGAAAAATTGGCAGCGAAAATATGAAAAACAATAAAACGACCAAACTTTAAGAAACAAAAATTTGAGATAAAAATAAGGAAAAAGCGAAAAAGAAAGACAAAATCACCCAAAACAAGAAAAAACAAAATGACAAAAACAACCCAAAACAAGAACAGACAACTTGAAATGGGAACGATGAGTTGAAAATAAGAAGAAAGGTTGTAAAGAAAAGAAGAAAACAGAATTTTAAACGAAAAAAAGAAAAAGACGCAATTTGCCCACGCCTTTTTCGTTTTTTCTCTTTTTTTTGCCTTCAGCCTTGCCCCCTGACAACGATTTCTTTTCAGTTCAAACTGCAAAAATTTGGATTTTCAGAGCCTCAAATTTCAACAATTTCATATTCCCGATTGCCAAGCCCAAGTTCAAATGCCGCCTCAACAGTGTGAATGGCATTTTTTTGATGCATTCTGTTCACCAAAGATTTCTTCCCTTTGTCTTTTGAATTTATGATTGCATCATAGCAGCACTGGTCAAGCGCAACAGGGTCAAGCGATGCAAAAATCCCGATGTCTGCCATTTCTGGCTCGTGAGGATTGTTGTCACAGTCACAATCAATGGAAAGTTTGTTTGCAACATTGATATATGCCATATTTTCCTCGCCAAAATGTGTGACAACCGCTTTGCACGCCTCTGCCATACTTTCCAGAAAGCCGTCTTGGTCACCAATAAAGTCCCACATCTTGTCTGGGTCGGCGGTTTTTCCAACAGAATGTATCCACGCCTTGCCGTTTCGAGATGCCACGCCAATGCTCATATTTTTCAACGCTCCACCAAAGCCACCCATCGCGTGTCCCTTGAAATGTGACAGCACAAGCATTGAGGAATAGTTGTTGATGTGCGAGCCAACAATGTCATATCCGCCAAGATGTTTTCCGCCCTCAAAGAAAATTTTGACCTCACCATCTTCGTCCATAATGTCACAAGGTGCGATGTCCAAAAATCCGTGCTCTTTGATTGCCTTGAAATGACTTTTTGCATCAAAGCGCTTTCCGCGATATGCTGTGCAGCACTCCACGATTGTTCCGTCAAGTTTTTTGACCAAATCTTTGATGAGGTTTGGATTGAGAAAGTTGTGCCCGCCCGGTTCTCCCGTGGAGATTTTGACGGCAACTTTGCCTTTAAGTTCCCGTCCAAGAGCGTCAAAAATTTTGACCAAACCCTCTGGCGAAATATCTTTTGTGAAATAGACTGTTGATTTCATAATCCTTTCATCCTTCCTTTTCTTAAAATTCTTGAAAACTTTTTTGTTAAAACAACTTTTTCAAATTTGTTAAAACATTTTTTTCTGTTTTGTTAAAACATTTCTAAAAATTTTTTCAAATTTTGTGAAAAAATCTTTTTCAAAAAGCATCTTAAAAAAGCAAAAACTCACTTCAAAGCACTTTTTGCCCACTTTGCAACCTTGTCTTGTGAAGAAAACACCGTTGACCCGCGAACAGCAAGCCCATTTTGGATTGTTGCACCAGCGCACAGTTTTTTAATGTCGCGCTCACTGTCACCCAGTCCACTGCCCTCGTGCGTGCAAAACGGAGCAACATTCTTACCTGCAAAATCCAACTTTTCAAGTTGTGCAAAAAGTGGCATAGGCAGCGTTCCCCACCAAATTGGATAGCCAACAAAGATGTTGTCATATTTTTCAATGCTGTCAATCTGTTTTTTCAGTTCTGGGCGTGCATTTTGCTGAAGTTCTTTTTTTGCCTCATCACAGCAAGTATAATATCCATTTGGATATGTTTTTTGCGCCTCAACCTCAAAAACATCCGCACCCACTGCGTTGGCAATTTGCTCTGCAACCACTTCGGTGTTTCCCTTTTCAATTTGTTTGAGGGCGCCGCCAAAATAGTTTTCACCCTTATGCGAAAAATAGATAACCAAATTTTTGCTCATAAAAAGCTCCTCCTTGATTTGAAAATGATTGTGTCTTTGATGCTCTTTCAAAAAGAAAAATCACGAAAATTTCGCGACTTTTCTTGTCAAGCATTTTCTTGATTTTCTTCCTTTTTGGTGACTTCCAAAACTTCTTCTTCCACCGATTTTTTCTTGTTTTTCTTCTCGGCTTTCTCGGCCTTCTTTTGCTGTTCGGCTTCAAGTTTCAGCCTTTCTTGCTCCGCCTTTGCCTCTGCCTCGCGTTTGAGTTCTTCGTCACTCTTGAAAACGGTGTAAATCGCATAGGCATCCACTGTGAGATAGCTTTTTGTTTTTCCGCCCGTTTCAATCACAACAGTTTTTTTGCTGTCGTCAAATTTGACTTCGGTGATTGTGCCATAGACCCCACTTGTTGTCAAAACCTTGTCGCCCACTTTCAGCGAATTTGTTTGCTCCTGAACTTTTTGACTTTCCTTTTTGTTGCGTGCGTTCATCATAATTGGCATCGCAATCAAAAGAAGTGCAACAACAGCGATAAGCACATAATTCCAAACTTCGTTCATTTTTCTCTCCTTAAAAATTGTTTACTTTTTTCATTTTGTCAAATTGCAATTTTTCAATTTTTTTGTCAAAAAATTCGTTTTTATCGTTTTTTTTTGCAAAAATTTGTCATTTTTTGTCAATTTTTTGATGTTTTTTGTTTTCTTTGCTTTTTTATTTCTTCCTCAAATTGATTTTTTTGCTATTTTAATTTTCCATCAAATTTCCCACAAATTTGCATCAATTTGATTTTTTCATTTGAAATAAAACCCCATCAAAAGCACAAACAAAACGGTTGCAATCGGCAAAACAATTTCATTGAAGCCCATAAAACTTGCCACTCCTTTTATCATACTATCACACTTGCCAACCTTTTTCAAACAAAATTGAAAGTTTTTTCGCGAAGTTTGATATTTTTTGTCACAAGCGATTTGTTTTTCTCATTTTATGACTTTCTTGTCAACCTCGTCTTGAAGTCGTGCAACAAAATCATCAAAATCAAGACCGCTCTTGTTTTCAAAGCCGCGTCCCCTGATTGAAATCGTCTTTGTTTTTTCTTCTTCATCGCCAACAATGACAAGATATGGAATTTTCATCGCGCTGGCCTCACGAATTTTGTAGCCAATTTTCTCGTTGCGGTCATCAAGTTCCGCCCTGAAACCTTTTTGCTCAAACTTGTCAAAAATTTCCTTTGCATAGTCGTTGTTTCGCTCTGTCAAAGACATAACCTTCACTTGAACCGGCGCAAGCCAAAGCGGAAATGCCCCAGCATATTTTTCAATCAGATATGCCAGCGTTCTTTCATAGCAGCCAATGCTTGTTCTGTGGATGATGTATGGTCTCTTTTTCTGCCCGTCCTTGTCGGTGTATTCCATTCCAAACTTTTCGGCAAGCATTTGGTCAATTTGGATTGTGATGAGAGTGTCCTCTTTGCCAAAAGGAAAAAAGGTGGGTTCCCAGTCTGCCATTCCAT
>CANQNH010000013.1 GCA_947625165.1 uncultured Clostridia bacterium
GTTTTTCGTTGATTTTTGACTTGAAATTTGAAAAAACACGTTGTCTTTAATGTTTACATTAAAAAATGGCAAAGATTTGACAGATTTTGTGCAAAAAATGTCTTTTTTGTGCTGAAAATGTTTTGTTTTTTTGTGGTTTTTTGTTTATAATAATCATATGAAGAAGAATTTTGTCACAAAAAGTTCCGAAAAAAGCAAAACTCAAAAGGTTTTGACGGGGCTTATTGCAGTTTTTTTGTCGCTCACGCTTTTCAGTGGGTGCTTTGTTTTGTTCAAGAATTTGGACTTTTCAACTCCAGAAATTCAACAGGAGGACCCAAACAAAAAAGATTGGGAAGATTTTTCTGTTGACCATTTGGAAGGCAAAGGCACAGAAAACTCTCCGTGGGAAATTTCTTCTGCTGAGGATTTGGCGTTTTTGTCATCTTCAATGAAGCAATTGAAAAAAATCAATGCTGACACAAACAAATTTGCTGTCACAAAGGCACTGTCTGGCGTGTCGGTTGAAACAATCGCCGCCGACACCGAAGTGATGGCTTTGGCAACAAGTGAGCAATCTCAAGAGGAAAGTTATTACGCATTCACATCTGACATCAATTTGTCAAACTATCGTTGGAACCCAATTCCAGAGCTTCACGGTCATCTTGATGGGCAGGGGCACACTCTCAACATCGGGGATAGGGTGTTTGAAAGCAAAGATATTGTTGGCGAAGAAAATATTGGGAATATGATGAAGAGGCAAGCACAAGAAACCTTTTGCTTGCTCCTTTTGTTGGACAGGAAACCTCAATTTCTGGCATAACGGTGGAAGGCACAATTAATGTTGCAATTCAAAGTGATGGCACATCAGCCCTTGCAAACAATCCGGGTGTTTGGGATGGCACATATTGTGGTGGTGTTGTGGCAAAAACAAGGGACATACAATCCAACATCATTGCTCGAACAAACATTGGGTATATTGAAGACATTGCTGGTTCTGCCGATATGCAGGCAGAAGTCTTTCTTGGTGGAATTGCAGGCTGGTCAGACTATATTTTCAGGGACTGCTATTATCATGGTGTTATCACAATTGATGTCACTCCAACTTGGTATTTCTTTGGAAAAGCGGCTTCTGTGAAGGCCGGAGGCATTTGTGGACAGTGTGATGATGGTGTGATTGTGGATTGTGCAAATTATGGCAAAATTGATCACAAAGGATTGGCTCAACCAAGTATCAATGCTTCTTGGTCTTATTATGGCGGAATATGTGGCAAATATGCTGGTGTTAAAGACAATGGACAGTTTTACAAAGGGACTGATCTTTGGACCGATACTCTTGGAAGGAATCGAGATGATGCCATTCTTAGATGCACAAATTTTGGAGACATCGAAGTGAACACCTACACAGGTGGTGGATTGGGAAAGGATGAAAATAAGGCCATTGTTAACTTCTGCGGCGGTATTGTTGGAGGTATGGTTGAGGGCATCACTTGGCATACATTAAATGCGTGTGTGAATTATGGCAATATCATTTTTCACTATAAGACAAAGCCATCAGAAGTTGGAATGATCTGTGGTAAATATGAAGGAAATTTTTTGGATAATAGTTACAAGTATAATCCTGACTATGTTGATGCTCCAGGCGGGATAAAAAATGTGGTCAATTATGGAAATTTGTATAGTGGTAGTGATGAGGGACCCGTTTCGAGTTATTCTCATTATGGTATGATTGTCGGGCAGTTTGTCACAGGATGGGCCAGGTTAACGCACAATTCTGGAGTTATAAAATATTTTAGCGGAAAAAATTTTGGTCATTATTATGTGCAAAAAGTTATTAAAGATGGTTCAATTCCTCTTGTGGGGGACGAGGGAGACACAAGCAAAAACGATGGACATACAATAATTAGGAAATTTACAACAAAAGAGGCAGATGAAGACAACTTTTTTTCTCAATTAGAATCACCAAACTTTAGTTCGTTGACTCAGAGTGTTGAAGTTAAAGGACAGTCTAGTGGGAATGATAGTTATGAATTTGATCTTCACGACAATATTGTCGATAAGCCATTTGTGTCTAGCAAAAGTATTTTAGTCACAAATATTCTTGATAAGAATTCATATTCTGAATTGCCATTTGATTTTGAAATAACAGATTATGATGATACGCTCTATTTCCCAAAAACAGTATTTGGAGCTGTTCGCGTTGACATGAAATACTCATATAAAACGGAGAGGGGAACCACATATGGCTTTCTGGAAAAAATTCCTAACCCATTTATTTATATTGATGAAGATGGAACACCTATTGAAAGCAATTATGGATTTACCAATGGCTATATATATTATTTCAAATCACTCTCAGTAACCAAAGTATTAAATTCTGCTTTTTGGAAAAATTATGACCCATATAAAATCAGTTGGAATTCATATCATAATATGCCAAATGCACCAGATGGATATATAGACGCTAAGAAGTTGGATCAATATTATGATCAGTGGGATTCAGATTATTGGTGGAAGGCAGAGGAATTTATTCCAAAGTTCACTAGAAGTGTTACATATCCTTCAGATTTAATTGAAGTTAAAGAGTCAAATTTGAATGGTGATTCTCCTTATTCTCCATATGATTACTTCAAAATTGAAATGAATCTTGCCCCTAAATCTTCAAACTTAATAAATGTGTCATACATTCCCATTTTAAGACTTGATAGTGTGCCTTCATATCGTGAAGGTACTCTCAACTCAGTTTCTTTCCAAAAACAAACGGGCAATGTTGTTTCTAACACCTCTGACGGAATTGCAAAAGCAGAATTGAAATATGAAAGAAAAGATGGGAAGGCTGTGTCGAATGGGACATATGAATTGATGTCATATGCTTCAAAATCAGATAAGTATAAATATAAAGAAAACGATTTGTGGTTTTTACATGTCACTCCAAAAGTTGGCTATGCTGTCACGGCCGTGTATGTTGGTGGAGTTGGCAAAGAAGTGTGTGTGTATGATGGGACGAATATGAGTGCCATTGGCAACGCAAAAAATGTGACTGCGGCATATAATGAAGAGCTTTTCAATGAGGCCGTACCAATCGTCACAAACCTTCACACATACTCATTGCAAAATGATTTTTGCAAAAATTTGGATTTAACTCGGAAATGGTCAAATTATGGCGATGCACGCTATGGCAAAAACAATGTCTGGCTTGGTGATTTTGCAATGACAATGTTTGTTCCGTGTGATTGCAATGGGATTAAGCTTTTTGAAAGCATAAGAATATGCTACAAACAAATCACTTACAAGACGGACTTTTATTGCAAAAATGCACCAAACAGTGCTTTCACGGGTGTGAACGATGATTTGGATTATTATGAACCAGATTTGACACATTATGATTGGGAGCAAGCATTGCTTCCATCGGGAATCCTCACACCTCTTGCAAATGCAAATGATTTTGGGTTTTCAAGCAATGGTTATTTGGCATATATTGCATATTTCAATAATGGAGAATTTGACACGGGAGGGTCCGTGACCGAGTTTGAACTTGTCGAAGGTGAAGCCTTTAACAAAATGTCAAGTATGCCTGATTATTCAAATTATGGTACAATCACATGGAGCGATCTTGTTGGGACATTTGTGACAGACATCACAACCGACCAAATTGACCTTGTTTTCATCAAGGTCCCACGAAGGACATTTCTAACAGTAGACTGGACATACAACGAATGGAACCATCTTGAAGAATTTTTGTCGGGAGATTATGTTGGCACGGCAGAGTTTTTCAGGAGCCACGACAACTCGTCTCTTTCTGCTAATTGTTGGGCAGATGCCAATGTGTCCGACCTTTCTATAAGAATTGCAAGCGACACCGAGCGTGCAAACGCATATGATTGTTTTGTTTATGGGGCTGCTGTAAATTATCTCAGAGAAGACGACACCATTGATTTGCAAAAAGTTGTTGACGACATTTACATTACAAACGCAACTTCAAATGCTAATGATTTCTTTAAAATATTGGCAAAGGGAACTCTTGCAAGAGATTATCTTTATGAAGAAAACTATAAGCAGGTGAACTTTGATGTGCAGTTTGAACTTCGCACTTACACGCTGCGTGGGGATACTATTATCGTGAACGGCACTGGCGGAAATGTCAGGTTGGCATACTACACTTCAAAAAATTTGAGGGTTCCAAATGCTCCAACGCCGGAAATCAACACAACCGTCATGAGCAATGCAAACAATCCGATTGAGGTCTACTATAATGCTCCGGTCATCTTGATTGCAGAGGACAACGAAAAAAGTCCAAATTTTGCTGGATACTATGCTGTTGTGGGCGGAAATGAATATTTGCTTTCAACAAACAAAGAATATAACTTCTTCTTTGAAGATGTCATGGCATTGGTCAGCAAGTTGTATGATGCATCTTCAAACAAGGATGATCTTCATATCCGTGCAAAATATGGTTCAAAAGCAGGTGAAACAGAGGGCAGTGTGGGAACTCAACCATCCAAAGAAGAGGGTGTTTGGCAGATCAGAAACTTTGCAGAGCTTCTTTGGGTGAGCAACCAAGTGAACAGTGGAGAAAGAACTTTTGCTGGTGAGACAATCAAACTCGTCAGTGACATTGATATGCTCAACATCGGTTTCACACCAATCGGAAAGGACGACAAAAATTCTTTCCAAGGTGTGTTTGATGGCCAATTCTTCCACATAAACAACTTGTTTGTTGCTAACAGTATGGATGCAAGAAATTGCTATGGTCTTTTTGGGTACATAAAAAATGCCACAATCAAAAACCTCATCATTCAGTCTTGCAATGTTGCTGGGGCAGGAAATGTCGGGGGACTTGTTGGATATGCAAAAAATTCGATAATAAGACGTGTTGAAATTTACGGGAACCCTAACACAGTCAATGTTGGCGGCGAAGATATTGCTTTCTTTGATATATACACAAATTTGATTGATCATTTGATATTCTTCAATTCAACAGGCTCATCAAGCGGCTTCCCAACATCGATCAACACCACAATGCTTGATGGTGGTTATATACCGTCATACAGAGAAGAGGAATTTGATGGCGGTGGAGGTCACTCTGGAGTTGTTGGCGGACTTGTTGGAACGTCAGAGGGTGTCGCGATGGTTGGTTGTTCAAACCGTGGAGGCGTCAATGGTGGAGGTCTGATTGGCAACTCATTGTCTGACACGACGATTGACCAATCCTTCTGCACAAGCGCGGACAACCTGTGTGGCGAGGGCGTTGCGACAATCACAAACAGTTACTATGGCAACGACATTGCGGCAACATATGGAATGAGCCTGAGTGGTGAAGGCATTTGGAGCAGTGAAGCAACTTTGAGTGAAAATTCAAAAGTTTGGACTGTGATGAATGGGCATCTTGCACTCAAAATATTCTATTGGGACGCATAAAATTTTGTCGAAATTTGTAAACAAATAAAAAGGGAGAAACGCTATGCTTCGTACAAAAAGTGGCAAAGAAGTGAGCAAAATCGGCATTGGAACTTGGACAATTTCGAAAGACAGAATTGATGACGAGGTTGATGCACTGAAATTCTATTATGACAATGGTGTCAATTTTATTGATGTAGTGTTGGCTTATGATGATGGCAGAACTCTTGATGTTGTGGCTTCATTTCTCAAGCAAGTCAAACGTGAAGATATTTTTGTGAATTGCTTTATCACTTGGGGATGTTCAAGCATTCAAAAAATGGAAGAGCAGATTGACACATATCTCCAAAGGCTCAACCTCACCTATCTCGATTGCGTCACGCTGCACAGCCCAGCAATCCTTAGCTTTGCGTTTGAGGACTATGTCAAAGAAATTGAAAGATTGAAGAAAACAAAAAAGTTTTTGGCAACGGGCTATTCTAATCTTTCGCCTTCGCAGTTGAAGTTGGTTGCTGACAAGTTGGACTATTTCGAGGGACTTTATAACCTTGAATGCAAAATCAACGAGGACAACGGAGTGATTGCAACTTGTCGAAATGCGGGGGGGGGATTTTATGCCTATCAACCGCTCAGGCGTAACCGAACTGCCAAACAAAACTATGCCGAAGTTGTGGGGTTGGCGGAAAAATATGGCAAAACTCAAAACCAAATCATCATAAATTGGCTGATAAAACACAAGAAAATTGGAATTTTGATAAAGTCAAGCAACAAAAGCCATATTTCCGAGAATTTGGCTGCACTTTCTTTTGATATGACCGAAAAAGATTATCAAATTCTTGACAAATTCCGAAACAAAGAATTTGATAATCTTGAAGTTTCATACACAACAGAGCCTGGCAAAATCAGAATTGAACAAGTCGCAAACCAGCCAATCGGGATTGTTTAAACTTTGCTGCTGGCTGCCGTTGTCAAAATTTTGTCAATGCAGGATGTGAGTAGTGGCAATTTGGAGTTGTCTGAGCAGAAATTTTTTCCATTTCATTGTATCTTCGAACAAATTCTTTGACAATCAAGTCTTTGTTTGAGCAAAGATATTTGTTCACATCAGAGAAATCATCGCCGAAGTTTTGGGTGTGGAGATGATAAATTTTTTCATAGTCATCAAAGATTTGTTTTGATGTCAACGGTTTTTTTTGAAAAAATTTTCTGCAGTGGACTACCTTTAGACTAAATGTGTGGCAAAAACAAAATTATCGCCTTTTGACCAATTTTTTCAAAAAGTTTGCAAAAATTCTTGACATTTCCTTTAATTTATTATAAAATGGTTGAGCAAGTGTCGTTCAACGGGGTGTGGCTCAGTTGGTAGAGCGCGCGGTTTGGGACCGTGAGGTCGGGGGTTCGAGACCCTCCACCCCGACCAGCAAACTTTTCGTTTGCAAGTGCAAGGCAACATTGGGCCTTTAGCTCAGTTGGTTAGAGCGACCGGCTCATAACCGGTTGGTCCGCGGTTCGAGTCCGTGAAGGCCCACCAAAACTTGCGTTTTGGGCTTTGAAAAAAAGCAAAACTAAAAAAAAGCGACTTGGCTCGGTAGTTCAGTTGGTTAGAACGCCAGCCTGTCACGCTGGAGGTCGTGGGTTCGAGCCCCATCCGAGTCGCCAAAATCCATTTTCCAATCAAAATGGATGAAATGCCCAGATAGCTCAGTCGGTAGAGCAAGGGACTGAAAATCCCTGTGTCGGTGGTTCGATTCCACCTTTGGGCACCAAAAGATGAACAAGACGACATAAAACTCTTGGATGCAAGGGTGAGTGGGCGATTGTGCATCACAGGGTGAACAAAGCATCAGTTTTCGGGTGTGAAGATGCTTTGGCGCATCTGCTGGCGTGGCTCAATGGTAGAGCAGCTGACTTGTAATCAGCAGGTTGAAGGTTCGATTCCTTTCGCCAGCTCCACAAAAAAATTATCTCGGCAAAATTTTTAGGTTTGCCGGAAAATATGGGTAGGTTGCAGAGCGGCCAAATGCAACGGACTGTAAATCCGTCGACTATGTCTTCGATGGTTCGAATCCATCCCTGCCCACCACAATAAAAGAAATAAGCGTCAGTTTGGCGTTTTTTTGTTTTTCGTTGAAGCGAACCATCGAAGTTTCGATGTCGGACCCGTCAAGTTGGGAGGGGTGTCCTGAATCAACAAAATTGCATTTGTTGATTGCGAATCCATCCCTGCCCACCAGTGCTACAAGTCCCTAAAACAAAGGCTTGTAGCGTTTTTTTTATGTCAAAGTCTGTTTAGGCAAAAAGCCTCAAAAATGGTCAAAATCTGACACAAATTTGCAAAAAAGTTGTGTCAAAAGTTGTGTCAAAAGTTGTGTCAGAAAATGGTCGATTTTTCAGCAGCTAAAATTTTGTTTTTTTTATTTTGCAACATATCTTTTTTAGTGTTTTTTAACAAATTCTGCTTTTTATTTTGACAACAAATTCATCCATATCGAGTGGCAAAATATTTTGCAAATGGCTATTGACAACACGCGGCAATTGCGTTATAATTGTCGCGAGGTGTGAAATTATGTTTATAAAGTATGTTCGAGATGGGCGCCCTGTGACGCTTGACGAGGTCAAAAAAACTGGCGGTGTCAGTGTTGTTATGCAAGTGTTTTTGAATAAAGATGAAGTTGCAAACGGATTTAAAATTCCCAACAAATTGAGGAATGTCAAAAATTCTTCGTGCAAAACTGAAGCCTATCTTTGTTTGAACGACAAACAATATCGTTTGTCCGAAGTGCCATATCAGATGAAGGGAAGCGGCTATACATATCGCAGACCATACCAAAACAAAATTGCACTCATAACTGACAAACGCTTGCGCAAATGGATGCTTGATTTGCAGACAGAAAAAACAATTTTTGGAGTTGACAGTGCAAGCGTTTTGAAAATTTGGAATGAGAACATATTCATTGTTGGTTCGGGTTTAAGATGGAAGGTTTTTGACCGTGATGCCAACGTTTTGGACCAGACAAAGAGCGGGGTTTTTCAGGTTATTTCATCAAGCATTCTTGACAAAAGAGAAATGCTGAATGGCGGGCTTGAGGTGACAAGATTGACACTGAAAGATTTGGAAGCAAAAAGCCTTCAAATGAATGCTGAACGCGCACAAAATGGCTCTGGGAAAACAGGTGAGAAAAAATAAACGACAATTTATTTGCGTGCCACCAAAAACAAACCGAACAAAACACCCTTTTTGATCAAAAGAAGAGGGTGTTTTTTCATATGTTGTTTTTCTCATTTGTTTGACAGTGATGTGGGCATATGATATAATTCAATTTGAGGTGAAAAACTTATGAAACATCTGAACCAAAACATCCGAGTTGCGATTGATGCGGACAATCCATCCGTTGAGAGAATTGAAGAAAAGTGCATAAAGTGTGGTCAATGTGCTGCTGTTTGCAACAATTTTGAAAGTGTCAACAGTCACTATGACCTTCGCAAAACTTGTGACAAAAGCATATGCGTCAACTGTGGACAGTGCATCAAAATCTGCCCAATGGATGCGCTGGTTGGG
This sequence comes from uncultured Clostridia bacterium, assembly GCA_947625165.1. GTDB lineage: Bacteria > Bacillota > Clostridia > Christensenellales > UBA1242 > Caccovivens. The sequence goes on from CANQNH010000013.1 coordinate 8,936, forward strand.
AAGGAAGAATATCACGAACTTGAAGCCCTTATGAAGAAGAAGGACAAGATTTTCATTGTTTCAACTTCGCCATCGGTGAGGATTGGTCTTGGAGATGAGTTTGGAATGCCCGCTGGCAGTTTTGTTCAAGGCAAAATGATTGCGATGCTCCGCAAACTTGGGTTTGACTATGTTCTCGACACAAATTTCAGTGCCGATTTGACCATTTGCGAAGAGGCGACCGAACTTGTTGACAGAATAAAAAACAAAACAAAACCACTGCCACAATTCACAAGTTGTTGCCCAGCGTGGATTAAGTTTGCAGAAACGTTTTATCCAGAAATTTTGCCAAATATTTCCACTTGCAGAAGTCCAATTGGGATGCAAGGCCCAATCATCAAGACATATTTTGCAAAGAAAATGGGGATTGACCCGTCAAGAATTGTCAATGTTGCAGTGACGCCTTGCGTTGCGAAAAAGTTTGAGATAAAGCGAAACGAAATGAATGTTTCGGCAAAAGTCAACAATGTGCCTCAGATGAGGGATATGGATTTTTGCATCACCACTGTTGAACTTGCAAAATGGGCAAAGGAAAAACAAATTGATTTTGCAAAACTCAAAAACGACAAATTTGACAACTTTTTGGGCGAGGCAAGCGGTGGAGGAGTTATTTTCGGAAACAGTGGAGGCGTTATGGAGTCCGCTGTGCGAACGGCTTATTCCTATCTCACTGGCAGAAAACCGACAGAACTGTTGTTGAATTTCAAGGCAGTTCGTGGTCTTGACGGCATCAAGGAAACAAAGGTCAAAATCAAGGGCATTGAGTTGAAATTGGCGGTTGTTTTTGGTCTTGCCAATGCGAGAGTTTTGCTTGAAAGAATAAAAAATGGCGAAAAATTTGATTTTGTGGAGATTATGTCTTGCCCTGGAGGATGTATTGGCGGGGGCGGACAGCCAAAGCATATTGGTCAGGAAAAAGTTTTTCAGCAAAAGCGCATTGAGGCACTTTACAAGCGTGATGAGATGCTGAAAAATCGCGTTGCGCACGAAAATGAGGAAGTTTTGCAACTTTACAAAAACTATCTTGGAAAGCCGGGCAGCAAGTTGGCTGAGGCGATGCTTCACACGGTTTTCTTTGACCGAAGTGCTGACCTGACTGGTGGCAGCGAGAAGGTTGTGCTGACAAAATATCGTTGCAAGGTGTGTGGAGAGATTTTTGAAGTTGAAGAAGGGCAAGAGGCAGTTTGTCCAAGATGTCGCGTTGGCGAGGAGATGCTTGAAAAGATTGGGCAGCGGGAGGTTGTCAGGGAGCATCGAACACAAAACGCTTATGCTGGCACTGAATCAGAACAAAACTTGCAAAAGGCATTTGCAGGCGAAAGTCAGGCGAGGAACAAATATACATATTTTTCTGCGGTTGCAAGAAGTGAGGGCTTTGAGCAGATTGCAGACCTATTTTTGAAAACTGCTGAAAACGAGCGTGAGCACGCAAAACTTTGGCTGAATGAACTCAATGGCATTGGCAGCACAGCGGAAAATTTGCTTTCTGCGGCGGAAGGTGAAAATCACGAGTGGACAGATATGTATGAAAACTTTGCAAAGACGGCGGAAAAAGAGGGCTTTTTGGCGCTTGCAAAGAAATTTCGGGCAGTTGCACAAATTGAAAAGGCACACGAGGAGAGATATCGCAGACTGCTTGAAAATGTCAACGAAAAAGCCGTGTTTGAAAAGAGTGAAGTCAAAATTTGGGAATGCAAGAATTGCGGGCATATTGTTGTTGGAACAAAAGCGCCCGAAGTTTGTGAGGTGTGTGGCTATTCAAAATCGTTCTTTGAAATCAAAGAAGAAAACTACTAATTTCCAATTTCCTTTCATTCACTTAATTTTCTGACTTTGAAATGTCTTTTTCTGAAAATCTTTTTGCGCTCCTGGATGAGATATGGAACGTTGAAATATATGAGCGAAAAGATGATGTATAAGGAAAGATAAGCGGCATAAGGAATGTGCAAAATGTTCATAACATCGTTGTTTGGCAAGAAGTATAATGGGTCTGGCTCAATTTTCAGAGCATAGATTTCAATTATGGCATACACAATTGTGGCAACATACAAAATTGCACTTTTCCAGATTGTGCGATACTCAAAATTTGTCAGCCGAAATGTCAGCAACAAAATTGATGTCACAAGAAGGAGTGAATGTGTTGCGATGGAATATAGATTTTCAAACAAAATGTATTGATTGTTGAAGCCAGCGCCGGGATAGGAAAAGAATAAGACAGAGCAAAGCAGAGCGCTCAGGCTGGCATAGTTATAGAACCAATCCTTGTTGACGATTGCCGAAACAAACAGCATCCAGCAAGAGATTGCGCACCAAGGTCTTGGCAGGAGAGTGTATAGCGTATGCTGCCAACTGTAATCCGAACGATGACACAGATAGACCGTTCTTCGTGTGATTTCAAACGCCATTATGATGGCAACCAGCACACACAAAACAATTCGTTTTGCTCTTCTTGACTTTTTACGAAAAATCAGTGAAAGCGCAACAATAAGTGCAATGCAACCAACAAGCACGGTGATGTGCAACCAGCCCCATTGCCCATTTATGCGCGGGTTGGGATAGTCGCTGAATAACCAATCAAGGAATGTCATAAAATTCTCCTTTGTTTTTTATAGTTTAGCAAAAAGAAAAAGTTTGCGCAAGCAATTTTTGTTCAATGTTGTTTTGTTTGGGATTTTTATATTTTCGATATTTTGTCAGAACATTTTGAAAATAGATTTTGAGAATAATTTTCCGTAAAAATTTTAGGGATGAAAAATAAAATTTAGGCAAACAAAAAAATATAAAAAAATAATTTAAAATAACAAAAAAGTGAAATAAAAAAAGAAAAAATAATAAAAAATGCAAAAAACAGCAATTTTTTGAAAATTTTTGCTGTTTTTTATATTTTTTGAATTTAATTTTCGATTTTTTATATTTTTTGATTTAATTTATTTGAAAATTAATTTTTTTGATTTTTTATTTTTTTATTTATTTTTTTCGAGATTAATTTTTTATATTTTTTTAATTTAATTCTTTACGATTTTTCAACTTTTTTTATCATTTTGTTTTTTCGTATTTTTATTTTCACTCGTTTTTTAACAATTTTACACAAACATTTTTTCAAAGTGAGCGATCTGTTTTTGGATAGTGCTTGTCGATGAATGCACGCGAAGATTGATAGTCTTTCAGGAAATTGTTGTATTGTTCATCAACAGTTTCTTCTTTGCTTTTTTCCTCTCTTGTGCCTTTTGTTTGGATGACCCGTGCTTCCTTTATGACCTCCATTTTTTCTTCCATTGCAGTTTGTGCCTCTTTCAGCGCTTCAGGTGTTTTCTGTATGCTTGAAAAAATCTCTTTGGCAATGTCTTTGTCTTCATAGAAAGCGGTTGGCATTGCTCTCAAAATGCTGCAAGTTTGCTCTGGAAATTTTTCAAGGCAAAATTTGAAAGTCTGCACCAAATCTTTGCAAACAAGTTCTGACCTGATTTTTGAGAACTCTTCTTCCGAAACGGTGAGGTCAATCAGCACAGTGTCTTTTGCTGCAAGTTCTTGCAAATCAGCACCTCTTCTGACGATGTTTTTCTCTGGGGATTTCGTGTAATATTCAATCCTGCCTGCTGCAAAATGATTTGAGCGGATGTAATCAAGGTCAACAAGCGCAAAACCATATTTGAAAGCATCCTCTGGCAGTGTCTGAATGAATTTTTGATAGTTGATTATCATTTTCTCTCTCCTTTAAAATTTTCTCGCTTTAATTATAAATCATCAATTTCCTCTTGTCAATATGGTTTTTGGAATTTTTTGTTTTTTTCTGTGATGTTGCGTTTTTATGTTTCTGGCAAAATTCTGCTGACGATGAAAGGTGTTCTTGACAGATTTTTATCTTTTGGTGTGGCATTGGCTTTAGGGGATGATTTTGGAGCGTTGATATCTTTATTTTTGAGTGCAAAAGATTTTCTTTCAAAACTTCAATTTTTTGTCTGCTCTTTTCAACTTTTTCTTTGGAAATTTTTTCGGGTGTGCTAAAATAGACCATATGAGTGAATACGATTTGGAAAGTTTGAACGAACAGCAAAAAGAAGCTCTTCTTGAAACAGAAGGGGTTGTTTTGGTCACTGCCGGCGCGGGCAGCGGCAAAACCAGACTTTTGACGCACCGAATTTGTTATCTCATCAAAGAAAAAGGGGTGTCGCCATACAATATTTTGGCAATCACCTTCACCAACAAGGCAACCAACGAAATGAAAGAGCGTGTTGCAAAAATGTGTGATGGCGGCGTTTGGATTTCAACTTTTCACAGTATGTGTGTCAGAATTTTGCGCGAAAACATTGACAGGCTTGACGGATTTGACAAAAAATTCACCATTATTGCCGAGAATGACAAATCAAAAATCATCAAAGACCTTTTGAAAAAAAACAATGTTGACGAGGACGACAAAGACAAAGTTTCGATGCATCTTGAAAACATCAAAAACAAGGGGCTGGACATTGATGAATATTTTGACGCGCTTGCCGAGTTTGACCGCAACAAAACAAAATTGAGAGTTTTTCAAAAGGTTTGTTTGGAATATGAGGAATATCTTCGCAAAAACAACTCTCTTGATTTTGACGACCTCCTCAACAAAACGCTTTTTCTGTTTCACAACTATCCCGATGTGCTTGCAAAATATGCTCAAAGGTTTCACTATATTTTGGTTGACGAGTTTCAGGACACCAATTTGGTGCAATACAAACTCATCAAACTGCTTGCCAGCGTGAATGGCAATCTTTTTGTTGTGGGCGATGAGGACCAGTGCATATATTCTTGGCGCGGCGCAAATTTCCACAACATATTCAACTTGAAAAACGATTTTGAAAAAGTCAAGATTTTCAAACTTGAAAGGAACTATCGCTCTACAAAAAACATCCTCAATCTTGCAAACAATGTGATTTCAAACAATAAAGAGCGGTTGGAAAAAAATCTTTGGACTGACAAAAATGAAGGCGAAGGGCCGGTGGTCTATTCTGCTTTTGACGAAAGAGATGAGGCGCTTTTTGTTGCCAGAACGATTGATGACCTTGCCAGAGAGGGTTTTTCTTTCAATGATTTTGCCATTTTGATGCGCATCAACGCCCTGTCAAGAGCGCTTGAAGAGGGGTTGATGAGTTTTCAAATTCCATACAAACTTTATGGCGGTTTCAAGTTTTATGACCGCGCGGAAATCAGGATGGTGCTGTCCTATCTTTCAATTTTCGTCAATCAAAAAGATGACATCTCACTTTTGAAAATCATAAATTTTCCAAAGCGTGGCATTGGCGATGTTGCGGTTGAGAATTTGCTTGAAGAGGCCGGCGATGAGGGGTTGTTGACCTATCTTCTTTCGGAGCGCTTTTCATTTTCGAAATATCATTCAAAACTTGAAAATTTTGTTGAAACAATCAAAAAACTTCAAAAACAAATTGACAAAATTCCGCTTGTCCAGTTTGTCAAAAAAGTTGTGGTTTCGTTTGGAATTGATGTTGCCTATGCTGGCAAAGACGAGGACGCGGTGGAAAAAGTGGCAAACATTGACAGTTTGCTTTCGGGCGTGAAAGAGTTTTGCGATGACAACGAAGATGCAACTTTGGAGGACTATTTGGCGGAGGTTATGCTGAAAACTGACAGCGACCAAATTCAAGAAAATGGGGTTGTCACGCTTTCAACAATCCACTCTGTGAAGGGGTTGGAGTTTCCTGTGGTGTTTGTTGTTGGGCTGGAAGAAGGGATTTTTCCGCTTTCGCGGGCAACACTTTCAAGCGAGGAAATGGAAGAGGAAAGACGGCTGATGTATGTTGCAATCACGCGGGCGGAAGAGAGGATTTTTTTGTCCTACACGGCGAAGAGGCTTGTCTATGGCAAATCAAATCCGCAAGCACCAAGCAGGTTTTTGAAAGAACTTGGGATTGTGGACAAAAAGCATACAAAACTGCTGTCGAGCGACTTTGTTCAGGCGGAGAAGGAAGATGTTTTTGTGTCTGGATTTGAGATTGGTGACAAAGTTTTTCACAATCGTTTTGGCGAAGGAAAAATTGTGGATATTTCTGACGATGGGCTTGTGGCGGACATAGATTTTGAGATGTTTGGCAAAAAAAGTTTGATGCTTAATATGGCAAAACTTGAAAAATTGGAGGATTGAAAAAATGAAAGTCGAGAAAAAAGGGCAAAATGTTGAGAAAACATCGCAAGACAAGATGGCAAGGATGAAGCAACTTGTTGAAGAAATTTTGATGCACAACAGGAACTATTATGAACTTGACAAGCCGACAATATCAGACAAAGAGTGGGACAAACTTTATGACGAACTGCTTTCGCTGGAAGAGGAAACGGGAGTTGTTTTGCCAAACTCTCCATCACAGCGAGTGGGTGGAAATGTGCTTGACAAGTTTGTCAAGAAAAGGCACGAAGTCAGGCTTTATTCCTTGAACAAAGTGCGCACATTTGAAGATTTGGACGGCTTTTTTGAGGATATGGAAAAGGCGGTCAAAAACCCGACATTTGCGGTGGAATATAAATTTGACGGGCTGACAATCGTCACGGAATATGTTGACGGAAAATTTGTTTCTGCAACCACGCGCGGAAATGGCGAAGTTGGCGAAGATGTCACTGAGCAGGTGCGCACAATTCACAGCGTTCCGCTTGAAATCCCGTTCAAACATCACCTCATTGTGCAGGGCGAGGGGATGATGACCAACAAGGCACTGAAAAGATACAACAAAACCGCTGCCGAGCCGCTGAAAAACGCACGCAACGGGGTTGCTGGGGCAATCAGAAACTTGGACCCAAAAGAAACTGCGCGCAGAAAATTGGATTATTTTTGCTATGCAATCTTGCTTTGTGACGGCAAAAAGTTTTCTTCGCAGGAGGAAATGCACAACTTTTTGGCGGAAAATGGCTTCAAAACAGGCGACTTTTTTGAGATTGTCAAAACTCCTAAGCAAGCAGAGGATTTGATTTGCAAAATTGACAAAATCAAAAACACGCTGGATGTTATGATTGATGGAATGGTGGTCAAACTCAATCAAGTTGCTCCGCGCGAGGAAATTGGTTACACCAACAAATTTCCAAAGTGGGCGATGGCGTTCAAGTTTGAGGCGGAAGAGGTTTCCACAATGCTTGAAGATGTTGTTTGGCAGGTGGGAAAATCGGGAAAAGTGACGCCAATCGCGGTGCTTGAACCTGTTGAACTTGCCGGTGCAACAATCAAGCGGGCAACACTCAACAACATTGAGGACATCAGAAAAAAGAATGTTTTTTTGAAGAGCAGAGTGTTTATCAGGCGCTCAAACGAGGTCATTCCGGAGGTGCTTGGGCTTGCGGAAAAATTTGATTTTTCCAAAGAGATTGAAGAGCCAAAAACCTGTCCTTGTTGCAGGCACAAACTTGTCAAGAGGGGGCCGCTGCTTTTCTGCACAAACTTTTTTGGCTGCAAAGAACAGGTTGTGGCAAGGCTTTCAAGTTTTGTCAGCCGCGAGGCTTTCAACATTGAAGGTTTGAGCGAAATGACAATCAATCAGTTTTATGACGACCTCAATGTCAGACATTTTTCCGACCTTTTCAAATTGGAGAAGAAGCAACTTGTGGGTTTGGAGAAGTTTGCTGACAAGAAGGCGCAAAACCTGCTTGACAGTTTGGAGAAGTCAAAAAACATTGAGTTTTCAAGGTTTATCAACGCGATTGGCATAAATGAAGTTGGAGTGAAGACAGCGCGAGATTTGGCAAAGCATTTTCAAACGCTGGAACGCTTGCGAAAGGCGACTTTTGAAGAGGTTGATGAGGTTGCAGACATTGGCGAAGTGATTGCGCATAATGTTGTTGACTTTTTTGCCGACAAAAACAATCAAAAAGAGATTGACAGTTTGTTGGAAGTTGGTGTCAAAATCAAAGAGGAGGCGGCAGCAAAAACAAGCAAACTTGCTGGGCTGACATTTGTTTTGACGGGAACTTTGCCAAACTATTCGCGCAGTGATATGAGCAGGCTGATTGAAGAAAATGGCGGCAAAACGGCGTCAAGCGTTTCGAAAAACACATCATATGTTTTGGCGGGCGAGGAAGCGGGCAGCAAACTTCAAAAAGCGAAAGAACTTGGCATCAAAATCATTGACGAGAGCGAAATTTTGAAGATGATGAAGTGAGCGCGTGTGCAAAGTTGCACGTGGGGTGTTCTTTTGTGGCTTTATGAGTGAATTTTGTGAATTTTTTTGTGCGAAGTTGCAAGCAAGCGTTTTTGCGTGCGGCTGTGGTTTTTTTTGGCAGAAATCAGAAAAAGGGGGTTGACAAAATCCCCCCCCCGTGATAAAATGCAGCTGTATTATTTTATAACAGTTGATGTGAATGATATCACAGGAAGATGTGAAGTTTATATCACAAGAACATATCACAAAAACAAGCACAAAGGAAAAGTCGATGGAAGAGAAAAAGAAACCCACACCACCAAAAAAGAAGATTGACGAAGAAACTCTGAATGGGCTTAAAGAGAGTTATGGTGCTCTTCCAAAGGCTCTTGATGCCGAGAAAAATCGCGAATTGCTTGAAAGATATAAAGAAACAGGCGACATCGAAATCCGAAATCAAATTGCGTGCGGAAATCTTCGGTTTGCTGTGAAATATGCGTATAAATACTTTCAAAATGTGGTGCACAAATGCTATAAAGGTCAATCAGATGATTTGATAAATGACCTCACAATCAGCCTTTTCAAAGCGATTGAAAAGTTTGACCTCTCAAAAGAATGCTCCTTTTCGACATTTGCCGGCAAAGTTATTCGCAACGATTTGTTGATTAAATTCAGAGGAACAAAAGCACTGAAAAACAAGGCAGAGATTGTTTCTTTTTCTTCGTCAGCATACACATTTAAAGATGGCAGTGAACTTAGTTATGAACAAATCCTTACTGATGATAAATTCACAGAAGAAAACTTTGCCACTGTTGCCGATTTGAAATATATCTTGGAAAAAATTGTTCCGACTTTGTCAGAAAGAGAAAGGATACTTTTTAACGAACTTTTTATTGAAGGAAAGACACGGTCGCAATGTGCAAAAAGTGTCGGTTTGGCAGAGGGCTCAATGTCCAAGGCTATCATAGAACTTCGCAAGAAAATTGTTGACGCCTATCAAAATGGCATTGAAACAGTCAAAAAAGACGGCAGGGGTAGAGCCAAGCAGACAAATTCGCAAGATAAGCCCTCGTTTGAAGAAGTTTTGGCTGCGCAGACCAAGCGAAATCAAGACATTTTGAAAGATTATTTTGCAGGCAAACTCGCATTGAAGGAAGTTGCTGCGAAATACGATATGTCAACAGCGAATGTGACATATATTGTCAGAGAATTTAAGTATGATTGCAAACTGCGAAATGTTGAAATTCCAGCAAGGGTGACACCGCAATCCAATTGGGCGCGACAACAAGAGCAGCGCGCTCTCAACAAACAAAAAATGAAGCAGAGAAATGAGGCTGTCGTGCAGGACTATTTGAATGGGCTGCTGGTGAGAGAAATTGCCGAAAAACGTTCACTGACAGTCGGGAATGTTGGCTATATTGTTTCAAGGTGGAAAGCAGAACACAAAAATGAAGGCAAAGAAACGCGCCGAACATCGCACAAAACACTTGAAAAGAAAGACCGTGACAACAGAATTTTTGCGGACTATTTGGCTGGCAAAATGAGTGTGGAAGAAATCGGTGAGAAGTATTCTCTAGGCAAAAGAACTGTGGAAACAATCATTTCACAAATCAACGCAGAGCGCAGAAATAATGGTGAAGAAGTTTTCACTCGCAGGAAGCAGCGCAAAGCAGAAAAAATCTTGAAGCAGAAAAGTTCACAAACGCAGGCAGCAATCAAAAGGGAAGAAAGAAATGAAGGCGTTTGGGCGGACTATCTGGCTGGCGAAATGAGTGTGGACGAGATTGCTGAGAAATACTCCATTTCAAAGGCGCTTGTCAGATATGTTGTCAAAAAGACGAAGTCCGAACTTGCCCAGCGTGGCGAGATTGTTCCACACAAAAAACGCGTTCGAAAATTGAAAAATCCGGTTGTTTTGAAGCAAGCCGACCAAATTGAAGCCGCGTTTTCCATTGACGATGTTCTTGCACTTCTTTCGGACAAAAAGAGGAAAATTTTTGAGAGTTATCAAAATGGTGCCGGCACAGTCAAAGATGTTGCCGAAAGGTTGGGAATTTCGCGAGCATATGTCCTTGATATTGTCGCAGAAGTGAAGAAAAGATGCAAAGAAAGAGGCATTCAACTTCCAAAGGTTTTGCGAGAGGAAGACCGAAAAAAGCAGGAGCGAAACAACAACATTTGGGCGGACTATTTGAAAGGCGAAGAAACTTTGCAAGAACTTGCAAAAAAATATTCAATGACGATATCAAATGTGGAAGTCATCATTTCCAAGTTCAAGTCCAAAAACACAGAAAAGACGGAAGAAAATTCGCACAAAGAACTTTCAGCCAGGTTGAAAAACAAGCAAGTTCTCAGACGGGTTGAGCGGGACAAAGTGATACACACTTTTGACGATGTCCTTTCTGCTTTGCCAGACAGACAAAGAGAAATTGCGGAAAGTTATCTGAAAGACGATTGCTCCGTGAGGGAAATTGCCGATGAGTTTGGGACTTCACAATCGTTTGTCTATAAGATTGTTGGCAAACTGAAGAAAGTGTGCGAGGAACAAGGCATTGAAATGCCAATAATGTCAAGACAAATTGTCAAAATTGCTGTGCTGAAAGGCTTTGAAGATGGAACTTTGACTTTTGAACAGGTTGACAGTTTTATGGGCAGGCTGACCGAAAGTCAGAGGCATGCGCTTTATGATTGGAAAGAGCAAAAATCACAAGAAAGAAAAGATGAGCAGCCTGTGGAAACAACATCAAAGCCAAACCAAGAAAAAGATGTGACAGATGCTGACGAAAAATCCGAAAACGCTGCCAAAAATGACGACAAGGCCGGAGAAGATGGCGGAAACGGCGGGAAAGGTGACGGTGACGGAAAAGGTGGTAAAGGGTGGCAAGGGTGAGTGAAGAAGTTTGCTCTTCAACTTCAAGAGCGAAAAATTGAGTGTTTTTGAGTGTGTTATTTGATGAAAATGCTTGTTTAAATAAAATAATTATTATCAATTTTGAGGAAAATGTTGAAAAATGCTTGACAGCGGGCGCGGAAGGGTGTATACTGAGCACAGTGTTTCGTTGTCGGAAACAGTGCTTTTTGAAAGAGCATAAACAAACAACAGGTGGCGGACATCCCGTTTCACCGATTGGAAAATTTTTTTCAAGAGCCGTTTGGCTTTGTGTTGTTCGTGTTTCAAGGAATTAGCATTTTTTATGGCACGAAATCAATTCGTGTCATTTTTTTTGTGGAATTTTCCATCAAAGAAAAAATTGACAAATCTCTGTCCGAGATTTCAAACTGGACAAATTGCCGTTTGGCTTAAAAGGAGAAAAAGATGCCTACATTCAACCAACTCGTCAGAAACGGACGCAAATCTTTTGAAAAGAAGAAGAAATCTCCTCTTCTTGAAGAGTGTCCTCAAAAACGCGGCGTGTGCCTGTCTGTGAGAACTGCAACCCCAAAAAAGCCTAACTCTGCTCTTCGAAAAATTGCCAGAGTGAAACTTTCAAACAAACAAGAAGGAACTTGCTATATCCCAGGCATTGGTCACAACTTGCAGGAACACAGCGTTGTGCTTGTTCGTGGCGGGCGTGTGAAGGACCTTCCTGGTGTGAGATATCACATCATCAGAGGAACTTTGGACACCGCTGGCGTTGCAAACAGAAAGCAAAGCCGTTCCAAATATGGCGCAAAGAAACCAAAGGCTGGAAAGTGATTGAGGCTTTTCGTTTCTGTGATGGAAACAAAAGTTTGTGAAATCATTTTTATGCTGTTGAAAGTTTTTTTAAGCCGCAAAGTTGATGCTTTTTGTGTCAACAAAATGTGAAAATGACTGAAATGCACATTTGTGCATCTGAAAAATTTAACAAAAGGAGTTTAAACCAATGCCAAGAAGAAACAGTGCCGTCAAAAGAGATGTTTTGCCAGACCCAATCTATAACAACAAAGTTGTGACAAAACTTATCAACCAAGTGATGATGAGCGGCAAGAAAGGTCTTGCTCAAAGAATTGTCTATGGTGCTTTTGACATTATCAAAGAAAAAACAAGTTTGGAGCCTCTTGATGTTTGTTTGACAGCAATCGAAAATGTCAAACCAATGCTGGAAACCAAAGGCCGTCGTGTTGGTGGTGCAACCTATCAAGTGCCAATGGAAATCCGCCCAGAGCGCAGACAAACTCTTGCAATCCGTTGGATTGTTGTCAATGCAAGAAAGAGAACAGGCGAGCGCAATATGGACGAAAAACTTGCAGCAGAACTTATTGATGCTTACAACAACACAGGCGCATCAATCAAGAAGCGTGACGAAATGCACAGAATGGCAGAAGCAAACAAGGCTTTTGCACACTATAAGTGGTAAGACCGCGCTTGAGGGCTATTCGCCCTGAAAAAAGTGAGTTTTTAGTAAATTTTTGGGAGGGGTTATGCAAGTCAATTATCAAAAATGGATAAAAGCATTTATGGATAGTTGGAAAAATCTTGAAGGTGCAAAAACTTGCGATTTGATTGCTGACAAGTGTGATTATTATGAAAATCCAATTGACCCACCACTCAAATCAAAAGCAGAAATTGTTAAACTTTGGGAAATCGTGCCTTTAAACCAAAAGGACATAAGTTATAAGGGCAAGATTTTGTTCTGTGACGAAAAACATTGTTTTTATCATTATCGTATGACAAGAACTATGGTCGCAACAAACGAAGTTCAACAAATAGATGGCGTCTTTGAACTTAAACTTAACAAGAAAAATCTATTAACTTATTTCAAGCAGTGGCGCTTCACAAAACAAATTTAAACAGGTTTTTTATGTTTATTTCCTTTAAAAAATAGGCAAATTTATGAAAAGGATGAATTTATTATGGCTACAAACCTAGAACTTACCAGAAATGTCGGGATTATGGCGCATATCGATGCCGGAAAAACAACAACAACTGAACGCATCTTGTTTTACACGGGCAAAAACCATAAGATTGGCGAAGTTCACGATGGCGAGGCAACTATGGACTGGATGGCTCAAGAACAAGAACGCGGCATCACCATCACTTCTGCCTGCACAACTTGCCACTGGAAAGGCCACAAAATCAACATCATTGACACTCCGGGACACGTGGACTTCACCGTTGAAGTTGAACGCTCTTTGAAAGTGCTTGATGGCGCTGTTTTGGTGCTGTCTGCTCGTGACAAGGTTCAACCACAGACAGAAACCGTTTGGCGTCAATCAACAAAATACAAAGTGCCAACAATCATCTATGTCAACAAAATGGACAGAGATGCTGCCGACTTTTTTGGTTGCGTTGAATCAATCCGTGACAGATTGAAAACAAATCCGCTTGCCATTCAAATGCCAATCGGCGAGGCCGACACATTCAAAGGCATCATCGACCTTTTGACAATGAAAGCGGAAGTCTATGAGGACGACCTTGGCACAAAGATTGATGTTGAGGACATCCCAGAGGAGTATAAAGCACAAGCACAAAAACTCCACGATGAAATGGTGGAAAAAATTGTTGAAACTGACGATGCGATGCTTGAAAAGTTTTTTGAAGGAGAAGAAATCTCTGTTGAAGATTTGAAGAAAACTCTTCGAAAGGCAACCATCTCTCGTCAAATTGTGCCTGTTCTTTGCGGCTCTTCTTATAAAAACAAAGGTGTTCAGATGCTTTTGGATGCGATGGTGGAATATCTGCCAAGCCCACTTGACATCGACCACATTGAAGGCATCAACCCAGAAACAGAGGAAACAGAAACTCGTGCTCCAAGTGAGGATGCACCATTTGCTGGGCTTGCTTTCAAAATTATGACCGACCCATTTGTTGGCCGACTTGCGTTCTTCCGTGTTTACTCCGGGAAATTGACCGCTGGCTCATATGTTTACAACTCAAACAAGGGCGAGAAAGAGCGTGTTGGCCGCCTTATCCGTATGCACGCCAACCAAAGAGAAGAAATCAAAGAGGTTGGGGCAGGTGATATCGCCGCAATCGTTGGACTGAAAGACACAATCACAGGCGAAACGCTTTGCGATGAAAAACATCCAATCGTGCTGGAGAGTATGGACTTCCCAGAACCTGTTATTCGTGTTGCAATCGAGCCTAAAACAAAACTTATGCAAGAAAAAATGGTGCTTGCACTGATTAAACTTGCCGAAGAAGACCCAACTTTCAAGACCTACACCGACCAAGAAACAGGGCAAACAATCATCGCCGGAATGGGCGAACTTCACCTTGAAATCATCGTTGACAGATTGCTTCGTGAATTTAAGGTTGAGGCAAATGTTGGTCAACCTCAGGTTGCTTACAAAGAAACCATCCGCAAAACTGCTCGCGCTGAAGGAAAATTCATCCGTCAGAGCGGTGGTAAGGGTCAATATGGACATTGTATCATCGACATCGAGCCTCTTCCTGCTGGCTCTGGCTATCAGTTTGAGGATAAGACTGTTGGTGGCTCAATTCCAAAGGAATACATCCAACCAATCAACAACGGCATTCAGGAAGCAAGCAAGACAGGTGTTGTTGCTGGCTATGAAACTGTTGACTTTAAAGTGACCGTTCTTGACGGCTCGTTCCACGAGGTTGACTCTTCCGAAATGGCGTTCAAGATTGCAGGCTCAATGGCGTTCAAAGATGGTGCTGCAAAGGCAAATCCTGTTCTGCTTGAACCTATTATGAAGGTGCAAGTTGAAGTGCCAGACGACTATCTTGGGACAGTTATGGGCAACCTCACATCTCGCCGCGGAATTTTGACAGGCAACGAAACACGCCCAGGCGTTCAAGTTGTCAATGCAGAAGTTCCACTTGGAGAAATGTTTGGCTATGCAACCGACCTTCGTTCTCAAACACAGGGACGCGGAACTTTCACAATGGAATTCTTGAAATATAACGAAGTTCCAAGAAACATTGCTGAAAGCATCATCGGTGCAAAGAAAAAAGCTTAAAGAAAAGCAAAAGTCTGAAAAAAGACGAGGTTTGACGATGAATTTGGATTTGGAAAATCTAAAAACCTTCCTCATAGACGCCAAAAAACAAACCTATGCCAATGGCGATGCCGGCTTGACAAAACTCACTCGTCAATGCTCGAAGGACTATCAGTTTGAGAAGGAAATTGACGGCAAACTGTTTTCCTATCACGACACCTATTTTGGCACAGGCAAGTTTGCAGGCGAGGAAGTTGTCTATGTTGACGGCATCTGCGTTTGGACAATGGTCTATTATGGCGCATCCAAAGACGAGAGTTTGAGTGGGCAAATTTACAATCTGTGTCTTAGGCCGGCACTTATGAATGTTGGAGAGGACAAAGATGTTTTGTCATTGCGTGGGCCAAAAAGTTTCAAAAACGGAGATTTCACATACACTTTCTCTTCCAAAGGCGACTTGCTGAACTTTGAGGGGAAAGAAGAAATCTTCTTCAAAAACAAGAAGGTTTATCAACTCATCTGCTGCGGCGGAGAGATTTTGTGATGATGTTCTGTGTTTTTGAGACGATTTTCAAAGGTTTTTAGAGGCTTTTGACTTAAAAATCACAAATTCACAAAAATTTTGCGTTCTTTAAGAAAATATTTTTTGAAAATGTGTAAAATTGTTTTGCGTTTTCAAAAAAGTATGCTAAAATATGAAAAGTAATTAACATTAAAGGAGATTTAAAAAATGGCTACAGGAAAATACGATAGCACAAAACTGCACGTCAATGTGGGAACAATCGGTCACGTTGACCACGGTAAAACAACCCTTACTGCCGCAATCACAATGACACAGGCTGCAAAGGGATATGCTCAGAAAATGAGATATGACGAAATCGACAAAGCCCCAGAAGAAAAGGCTCGTGGCATCACAATCAACACTGCACACGTTGAATATCAAACTGACAAACGTCACTATGCACACGTTGACTGCCCGGGACACGCTGACTATGTCAAGAACATGATCACAGGTGCCGCTCAAATGGACGGCGCAATCCTTGTTGTTGCTGCAACAGATGGCCCAATGCCTCAAACAAGAGAACACATCTTACTTGCAAGACAAGTTGGTGTTCCATACATCGTTGTGTTTATGAACAAAACCGATCAAGTTGATGATCCAGAACTTCTTGAACTTGTTGAAATGGAAATTCGTGACCTTTTGACAGAATACGGGTTCCCAGGAGACAAAACTCCAATCATCAAAGGTTCAGCTTTGAAGGCTTTGGAGGCTGCTCAGGCTGGAAAAGTTGATGACCCTGCTTGCAAGTGCATCAGCGAACTTATGGATGCTCTTGACACATACATCCCAGACCCAATTCGTGACACAGACAAACCATTCCTTATGCCTGTTGAAGACGTGTTCACCATCACAGGACGTGGAACAGTTGCCACAGGAAGAATTGAAAGAGGAAAGGTTAAGATCAACGACACAGTTGAAATCGTTGGTATGGGCAGCAAGAAGCAAACAGTTGTCACAGGCGTTGAAATGTTCAGAAAGACTGTTGACGAAGGTATCGCAGGATACAATGTCGGCATTCTTCTTCGCGGAATTCAAAGAAATGAAATCGAAAGAGGACAAGTTCTTTGCAAACCAGGCTCAATTCACCCACACACAAAGTTTGCTGCTGAGGTCTATGTTTTGAAGAAAGAAGAAGGCGGACGCCACACACCATTCTTCAATGGCTATCGTCCACAATTCTATTTCCGCACAACTGATGTCACAGGGACAATTGAACTTCCACAAGGCGTTGAAATGGTTATGCCAGGCGACAACGTTAAGATGACAATCGAACTTTCAAAAGAAATCGCCATCGAACAAGGACTTCGTTTCGCTATCCGTGAAGGTGGCAGAAC
>CANQNH010000014.1 GCA_947625165.1 uncultured Clostridia bacterium
ACATCGCCATCTTCGGATTGACGCAAAGCGCTGCACGTATTTTCGGATTGCGGTTTGCCGCCATACTCATTCCATTGCCCATTCCACAGATGAAAATGCCCACATTATTCTTGTCAGCAAGAACTTTCTCAACGCCAAGTTTTGCAAAGTCTGGATAGTCCACAGGCTCTTTGCTGTATGTTCCAACGTCAATAGTGATGATGTTTTCTTTGTTAAAGAAGGTTTTCAACTCTTCCTTCATTGTGAAGCCCCTGTGGTCGCTTGCCATAATAATCATTTCACACCTCTCAAAACATTGATTTTATCAAGAAGAACCGCAACATTTTTTTCAATCTGCCTTGCCGACTTCTCATAAACATCCAAATCCTGTCCATAAGGGTCACCGACCGCGCCTGCAAGTTCGTCAAAACTGAGCACCTTTTTGGAGTTTACAAATTTTTTATGCTCATTTGTGACTGCAACATAGATTGTGTTGTTTTTGATTTTTTTCAATTTGACACTTTTTCTTGAGCGCCCGTCGTAGCCAAGTTTTTTCAGCACCAACGATGCGTTTTTTGCGATGTTTTCGCCAGTTGCATAGATGCCCGCCGAAGAAAATTTGACATCTTTGATTTTTCTCTCTTTTGCCATTTTTTTTGCGATACGCTCTGCCATAATTGAACGGCAAGTGTTTCCAGTGCAAACAAAACAGATTTCAATCATAAAACACATCCTCAAAAGTTTTTCAAAGCAATCATCCCTAGTTATGTTTATTTTAAACCAAAACGAAAAAAAATCAAAACAAATTTGCAAAGTTATCAAAACAAATTCCGACTTTTGAAAGAGAAACGCAAATCAAGTCCAAACCCAAGCGCCAAACCCAAGCGACAAAAAAAGGGAAGAACAACAAAAGCCACAACACAAACAGCAAAAAAATAAGAATGCCTATCACAGTGCAAGTTGTTTTTTGTTGCAATAATTTTCACATAAAAAACGCCAACATCTCAATCAAAGAAATAAAACAAAAAACAAAAAAAGAGAGCAAAACCCTCCTTCACTTAATTGTGATTTTCTTTGGCTTATACATTTTGTCGAGGTTATATTTTTCACGGACTTTTGGCAGAAAGATGTGAAGCGTCAAATTTTGGAAATCAAACACAATCCACTCTCCCTTGAAATAGCCCTCAATCTTGCCCTGATAGCCATATTTTTCAGCGATGACATCTGCCACTTTTTTGCTGTCAATAACCTTGTTTGAGGTGCAAAGCACAACAAACTTTTCCTCTCCGGTTTCAGAGAGGTCATAGACCGAAATGTTTTTCATTTTGTTGTCTTGCAAAATCGAAACAAATTCTTTGAGGTTCATATTGAATATATTATCAACTTTTTTTATGTTTGTCAATCAATTTTTTGTTTAGCAATCAAAAAAAAGTCAAAAATGATGCTATGAAAAAACTCAATTTGGTGTTTCAAGAGGTTTTAAAATTCTTGCTTATCTTTTTGGTATGCTTTGTTTGGGCAAGATATTTCATCAGAGCTTTGTGGCTTGCAGTGGTTGTAAGCATTGGCATAAGCGCGCTTGCATTTGCAATTTTTGGCTTTATTGCAAGAAAAAGACGCAACAAAACAAGTCTGAAATTGAAGGAAAAAGAGGATGCGGAAAATATGTTTTTGTCGCTATGCTTTGATGACAAACCTATGGACTTTTTTGCAGAACTTGCCTCAAAGAAACACAAAAACATCACAAAACACAAAGACCACATTGTCATCACACACAGCGAAGAAAATGTGAAAACGGTGCTTTTTGCGGATTTATCTTTTCAGCCGCTGGACACATCAAGACTTTTGACAATTCACAACAAAATGAAAAAAGAAAAAGCCATCAAAATTGTGATTTGCTGCAAGGAAATCAAAGACAAAAATGTGGAACTTTTTTGCGAAAACTTTCCAGAGAAAATTGTTATTCTGGACACATATGAAACCTATAAGCAACTTTTCAAAACATATGATTGTTTTCCAAGAATAACAAAAACATATCCCACAACAAAAAAGGTTGTTTTCAAAGACTTTGTTGCACATGCACTCAACAAAAATCGCACAAAAGGCTATCTTTTCTCCGCCCTCATCCTGATTTTGAGTGGGCTTTTTATCCGAGCAAACATATATTATTGCATCATTGCATCACTGCTTGTTGTGTGTGCAATCATATCACAATTCAATCCATATTTCAACAGAAAAACGAAAGAAGAAGTGCTTTGAAAAGCACCTCTCTTTTTTTGCAACAGCAAAATCACCAAAGTTGCAACAAAATTTGATGAATAGCACAAAACATTTGACAGATACAAAACAAAAAAATTATGGCAACTCAATGTGCTTGAAATTTTTTCTTGTAGATTTTTTATACAAAATCAAGTTGTTTCCAATCACCTGCACAATCTCTGCTGACAGCGTGCTGGCAAGTTCTTCCGCAAAGTGTCTGGCATCATCGTCAGTGTTTTTCAAAACCTTGATTTTCACAAGTTCTCTTGCTTCCAAAAGCAAGTTCACACTCTCCACCAAATTGTCTGTCAACCCCTCTTTTCCAATTTGCACAACGGGCTCAAGAGCATTTCCAAGTCCTCGCAAAAAGGCTCTTTGTTTTGTTGTTATCATAGAATTTCCTCTCCCATAAAAATCAATTTTTTCCAATAGACATCAGATTGCAATCAAAATCAAATTTCTCAGCATTCAATCAACACATTATGTGCATCAATATGTGGTGTATTATGCAGCCTCATTTTGCTGCATACCACACAATATATTGTGGTGATATGCAAAAACATCATTATTTTTGCAAAGTGTGATTTTGACAAAACCAAACCACATTTTCAAGCAATGTTGATGGCTGAAAAAACAGATTTTTCATTCGATATATTCAAACGAAACATCTTTTATCACCACAGTGTCGCCATTTTTCAACCCCTTTTCTTTGAGAAGGTCAATCACACCCATCTCTTTCAGTCTGCTTTGAAAATAAGCAAACGAAACTGCATTTGAAAGCACAACCCCACGGATAAGCCCCTCAACTCGACCGCCAGAAACCTCAAAACTGCCATCTTCCAATCTTTTCACCTCAATGGAAGAGACATCTTTCTTGTCAAAATCAAATTCCTCAACTTCAAGCGGCGGCTTTTTTGGAATTTTTTTCAATGTTTCCAAAATTTTCTTCTTCAAATTCTCAATTCCTTCTCTTGAAAAAGAGGAAATGGTCAAATATTCCTTCACTTTTGTTTGTTTCAAAAATTCTGCAACATGGCTCTCAAGTTCTTCCTTCTCAAGCAAGTCGCACTTCGAAAAAACAAGAATTTGTTTCGTTTTTGAAAGGTCAATGTTATATTTTGCAAGTTCTTCATTGATTATCCGAAAATCCTCCGCCGGCTCGCGCCCCTCGCTTGCAGAGATGTCAACCAAATGCACAATAAGGCGCACACGTTCAACGTGTTTGAGAAAATAATGCCCAAGTCCCAGCCCCTCACTTGCCCCCTCAATCAGCCCCGGAATGTCGGCAACCACAAAAGTTTCGCCAAGAACCTCACACACGCCAAGATTTGGATAGATTGTCGTGAAAGGATAGTTGGCAATCTTTGGATTGGCATTTGAAATCACCGACAGAAGTGTGGATTTTCCAACATTTGGAAACCCAACAAGCCCGACATCAGCAATTGTTTTCAGTTCCAATATGATTTCTTTCAAAGTGGTGACTTCGCCGGTTTGTGAAAAACTTGGCGCTTGCTTTATGGAAGAGCGAAAGTAGGCATTTCCGTGTCCACCTGCACCACCTTTCAGCGCCACAAAGCGCATTCCGTTTTCGCTCAAATCCGCAATCACCTTGTTGTTTGATGGGTTTATCAGCACTGTTCCCACAGGCACTTCAATAATTTCGTCCTTTCCACTTTTTCCTGTTTGATTTTTCTGATGGCCATCTTCGCCGTTTTCCGCAACAAATTTTTTCTTAAAGCGAAAAGGATACAGTGTGTTCAGATTTTCGGTTGCCACGAAAACAATATCACCACCCTTTCCGCCATCGCCGCCGTCTGGGCCGCCGTTGGCATTAAGTTTTGTTCGCAAAAAAGAGGTCGAACCTTTTCCACCATTCCCCGCTTTTATTGAGATTTTCATTCTGTCAAGAAACATATCTTTTCTCTCCCTTCCGTCTTTGGCCGCACTCGTCGTTTTTCTCTCGGCATCCGCCAACAAACATAGATTTTTTTGCGGCTCTTTCACCACTTTTTTGAATTTTATTGCCTATTCTAAATCATTTTGTCCAAAATGTCAACAAACCAGAAATCACAAAACGCTCAAATCGCAAATGGAATAATAGATGTCCTTCTCAGTGCGCGAAACAAACTCGCCAAGCGGCAGGTTGTCCACCTTGATGAAACATTTTGAAAGTAACTCATATGACAAGGCAACTTTCTCTTGAGGGTTGTCCTCCTCGTTTTCACTGCTGACATATGGCACATATTCTCCCGTTTCCGATTTTGTGAGCATAATTTTTTGCCCGTCTTTGTCAAGAAAATTTCCATCTTCGTCAGTTTCATATGAAAACAACGCACTCTCCACCGAAAACATAAGTTGCATTTTGTTTGTCAGCGCAAAGTCAATGTTGTTGATAACAAAAACGCCGCTGTCTGTCACAAGTTTGAGTGAAACATAGGTCTTTTCAAACTCGTCCACATTTTGCCCCAAAGAAAGTTCTTTGAATTTGCCTTTTATCTCCGCCAAATCGCGATTGTTTTTCAGCATTGAGGAATAAAACTTTTTCATTCCACTCTGCTTTATGTTCAAAAAATCGCCAACTGCAATCTCCCCTTTGCCCTCAATTTCAAGTCCGGTGAGCAGAATTGGTTTTGCAGAGCCTTCACTTTCTTCAACCGAATTTGTTTTTTTTAGCACGCGGAAATCTCTGTCACAAATCAAATATTCCGTCAACTCGCCCGAAGTGTGTTGAACTGCAAAAAGTTCTTCCCTTTCAATGACGTGTACGACAAATTTGTTTGGAAACACCGTTTCAATGTTGACAACTTTGATATAGGCAAAATTTTCGTTTTGGCTGGCATATTGATTTATGTTTTCAATCGACCTGTTTTTGCCCTCAAAAAGCACCGATGCGCCATAGTGGAACTTGCCTGCGTCAACAATTTCTTTCTCGCTGACAATCAGATTTATTCTTGAAGAATTGAACTGCACGCTGACGCTTGAAAGACCAAAAAGTGTCCAAAAAAGAATTAGCATTGTTGCCAAAACAAAGCCAACCGCACAAAGAGTTATGATCCACTTTTTGCTCAAATTTTGCTCCTTTTGATGTCCGCACCCAAACTTGCAAACTTTTCTTCAAGCCGCTCGTAGCCTCGGTCGATGTGCGCGGGATTATGAATGGTTGTATAGCCCTCCGCCTTCAATCCCGCAACAACAAGCGCTGCACCCGCTCGAAGATCTGTGGCAAACACATCTGCACCAAACAATTTTTCCACACCCTTGACGATCGCTGTGTTGGAATTGAGAACAATGTTTGCGCCCATTTTGATAAGTTCTGGAACAACACCAAAGCGGTTTTCAAACAAGTTTTCTTTCAAAACACAAGTTCCATCGCAAACACATTGCAACACTAACATCTGCGATTGCAAATCGGTTGGAAAGTGTGGATATGGCAGCGTTTGCAGTTTTTCGATGGATGGAAGTCTTTTGTCCACCTTCACTCTTATTCTATCACGCTCGACAACCATATTGCAAGCGGATTGCCTCAAAAACGACAGCAAACTTTCATTATGCTGCTCAAGTGCACCGCAAATTTCAACATCTCCGCCGCAGGTTGCCGCAGCAAGAAGATATGTCCCCGCCACAATTCTGTCCGGCATAACAGAAAACTCGCAGCCGTGCAACTTCTCCACGCCCTCAATCACGATTGTGTCGCTGCCCGCACCACTCACTTTTGCCCCCATTTTCCGCAAAAAGTTCTGCAAATCAACAATTTCTGGCTCTTTTGCAACGTTTTTAAGAACACTCTGCCCTTTCAAAAGAGTGCAGCACATCATCAAACTTTCTGTTGCTCCAACACTTGCAAAATCCAAAGTGACCTCGCCCGACTTCAAGTTTTCACCGTTGCAATAAAGATATCCGTGCTTTTCAATGATTTTTGCGCCAAGCGCTTTAAAACTTTTGATATGTATGTCAATTGGTCGCAAACCAATGTTGCAACCTCCGGGATAGGCAACAACAGCAGAGCGAAACCGCGCCAAGATTGGCCCAAGCAAAAAAATTGACGCACGCAGCCTTTGTGTCAAGGTGTGTGACAATTTGTTGTTTTCAAGATTTGCCATATCCAGCACAAGTTCTCTGCCCGAAAGCGAACTTGCCACGCCAAGTTTTGCAAGGATTTGCCTCATCAAATCGAGGTCACTGATGTGCACATAGTTTTTCAAACAGACCTGCTGGTCACAGAGTATGCAGCCGGCAAGAATAGGCAAAAAAGCATTTTTTGAGGCGTCAACATCAACACTGCCAAAAAGTTTTCTGCCGCCACTTACAAAGATTGTTTCTTCCATATAATCATTTTATGTCCAATCCGGCACTTTGCCATTTTGTTTCGTTTTTATTTTGATTTGAAAGGGAAGATGTCACCATTTCTTCTTTTGAAACGAAATCTCTTCCTCTCCATTTTGTAATTAAAAATCTATATCACGCCTTTCTTTTTGAACGAAACCTTTTCACCAAAAACGCGATGACACTGACAACAGCCCACACTGCAACAAGAATAAGCGAGATGATGAAGATATAGAAAGTTGAATTTTCAAAAAGCAGACAAACAGCAAGCACAATCGCGCAAGAAATCACCTCTCCAACAAGAACAGACACAAACCCTTGCCAGATTTTGATGTCCAAAAGCCCCGCAATAATGCCGCCCGTATAGACGCCAGTCAGCGGAAGCGGAATTGCCACAAAAGTTGCAAGAGCAAGGCACTTTTTCCACAAACTTCCCTTGCTTGCCACCTTTTTGACTTTGTCGGAATATCTTTCCTCCACAGTGGTCAAAAACTTTTCACAAACAAAGCCTGCCGTTCGTTTCTTGACAAATCTGACAAGCAAAATCACCAAAAAAGCCGGAACAACACTTCCAAGCAATGACAGCGAAAAAGCAGCAAAAGGTGACAAAACCTTTTCTGCCCAAATGGATGTTGAAAGTGCAAACGGAATTGCAACCTTACTTTCAATCATAGGCAGCATTGACATCAAAAGAACAGCCAACCAAACACAACCCGAAAAGTTGTCAGCAAAAAAATTTGCCATAGCACCCTCCACGAATATACTTATGGCAAATTATAATAAAATAGACTTCTTTGAGCGCTCGTTTTCAAACTTCAAACAACTTTCAAACACAACACCAACAGACTGCTGGCATCAAGTCAAAAAAACTCTGCCAAATCAAGCCTTTTGAAACTGAAAAATAACAAAGCCTGAAAAAATCAAGTGTGAAATAATCAAACTCCATCTGCTCAAATCAAGACAATTTTCCAATAAGTTGACCTGCGTGCTTTATGGCTGTTGTCGAAACATCTTTGCCGCCATCAATCAGCCTTGCAATTTCAAGCACAATTTCCTCACCTGCCAAATTCTTTGCAGTGGAAATGGTTTGCCCATCAACAACATTTTTCTCAATCAAAACAAAGTTATTTGCTTTTGATGCCACGACAGGCGTGTGCGTTATGCAAACAATTTGCGTAAATTTTGAAATGTTGACAAGTTTTTCGGCAACTTTTCCCGCCGTGATGCCACTTATTCCTGCGTCAATCTCGTCAAAAACAACTGTTTGGACAAGTTCTTTTCCAAGCATAACATTTTTGAAAGCCAACAAAAGCCTTGACAGTTCGCCACCGGATGCGGTTTTGTGCAAATCTTTCAAATCTTGCCCCTGATTTGCGGAAAACATAAATTTCACCCCGTCAGCACCTTTCGCCGAGCATTCTGCCGCAGAAAATTCGACAACAAACTTTGTGCCTTTCATTTCAAGGTCGGCAAGTTGCTGCATAATTTTCTCCGAAAAATCAACAGCATATTTCTTCCTCAAATTTGTCAAATTTTCACATTCAAGTGCAAGTTCTTTTGAAACCTTATCTTCTTCCACTTGCAACTTTGACAAAGTTTCTTCACTTTTTTCCAAGTCATCAAGCCGCTTTTGGCAATCTTCCTGAAAAGCAAGAATGTCCTCAATCGTGCGGCCATATTTCTTCGAAAGCCCCTTAATCAAATCCAGTCTTGCATCAATGCGTTCAAGTTCTCGCGGGTCAAAATCGGTGTTTTGTTTGATTGTTTCCAACACATCGGCAACATCTTTGATTTCATAGTAGGCATTTTCCAACCTTTCACGGCACTCGTCAATATCGTGAAATTTCGAAAGCCCCGAAAGGATGTTTTTGGCTTCATAAAGGTTTGATGTGACATTTTCGCGCTGATTTGTCAGCTTTTCAAGCGCCTCGCCCACACTTTCAAAAATCTTTTCTGACGAAGAAATGAAATCAAAACGCTCTTTCAAGGTTTCTTCCTCAGAAAGTTCAAGATGAGCATTCTCAATTTCGTCAATTTGGAATTTCAAGAGGTCTTTTTGTCGCGCTCTCTCCGCATCACTGCCACCAAGTGAAGAAATCTCAGCTCTCACCTTTTTCAACATTTCAAACAACGAGGCAACTTTTGATTTCTGTTGTTCAACCTCTTTTCCAGCAAACTTGTCAAGCAACGAAAGGTGATTTGCAACATTAAGCAACCCCACACTGTCGTGCTGCCCACAAAAATCAGCCATTTTCAAAGTCAACATCTGCAACATTTTGGCGGTGACAGAAAAGCCATTCACCTTCAACGACGATTTTCCATCATCCGAAAGCGTGCGCGAAATCACAATCTCATCATCACAATCAATTTCCCAATCGGTCAAAAGGTCTTTGCACTCGCTTGAAATTCCTTCAAAAACCCCTTCAACTCGCATTGTTTTTTCGCCCGTTCTTATGAACGTCTTGTCTGATTTTGCCCCCAACAAGAAAGACAAAGCGTCAATGATGATGCTTTTTCCCGCACCCGATTGTCCAAGCAGGCAATTAAATCCGCCCGAAAATTCAATGGTTTGTTTTTTGAAAAGCGCAAAATTTGAAAGGGTCAAAGAAGTTATCATTTGTTCCTCACTGCTCACAAATCAGTTTCATTATACAACTTTTAAAGAAAATAGGCAAGAAAAAAAGCAAACAATCAAATGTTCAAAACAAGACTTGTTTGCTTTTTGAAAAGAATTAAGTTTGAAAACAATTTGAAAGCAAAGAGGCGGCGTCACATCATCATTTGTGTCAGCGTTGCCACAGCCTCGCTTGCAAGAGTTGTTGTTGGGAAAGCCAGCATAACGGTGTCATCGCCGTAGGTTGCGCCAAGAAGTTCGTTGAGGTTGAGTTTGTCGATAAACGAGCACACACCGGAGGCCATACCTTTGATTGTTCGCACAACAGCAAGGTTAAGGGCGGGTTTAACGGAGATGACGCACTCACGGAAGATGCTTATGTATTTGTTTGAAACAACTTGTTGGTGGTCATTTCCAAGGATTGCGTATTTATATTTTCCGCTTGTTGAGAGGATTTTGGTCAAGCCAAGTTCTTTGATATCGCGCGATATTGTTGCTTGCGTAATCTCAAAATTTGCATTTTTGAGTTCTCGTGCAAGTTCTTCTTGAGTTTCGATTTCCTTTGTTGAGATAAGTTCCAAAATTTTTGATTGTCTTGAACTTCTTGCCATTTTCATTCTCCTTAAAACGCCACACTGCCCTAAAATACGGGCGTCTAGCGATTTTTGCATAAATATAAATTTATGTTTATTCACGCAATTTTGATAATTATACAACAAAATTTATAAAAATGCAAGCGATTTTTGTATAAATATTCATAAAATTTTCATAAAAATTTGGTTTTTTGCAAAATTATAAAAACCGAATTTATAAATATAAACCGATATACATTTTTCAAATTTCACCTGCCAAGATGTCGCCCACCAACCCAAAAGTTTGCACTCACCCACAACCCCGCAAGACACATCAAAAATTTGAACATAATTCACAATAAAAAAAGACAGCCCAAAAATGTTGAACAACAAAACTCACAAAGAAAACTTTAAATAAAAATAAAAAAAGCTTAAACAAGAAAGCAAATACTCAAACAAAAAAAACAATCAGGCAGCACAAACCAAAACAACAAAAAAAGACATATCAAAAAGATATGTCCACTCCTCCCCAAACAAAATCCAAAACTTCTCTAAAAATCAAAACTCGTCAATTTCAACAATCTCTTCATTGTTAAGCGCCCGTCCAACCAAAAGTTCGATGTCAAGTTTTTCTTCCAAAAATTCGGCTCGTTTGATTGTTGGTTTGATGACAGGATTTTTTGGCAGGAAAACCGTGCAACAATCCTCGTATGGCAAAATGGAGGTTTCATAAGTGCCAATCTTTCTTGCAACAGCCATAATCTCTTCCTTGTCAAATGCAAGCACCGGCCTGAAAACCGGCAAAGAAACAACAGAGTTTGTGACATTCAAACTTTGCATCGTCTGACTTGCAACTTGCCCAAGACTTTCGCCTGTCACAATCGCCCCGCAATCATTTGCCACAGCAAGCCTTTGCGCAATCCGCATCATAATCCTTCGCATAATCGTTATCATATATTCCGCATCACAATTTCGGTGGATTTCTTCCTGAATTTCTGTGAACGAAACAATGTGCAAGCGGATTTTTCCAACATATGCAGAAATCTCTTTCGCAAGTTGAAGCACTTTTTCTTTCGCCTGCAAACTTGTGTATGGATATGAATGAAAATGAACAGCCTCAATTTCAAGTCCGCGCTTTGCAATCAAGTAGGCCGCAACAGGACTGTCAATCCCGCCGGACAAAAGCAAAAGACCCTTTCCAGCACTGCCAAGCGGCAATCCGCCCGCACAGTCAATCAACCTATCATATATATATGTGTTGCCATTTGTCCGAAGTTCAACAACAACCAACTTTTCTGGATGATAGAGGTCAACGCGCAAATGCGAAAATTTTTCAAGCA
The DNA here is from genome assembly GCA_947625165.1 of uncultured Clostridia bacterium. Classification (GTDB taxonomy): domain Bacteria; phylum Bacillota; class Clostridia; order Christensenellales; family UBA1242; genus Caccovivens. Next base: position 11,088 of record CANQNH010000014.1, read on the forward strand.
CAACCGCACCCAAATGTTTGTCAAGTTCCATTGATGTCATCGGAAAATTCTTGTCCGCCCTCTTGGTTTCAACCTTAAAACTTTTCACATCGTCAAAGTCAAGTTCCAAAACCATTTTCTCAATGTTTTCAAGACTTGTTTCAAACTCCGTTGCACTTGCAATAGCAATAAGCCCAAACACCTGTTGCAATTTTGAAATCATAGCGCTTTCGTTTGCCTCATCGAAATCCGAAACAATCAAACGCCCCTGCGTTTCGCTCAAACGAAAGTCAAATTCTTGCAACTTTTTTGATATGTTTTTTTTGAGAAGATTGATAAACTCGTGGCGGTTTCGCCCCTTCAAAAAAAGTTCGCCGAATTTCAAAAGAAGCACTTTTCTTTTCATAACTTCATCTCATCCTTTTCCACAAATCCGCATATGTTTTCGCAATAATTCTTGCAGCAGTCTGAATTTCGTCATCGGTCATATAGGCATTGAAACTGATGCGAACACTTGAAACAACACTCTCTTTGTCCAAGCCAATTTCTTCCAAAACACGATTGCCCGCCTTTTTTGACGAACAAGCGCTGCCAAGACCAACAACAACGCCCTCAGCATCAAGAGCGTGCAGCATCGTTTCGCCCTTCACACCCTGAAAATGCAGTGTTTCAATGTATGGCGACCCGCCAAAATCGTTTATCAAGATGCCGCGCCCACTGTCAGTTTGAAAATCGCCGCCAAAGAAACCAACCTCTCCGCAAGAAAGCAGCGTTTTGTTGAAGAGGTTTTTGATTTCCTGCGTGCGCTGAAAATTTTTCTTTTCGTCAATAAGTTCAACAGCCTTTCGCATCTGCATTATTCCAGAAACATTTTCCGTGCCAGAACGCAGCAGGTATTGTTGCCCACCGCCTTCAAACAACTCTTTGAGGGCGTTTTTGTTTTTGACATAAAGCCCAGCAATCCCTTTCGGCGCGTGAAATTTGTGTCCACTGAAAGAATAGAGGTCAACCGCCGTATCTCTCAGCGCAAACGGAATTTTCATAAAGCCTTGCACACCGTCAACGTGAAAAACAGCATTTGGACACAAACGCTTTTTCAAGGAGAAAATTTTTTTGAGGTCGTTTATCGCGCCGGTTTCGTTGCTGACCTGCATAATGCTGACAAGCCGGGTGCGCTCGTTTAGCACCTTTTCAAGTTGGTTCAAATCCACCTGCCCATTTTTTTGAAGAGGAACAAAATGAACCTTCAAACCGTCCAACGCCATTTTTTTGGCAACATTGAAAACTGACGGATGCTCACCAACAGAAAACACATATTCCCAATTTCCTGAACGAACACTGCCTTTGATTGCCAAATTGTTGCTTTCTGTTGCACAACCCGTGAAAAGCACATTCCCTTCGTCAGCACCAAGTCGCGACAAAAAATATTTCTCCGTGTCCAAGATTTGTTTTGAAAGACGAAGTGAGTTCTCCGACAAGGCAGATGGATTGAAAAAACTTGTGCAAGAAAATTCTTTGTGAACTTCCACACACTCATCAAACATCTTTGTTGTGCTTGCATTGTCAAGATAAATCATTTCAAAACTTCCCTCTCTTCTCAATCAAAAAGCGCAATTCTTTGAAAAAATCAAATCGATATATTGTGTATTATGCACCCAATAATCTTGCATACCACCACAATATGCGCGGTCAAACAGCAAAATCAAACCTCACGCAATTTTGCACCAAATCGAAATTCAAGGCCTTTCAGCACTTTCTTTATCACTGCGGCAACCTCGTCACCCGTCAAGGTTTTTTCATCACTGCCAAGCGTGATTTTGTATGCCATACTCCTTTTGCCAGCACCCAACACATCACTGCGATAGACATCAAAAAGTTGAGTTCCCAAAAAGTTCTTTCCACAAGCGGACTTTATCGCGGAAAGCAACTGCTCATTTGTGACATTTTCATCAACAACAACCGCAATATCTCTCTCCACAGATGGATATTTTGAAATTTCTTTAGTTGCATACTGCTTTTCTGGAAGTGATGCGAGAAAATCGACATCAAGTTCTCCATAGAAAACATCTTGCGTGATTGCATAGTTTTTAAGCACAGTTTTGTGCAACTTCCCAAACCATCCAATCACCCTGCCATCTGTCGTCACAATGTCTGCACTCACACCACTGTGAAGATAGGTTTGCCCACTTCGCTGTAAGTGATATTCAATCGGAAAATTCAAAAGAAGATTTTCAACCACACCTTTAAAGCGGAAGAAATCCCATCCGCTTTCACAAACCGCAAAAGACAAGCGGCTGTTTTCCACAGGCAATTCATTCAGCGGCAACGACTTTGGCTGATAGGTTTTGCCAACTTCAAAAAGCCTCATCTCTTTGTTTCCGACAGAAAGGTTGAAAGATATGTCAAGCAAAAGTGCGTGTGCCATAAGCGTGCGTGCGGTTGACAAATCTTCACTGATTGGGTTTGCAATCGCAATCACCTTTCTTCTTTCATCATCTTGCGAAAGCAACAGTTTGTCGCAAGCAGTGGACGAATAGAGAGAATAGTTCAGCGTTTCAAAAAAGCCCTCGTCAACAAGGATGTTTTTGAGATTGTTTTCCAAAACAAGTCGCGGATGAAATTGCCCGATGGTTTTTGCACAATTTTCAAAAACAACCCCCTGAGCGTCATTATAAACATCATAGCCAAAAATCCTGATGATTTCCTCAGCTATGTCGTTTTCATTTTCAAGATCCTCACGCAAAATTGGAGGCTCACAAGTCAGCACGTCGCCCACAAGTTGCGTTGAAATTCCAAGGTTGGTCAAGATTTCAACAACTTTGTTTTTTGGAATGTCAACCCCCAAAATTTTCAAAACTTTTGAATAAGAAAGCACGAGTTTTTTTCTGTCACCAAGTTTTTTCGAGCAAACATCAATGATGCCATCAACAATCTCGCCACAACCAAGTTGGCAAACCAAGTGAAGCGCCCTTCTCATCGCAGTTGTTGGATTGTTGATGTTCACGCCTTTTTCATAAACAGCCGAGCTGTCCGTTCTCAGACCAAACTTACGCGCGGTCAAACGCACATCAAAAACTGCACATTCAAAAACGGTTTCGGTTGTGCTTTCACTGATGCACGAATTGACACCACCAATCACACCTGCAATAACAACCGGTTTTGATGCGTCAGCAATCACCATAACATTCTCATCAAGATTGTAAGTTTGTCCATTTAGCACAGCAATTTTTTCGTTTGCTTTTGCCTGACGAACATCAATTTTGTGCCCGTCAAGAAACTTATAGTCAAACGCGTGCATAGGCTGACCCTGTTCAACAAGCACATAGTTTGTGATGTCAACCATCGTGTTGATAGGCTTAATTCCAGACGCAAAAAGTCGGCTTCGAAGCCAAAGTGGAGAGCGTTCAAGTTTGATGTTTTTGACATAGGCGGCAAGATATCGTGGGCAATTTGGTGTTTCAACTTTAACGCTGACATAGTTGTTGACATTTTCCCCAACAGTTTTATAGGTCAAATCGCATTCCTTGAATTTTTTGCCAAAAATCGCACAAACCTCTCTCGCAATTCCCACAACGCTGTTGCAGTCAGGACGATTTGGAGTGACATTGATGTCAAAAACGACATCATCAAGACACAAAGCATCAGCAATTTTTGTTCCAGGAACGAGGTCTTTTGGAAGAATAAGAATGCCGTCAATGCCAGCACCTTCAAAGTAATTCTCATCAATGCCCAACTCCTGTCCAGAGCAGAACATTCCGTCACTTTCAACCCCACGGAAAACAGTCGGCTTGATTTTAACACCGTTTGCAAGGTCAGCACCCTCAAGTGAAACCGGAACAAGCGCCCCCTCAAAGACATTTGTTGCCGAGGTGACAATCTGAACTTTTTTGAAACCCACATCAACTTTGCAGACAACAAGCCTGTCCGCCTCTGGATGCTTTTCAATTTTGTCAATTCTGCCAACATAAACATCGTGCAAATGCTCATCAAGACGCTGCATATCCTCCACTTCAAAGCCAGATGCAGTCAATTTGTCCGCAATCTCTTTTGGAGAGATGTCTGCAACATCAACAAAATCATTCAGCCATTTGTAAGAAATTTTCATATTTTCAAACTCCCATCACATATTTTTTATTTCTCATAATTCATTTTTTGTTTCTTTATTTCTTTTTACGTTCTTTCTTTTTTTGTTCAGCCACTACATAAAACAACAGTATGTTGTGTATTATGTTGCATACCACACATGATATTGTGTATTATGCAAACTTTATCGCATCTGTTTCAAAAATCGCATATCATTTCTGAACAGATATTTGATGTTTGGAATTTTGTTTGTTATCATCACACTCCTGTCAATGCCAGGCCCAAACGCAAAACCAGAATATTTTTTGCTGTCAATTCCACTCATCTCCAAAATTTTTGGATTGACAATTCCGCCACCAAAAAATTCTGAAAAGCCTGTGCCCTTGCAAAGCGAACACCCCTTGCCATGACACATTTGACAAGTTGCATCAATTTCAATGGAAGGCTCTGTGAACGGGAAGAAAGCCGGCCTAACTCTCATTTTCACATCTTTGCCATAAAGCCTTTCTGCCATTTCGCGAACCATAATCATGAAGTCTTTCAAACTGACATTTTCATCAATAACAAGCGCCTCAAATTGATTGAATATTGGCGAGTGCGAACTGTCGTCATCGTTTCGATACACCCTGCCCGGACAAACAATCTTGAAAGGAGGTTTCAACGTTTCCATCGCATGAACTTGCGCTGGAGAAGTGTGCGTTCTCATCAAAATGGTGTCGGTGATATAAAGGCTGTCCTGCATATCGCGCGATGGGTGATTTTTTGGAACATTCAGTGCCTCGAAATTATAATAATCCGTTTCAATTTCAGGCGTTTGGATGACCGTGAAGCCCATTTCCACGCACAATTCCATAAATTTGTTGTTGAAACGCGTCAAAGGATGAAGTGCACCACGCTTTGTGCCCGTGCTTGGCTCAGTTATGTCAACCTTCTCTTTCTCCATATCAAGACGGAGTTTTTCATTTTCAAGGTCGGCAAGTTTCTGCGACAATGCAGCCTCAATTTGTTCTCGAACTGAGTTTGCAAGCGTTCCAACTTCACGGCGTTCCTCTGCTGGAACATCCTTCATCCCACGCAAAATGGTTGTCAACTCACCTGTTTTGCCAAGAAATTTAAGACGAACATCGTCAAGTTGTTTCAAATCGGCTGCCACCTCAATCTGAGCAAGCCCATTTTTCAAAATTTCTTCAAGTTGTTTTTTCATACACACTCCTTTTGCCAATGGCGTTCACAAAACAAAAAAGCCGCCCAACACATTAGGACGACTTTCAAAATCGTGATACCACCTAACTTTATGCCCGCCCTCTTCAAAGCAAGCACCTCATTCTCACCTTCACGCAGTGTCACGTCAACCCCTACGCAAGTGCGTTGCAGCGCACCATTCAAAGTTGCAACTGTTGGAAGTGAATTCATTTTCAGATTTCAATCTGGTTTCCAGCACCCCAAACTCTCTGTGTGAAATCAACAGAAAACTACTGCTCTTCCGTCATCGTCTTTTATAGGAGAGATTTTACCACACAAAAAAATTTGTGTCAATCAATTTTACAAACTTTTTTATTTGTGATATTATTTTTGCGATGGATAATATTATAGATGATGTTGCCAAAAAAGCCAAAAACAATTATAAAAGCGTTTTACAGCAAAATTTGAGCGAAAAAAACTGCTCAAAATCTTGTTTTGTTGCCAGTCAAACACCTGAAATAGAACACTTAGAAACTTTTGAAATTGGTGATGTTTCAATCTTGAAGCAGGCAACTGTCTATTATTTGTTGAAAGAGCAGAACATAAGCGAACATCACATCACAAACCTGCGAAAAATTAAAGGTGCAATCAAAATCAATGGCGAAGATGCCACAACACGATCAAAACTCAAAAATGGTGACACGCTTCAAATCCTTTTAAGCGCTCAAACCCCAACTCAAACCAACCTATGTGATGGCGAATTGGACATTTTGTTTGAAGATGACGACTATCTCATTGTCAACAAGCCGCACAACCTTGCATCAACCCCAACACGCTCTCATTTTTCGATGAATTTAGGCGGACAAATTTGCAAATATATGCTGCAAAAAGACCGCTCGTTTGTCCTGAGAATTCTCAATCGTCTTGACAAAGACACCGCAGGAATTGTGATTGTGGCAAAGAATGTTTTGGCATACAACGCACTTGCAAATGAGCAAAAAGCGGACAACCAAAGCCCGTCAAATGACAATAAGATTTGCAAAGAATATTTTGCTCTTGCAAGCGGTAATATTTATGAAAACATAACCATCAATGCTCCAATCCTAACAATAAACAACAACGGCATAAACGAAATGAAACGCATTGTCTCACCTCAAGGCAAAAATGCAATCACACATTTGCAAGTCATCTCCAATTTTTCTCCACAGAACCAATCGCAGCAAAATGCAGCACGAAAAAATGACTTGCAAAATTCACAAAGCACACCTTCAACACCTTTTTGCCTTGTCAAACTGACACTTGAAACAGGCAGAACACATCAAATACGCGTTCATCTTTCATCCATTGGGCACGCTCTTCTTGGCGACAAAATTTATGCCAACACCCCCGTTTCGCTTTCCGCGAGCCACACAATGCTGATTTTGAAGGCAATTTCATTCACACACTTTCGGACAAAAAAAGAGGTCTGTTTGGAAGTTCCTTTCCCAAAAGAATGGGACAATTTTTTGGCGAAACTTGAAAGGTGAAGAAAAAAAACAAACAACAAAAAACTCACGAGGAAAAATTCGCGAGTTTCTTGTTTTTAGGGGCTCCCAAAACTATTTGCAAGCCTTTGCGGATGAAGATTTCTTTCCGCAGCAACCACCCTTTGCAGATGTCTTTGCGTTCGCGCTTGACTTTGCTGCTTTTGAAGAAGTTGTTTCTGCACTCGCTTCCATTTTTGATGAAGCCTTGTTGCTTGCGTTCTTTTTTCTACCGAACATAGTTTCCCTCCCTTAAATTCAAGGCGTTTTTAGAACCTTGTATTACTATTGTGTCAAAGAAACTTCAAAATTATTCTTTTGCAAACCAACTTTTTTGATATAAAAACACATCAAAACCTCAACAGAAAATAAAAGATAACAATATTTAAATAAGCGGAAAATAAAAAAATGTGAGGATAAGTGAAATAAAAAAAACAAATGGCACAAAAAGACCATTTGTTTGTGTTTGTCAAAGCAAACAAAGTTGTTGAACAAAAACACTCGAAAAGAAAAGCTCAATCACTTCTTGCTTGGTTTGTCCTTTTTGTTTTTGGCTTCTTCTTCATCAAGAAGATTGTAATATTCATCAAAAACATCCATTGCAACCTTTTCATCTGTTTCAACCATAAGAACAGGTGCTTTTCCTGCTTCTTCGTGAACAAAGAAAACAATCGCCTCATCGTCTTGAACATTTTCAATTTTGTCAATTGGCTTCAAAACACAATAAAGTTTGTCATTGTGTGGAATGACAGCGATTTGCTCGAACGACAATTTTTTGCCTTTTCCGTCAACAAGAGTGATTGGCTCTCTGTTGTTCTCGTCCAAAAGCACATCAATGATGTCAAGAGGTTGTTCTTCTGCCTTCTTTGCGGCTTCCTGAATTTTTTCAACTTTTTTCTTATCCATATTTTTCTCCTTTACTTTTTTAGATGCTCGTCCATATAGTTTTGCAAGATGATTTGTGCAGAGATTTTGTCCAAAAGTTCTTTCCTTTTTTCCCACTTGATGTGAGCCTCTTTGAGAAGTTCTTCCGCCTCAAAGGATGTGTATCTCTCATCCTGAAACGCGACATCCACTCCCGCGGCGGCCGACAATTTTGCTCCAAACTCGCGAACAAGAGCGGACATTTCGCTTTCCGTGCCGTCTGCATTTAGCGGCAGCCCCAGCACAACCAAAGAAACGCCCCTGTCTTTGACAAGATTGGAAAAGTAAGAAAGGTCTTTTTCCTGCGACTGAGCCTTGTATATATGGTCGGCAGTGGAAATTGTTGCGGACAAATCGGAAAAAGCCACACCAATTCTTGCCTTGCCATAGTCAAGCCCCATAATTCTTGTGTTTTGCATCTCTCACCTTAATTATTTTATCTAATTGCAAGAAAATAGTCAAACAAAAAACGAAAAAAAATGGATTTTTTGTGATTATGTCAAAATTTTTTGTTCTTTTTTGGCGTTAAGGTCACTTTTGTGGCAAACGGACAAATCAAAGTCAAGTTTTGCCGATGATTTTTCAAAAGGTTGAATTTGATAACATTCTTCGCCCACATAAGAAAATGCAGCAGTTTTAACATTTTCCAATCGTTTGTCTGCAACAAGAAGAAATTGGTCTTGTTCGAAGTCAAGTGCGGAAGCAACACTGAAATTTGAAAACCCCATTCCCGTTCCAATCAATTTTTTGACGATAAAAAGTGCCATATCGACTGGCAAGACAAATTTGACGTCAGCTCGCTTGTCGAAAACACCGCATTCAAATTTGATTGGAGCATCGCCGCTGAAACGCAGTTGAACATTTTTTAATCCAGAAAAGCAATTTGAGGCTATTCTTATTTGCCCGTTGAGAACTTTGAAAATTTCTCCCAATTGACAAGGTTGTTCTTGTTTATCGTTGACCTTTTCTGAACACAAACTCTCCTGAGCATTTGAAATTTCTTTTGTCGCCCAGAATTCTGGCAAAACAAAATCTCTCACTTCGGTTTTATCACGCAGAACAAGTCGCTTAACAACTCCGCCATCCACAACAAATGCATATTCCACCTTGCCATTTTGGTCGAATTTGACATAGTTTTTGCCAAATTGAACAGGTTTTTCAATCATATTTTTTCCTATTTTCATTCCTTTTCCCATATTTCATTTTTCAAAATCTTTGCTTTTCCGCTTTGCACTCTGGTTTGCATCAAACATCATCACCCAAGTTCCAAACAAAACCGATGCAATCCACCAGAAAACACACCGAAGTTCAAAATCAAACGCAAATTTTCTTTACCAACGCTCTTACTTACACTCAAACAAGTTGCTTCCGTCCGAAACAGAAACCACCAGCGGCAGCGAGAAATCACACACTGTTTCCATTGTGTCTTTCAAGATTTGTTTGACTTTTTCCACCTCGTTTGCAGGGCTGTCAACAATAAGCTCATCATGAATTTGCAGAATGATGTGGCTTTGCATATTCTCTTTTTCAAGTTTTGCAAACACCTCAATCATCGCTTTCTTAATCACATCGCTTGCTGTTCCTTGCAAAGGCATATTCATCGCAACACGCTCGCCAAACTTGCGGACTTGATAGTTCCCAGAATTCATTTCAGGAATGTGGCGTATTCTTCCAAAATACGACCTGACAAACCCATTTTCTTTGGCAAAATTCACATTTTTGTCCATAAAAGTTTTGATGAGTGGATATCGTTCAAAATAACTGTCGATATATTTTTTCGCCTTGTTTCGCGAAGTTTTGATGTTTTGCGAAAGTCCAAAATCGCTGATGCCATATATGATGCCAAAATTGACCGCTTTGGCATCTCGCCTTTGCTCTCGGGTGACCATTTCAACAGGAACGCCAAAAATCTCACTTGCCGTTTTGGTGTGAATGTCAATCCCGTGCCTATACGCATCAATCATACTTGTTTCGTTTGCAAGGTTTGCCAAAAGACGAAGTTCGATTTGGTTATAGTCCGCCGAAATGATTTTTCCGCCCTCATATTTTGAGACGAAAATTTTGCGAAGGTTTCTGCCCTCTTCATCACGCGTTGGGATGTTTTGCATATTTGGCTCGCTGCTTGACAGCCGCCCCGTTGAAGTCAAGGTTTGGTTGAGTGTTGTGTGAACAACGTTGCCACTGGTTTGGCAAATTTTTTTGTAAACATTCACATATGTGCTGACAATCTTGCTGACTTTTCGGTGCGAAATGATGAGTTCAACAATGTCATTTTGCCAACGAATATCGTCCAAAACAGCAAAACTTGTGGATTGTTTTTTGTTGTTAAAACTTTTGAGTTTGAGTTTTTCAAACAGAATATATGCCACCTGCTTTGGCGAGTTTATGTTGAACTGCTCACCCGCCAAATCATAGATTTTTGCGGTCAGGTCGTCAAGTTCTGCGTTGTATTTTTCTGCAAGTTCGTCCAAAACAGGCTCATCAATCTTGAAGCCCTGATTTTCCATATCTGCAAGCACGCGCACAAGTGGAATTTCAATGTTTTGATAGATTTCAAAAACGCCATCTTCTTTCATTTTCTTTTCAAGTTCACTCTTCAAAGAGATGAATTCAAATGGTTTTGCCAGCGGCTGTTTGACAAGCCCTGCAAACAAAACATATCTTGCAATCTCCACATCAAAAAAATTGTCAAGTTTGATGCCAAGCGCCCACAAAATTTTCATATCATTTTTTGCAGAATTGGTGATTTTGACAATGTTTGGATTTTCAAAAACACCTTTCAGCCGACAAAGAACAGCATCAAGTTCAAGCGGAGTGGTGAAAAAGTCAACCTCTTTTTGAACATAAAAAACCTCATCTCCCGAAACAGCAAACTCCATTTGGGCAAGGTCATAGCAGAAAAAGTTTTTCACGGACTTTGCCAAGGCATCAACATCTTCAACAGTTGAGATGCAAGTGCGTTTCACTTGCGCAAGTTTGTTTCTGACGCCCTCGCCAAAGATTTCTTTCCTTCCAACCAGCGAGCGAAAATCCCACTCCTCAAAAAAGTCTCGCACTTCTTGCGAAAAAGGGAAGTCATATTTGCACGCCTCTTTTGCGCAGTCAAAGTCACAATCGGTTTTGATTGTTGCCAAAGTTTTGGACATATAGGCACTTTCACGCCCAGCGGCCAATTTTTCGTTGAGTTTTCCAGAAATTTTGTCCAAATTCTCAAAAACTCCGTCCAATGTTTTATAATCCCCCAGCAGCGAGAGTGCAGTTTTTTCGCCAACACCAAGCACACCAGGAATGTTGTCGCTTGTGTCACCCATAAGGCTTTTCAGTTCAATGATGCCCGAAGGCGCAAGTCCAAATTTTTCAATCAGCGCCTTTTCGTCAAATCTTTCAATGTCCGTCACACCCTTTTTGGTCAACCAAACTTCCGTGTGGTCATCAATAAGTTGCAAAAGGTCGCGGTCACCGGACACCAAAATGTTTTGCGCGTCAGAGTGCTTTGCAAGAGTTCCAATGATGTCATCTGCTTCAATGCCGGCAATTTCAAAAACCTTGATGCCCATTTTTTTGAGCATATCTTTGATGACAGGAAATTGCGCAACAAGGTCTGGCGGAGTTTCCTTTCGCTTGGCCTTATAGTCCGCAAAGATGTCATTTCGAAAAGTTTTTCTTGCGTGGTCAAACGCCACTGCCAAAAAATCTGGCTGCTGCTCTGTGACAAGCTTCACAAGAAGATTTGCAAACCCAAAAACTGCCCCCGAAGCCTGCTTGTTGTGATTGGAAAGATATGGCATCGCATAAAACGCACGATTTGCCAAACTGTTTCCGTCAATAATAACAAATTTTTCCATACATTCATTTTAGCACAAAGTCTTGTCTTTCCAAAATGATTTTGATTGTTTCAAAAATTTATTCCAACAAAAAAAGCCGCAAGAAAAATTTTCCCACGGCTTTTTGAATTTTTGAGATTGCATAATTATTCATGATAAAACATATTTATTCATTTTTATTTTGTGGCTGTTCACCACTTTTTTCACTTTGGATTTCATTTTCATCATCCTGTTTTTTGTTCAAATTCTCTTTTTTCTCCTCTTCATTTTCCGTCAAATTTTCAATCTCTTCTTCGTCAAAATTTTCAGAAAAAGTGCCATCGTTTTCAGGATTTTCCTCGCTGTTTTGCTTTTGGTCTTTTCCTCCCATTGACACAACTCCCAAAATCACCAAAAGACTTGCAACAGACATAATCACATCTTCAACAACCTGATTTTCAATTTCAAAGCCAAACGCCCGCCCAAGTGCATTCAAAAGCACAATGATGCCGGCTGAAAGGCTGACCCAAAAACCATATGTTTTGAATTTTTTGAAAAAATTTTTCATTCCTCGTCATCCCCTTTCAAAAATTCTTTGATTTCAGAAAGGTCGTCTTTCACATCTTCCAAAATTTGAAGATGCGTTGTCAGTTGCTCAATCGTTTGCTGATATTTTTCCTCTCTTTTGGAACTGTCTTTGAGTTGATAGCAAAACAGCCAAACAAACAAAATTGCAAAAACGCCGTTGCTGACAATGATGCTTATGATGTCATTCCAAATGTCCATTTTTCTCCTTTTTCGGAAACAAAATTTTCATTGTTTCAAAATCTCCCTGCTGCGAAAACGAACAAATTTTTCGCCTGTGGAAAAACTTTTTTTGCTCGTTCATTTCACAACATCAAATGTCACCATCGGCTTTTTGACATCACAAATTGCATCATCTGTCTTGAAAGAAAACTCAAAAATGTTCCCCAAAACACTGACAGGCAGCGATTGTTCAAACGGTTTTCCCTCAAAGGAAAAACTTTTTGTTTCAAGGTCGCTTTTGATTTCAACCTCAACTTTTCCACGCGAAAAAAGTGATATTTTTTTGATTTTTTTCTTCTTCGCTTGAAAGCCCAGGTCTGTCGAAAACGACTTCCAACATTTTTTGTTTGCTTTTTCAAAGGTCTGTCCAGAAAACACCAATTCGCCCACTCTTTGCTTGTTTTCAAAGTTGAAGCAAGCGCAAAGTTTGCTCATATAAGGATTGTCGATTGTCAACACTTTTCGAATGTCAACGCCGCGATAGATGTTGACATCAAAAGTCAAGATGTCGATTTCAAAAAGAGCATTATTGACAAACTCTCCGTCCTCGCAACCAACCAAAACGCCATCATCAAAATCGCATTTTGTGGCGATGTAGTATTTCCCATTCAGGCAGGTGGCTGAGCAGTTGCGGTTGTCAAATTTTTGGAAATATTTGTCAAATTTTTCAGCAACTTTGTCAACAGAATTTCCGTTGAAAGTGTAAAGCCCCTCGCGCGTCAAAAAGAAAACATTTTCTCCGCAAACGCAAACGGAATTTTCAAAAATTTTGGATGTTGAAGTGTATAGATGAGTGAAAGCAAAATCATCTCTGGATGTGTAAAGTGAAATTTTCGTTATGCCATATTCTCTGAATAAATATACATAATCATTGAAGGCAACAAGTTTGCAAAAAGAGCCCCTGTTGTCCAAAAATTCGATGGTCGAATTCTCACCTGACGACCAATCTTTCAGGTTTAGATTTTTTGTGTAAATAAGTGTGTTGCGGTTTGTGTTTGTGATGCCAAAAAAGTTGTCATAGTGAACAACGCACGAAATCAGTGGCGGAACATCGGGATAAAGCGCCTCGGTGTCGGCTTCAAAATAGACCATACCCTCATTTGTGAAGAACGCGCTTGCATCTTTGTTGTTGATGCGGTATGGGCACTCGGAAAGCGGAAAACTCTGCAAAAGCAAGGATTTTGGCCAAATCAGACCGTTGTATTCATCAACAATTGGCACAAGCCAAAGTTTGTTTTTTGAGTCGGTGAAAACGAGGTGATAATAATATCCAATTTCCTCATCAAATTCTCTTGCAACCCAAATGCCCGTTATTTCATCAATCTTTGTTGCGAAGTTGAATGGATGTTGGTTGTCCAGGTCGTTTTTGTTTGATGGAACAGAAAAGTCCTTAAACCCCAGCCCTGTCTTTAACGCTCCGTCCTCAACACGAAAGTTGTAAAAATCTTTGCACTCAGTTGAGCCAGCAACAGAATCATCTCTTGACGAAACAACACCATTGTCAAAAATCGAAAAAACAAGGTTTTTTTCTTCGCTTCGCCTGTGTTTTTTCGGGTTTTTATAGAAAATCAAAACCAACTCCGTCTTGGCAAGATGTGTTCGTTTCGCTTTCGGCTGAGCACAAAAAGGCTGTCTTTGAAGCGTGTTTCCCAGATTTCAGCATCGTCTCCAACGCCCATAATCAGCAAATATTCGCTTGCCACACCATAGGCATAGACCCGCGCTGACAGTCCGCAATTTTTTTCAACTTCGTCATCAAGCGAAAGTTCGTCAGGCAAAAAACTGTATGTCACAGTTTTCGGCTTTCCTGAAACTTCAACAAAATTTGGATAGTTTTTGAATTTCAAACTGACGCCAAACTTGTTTTTGATTTCATAGATGTTCACAACAGTTTTTTTCAAGGTGGAAAAGTTGAGAATTGGCCCTTGCGCATCCACCTCTTCGCGCGTCAAAAATGGAAGATAGTCGCTTGCAATCTCTTGATTGACAAGGTTGAAGCATCTGACCATACAATCCAATTTTTCTTGCTCGCGCTGCTCAACCGACAACACTTCGGCTTGCAGTTTTGCCATAAGTTCTTTTTCGCCCACAAATTCACAAACCAATTTCAAAATTTCTTTAACAGTCATGCATCCCCTCCTTGAAATCTTCCAAAATCTCTTTGACCTGCCTTTCACGAAGTTTTCTGTTTTCCTCTTCCATTGATTTGAAAATTTCGTCACTGTTTTGCACCCTCGTTTTCAGCACATATGAAACAGCGCGCTCGTCAAGTTGGTCAAATGGGAACGTCAA
>CANQNH010000015.1 GCA_947625165.1 uncultured Clostridia bacterium
GCCTTATTGCAGGATCTTCCTCTGCATCATTCCAATTATATATTCTTGCCCTGTTGGCATTATAGGCCGCCACTTTAAACATCGAGCCCGAAAAAGTTTGGTTAGTTGATGCCACAAGAGCCATTTGAAACTTGAACAAATCCACATTTGGCGCGTCGTGGTGCTGGGTTGTCCCATATGAAATTTGTGTGGAAAAGCCAAAAATATCATAATATATGTATGTTCGCTCGCCCTTGACCGTGGAGTTGTTTGCCTGCCCCCGAGCCGTCAATGTTGGCTCTTGAAGATAGGCATCCAAAGCGTCTTGACCAAAAAGTTCCACAACCGAACTGTTGTTGGTTGAAGTCATCAAATCAAGGGCCTGCAAAACTGCCTGAGAAAGATACAGCCCCAAAACAACGATGACAGGCACAGACACAATTCTGACAATCGCCTTGCCGGCAGCATAAACATACTGCATCGGTCCTTTGGCAGATTTTTCATCATAGGAATAGTGGCTTTTGATGAGTGCAACAAAGGTGGCAATAAATGTCACGATGATGCCGAAAAGCACAAATGACCAAAACACTGTTGTGAGTGCGGAATATGGCCTATCACTCTGATAAGCCCCGCCGGTGAAGTCAATGCCCAAAATGCCCGCGATGAAATTTGTCACCAAATCGCCAGAAACGGCTTTGCCATCAAGATAGTAAACATCCAAGCCCGCCAACTTTCTGAACAAGAGTTGAAGCACGTCAATGACGCAAGAAAGAGAAGCATAGAACAAATAAACAAGTTTTGGAATTAAGTCAAACAAGGCTTTAAAGAAATCGCCTATCCAATCAAACATTCTTCTCTCCTTTTGTTATTTAAAAAGTCAAACAATGGCGGTGAATGAAAAAATATATAATTTATCTTTTTCATTTTAACAAATTAAAATACATTTTGCAACAAATTTCGCGCCAAAATTGATGTTTTCTGACAAAAAATTGAATTGATTTTGACAAAAATTATGCCACAAACACGCACTTTTCAGCAATAAATCCAAAAACCAATTTTTTCGCATCAACTTTTTACGCACCAAAAGTTGTTTTTTTGAGGCTTCTCACGCTTGATTTTTGCGCGGAAAAAGGATTATAATAAGTTTATGAATGAAAAAATTCGGCAAAAACTTAAAACCTTGACCACTCGCCCTGGCGTCTATGTTATGAAGGACAAAAATGGCGAAATCATATACATCGGCAAGGCGAAAAATCTGAAAAACAGGGTCAGTCAATATTTTCGCTCGTCACCAAAACCGTCAAAAGTGCAGGCTATGGTTGACCATATTGACGACTTTGAATATTTCATCGCGGTCAGCGAACTTGATGCGCTTGGTCTGGAAAGCAACCTCATTCACAAACATCAACCTTTTTACAACATTCTGCTCAAAGACGGCAAGGCGTTTCCATACATCAAAATCAATATGAAAGACGACTTCCCGCGCCTTGAAGTTGTCAGAAAGGTCAAAAAAAAGGACGGGGAGCGCTATTTTGGGCCTTACTTTGCCGGCATTGATCCGCGAGAAATTTTGAAAACAATCAACTATGCCTTCAAAGTTCGCACTTGCACGCAAAAAATTGACGGAAAGGCAAAGCGTGAGTGTTTGAACTATTCTCTTGGTCTCTGCCTTGCACCCTGCACCGCGCGCGTCAGCAAAGAGGAATATGCCGAAGAAATCAAGAAGGTTGTGCGTTTTTTGAGTGGCAACGATGATGAAATTGAAAAGGTGCTTCAAGAAAAAATGCAGATTGCCGTTGACCTGGAAAATTTTGAGCGCGCAATCGAACTTCGCGAGGCGCTGAAAATGGTTTCAAAACTGAAAAACAGGATTGTTGCAAACCTGCCAAAAGATGTCAACAAAGATGTTTTTGCTTTTCACACGGATGGACTTTCAGGCGTTGTGACAAACATTGTGGTGCGTGGAGGAAAAATTTTGGGCGTTGCAAACTATGTCCAAAACGATGCCGAACTTGAAGAAAGCGAAACGCTGTTCAACTTCATTTGTCAATATTATTCCAATTGCCTTGTGCCGAATGAAATCATTGTTTCGCACGACATTGACGGCGAACTTTTGGCACAATTTTTGGGAAAGAATGTGAAGGTGATTTCAAATCCGCACGGAGTCAATTTGACGCTTTTGAAAATGGCGAAAGAAAACGCCGAAGAGCATCTTCACAAACATCTTGAGAAAGAAAAATTGGAATATAATCAAGGCCTTGGCGCAATCAAGCAGTTGCAAGAGAAGGTCGGTTTGAAAGCACTTCCGCACAGGATGGAGTGCTATGACATTTCGCACATCAGTGGCACAAACAAAGTGGCATCAATGGTGGTTTTCATTGATGGGCAACCGGCAAAAAGTCAATATCGCAAATTCAAAATCAAAACTGTTGAGGGGAACAATGACTTTGCAAGTTTGAAAGAGGCACTCACCCGCAGGCTTGCGCGCCTTCAAGCGCAGAATGGAGAGAGTTTCAAAGACAAGCCCGACCTTCTTGTGATTGATGGTGGCAAAGGGCAACTTTCGTCTTGTTATGAAATTTTGCAAGAGTTTGGGATGGCAGACAAAATTGAGATGATTTCCCTTGCCAAAAGGATTGAAGAGGTGTTCACTACAAAAAGCAACATTCCTGTGATTTTGAGGATTGGCAGTGCCGAACTTCGCGTCTTGCAGCGCATTCGCGATGAAGCACACCGTTTTGCAATCACTTTCCACCGACAACTTCGCGGAAAATCTCAGACACATTCTCAACTTGAAGAAATCAATGGACTTGGAAAGGTGAAAATTGATGCTTTGCTGCAAGCTTTTGGCACAACTGAGGAAATCAAAAAAGCCAGCATTGAAGAACTTTTGCTTGTGAAGGGCATAAACGAAGGCTTGGCTCACAAAATCAAACAGTATTTTGAAAGCAACAACTGAAAAAATCGGCGAATAACTGCCGAAGAGAACGACCAAAACTGCTGTAAAACAAAATTGTCGAAATATCGAAATATGCAAAAGGAAAATGAAAAAAAACACCTGTTCTATGGTGCTTTTTCTTGCAAATCTTCGTTGACTTCTGTTGAATTGTTTGCTGGACGCAAAATTGTTTGTTCGTTTTTCAAAACTGCAACTTGCTGAGGCGCATCCTGTTTTTCTCGTGCCGACAAACTTTCTTCAATTCGGAATTCAACCGGCTCGTTGTCAATCATCGTCACAGAGTGGACAATTGGTTTCCACTCAACCTCTTTCTTGAACATTGACTCAAAGAAAAGTGGAATATACATCGCCATATAGATTGGAAACATCACGCAGCAAACAACGCTGTTCCATGCGGTGATGTTTGTGTGTTTTCTTTCTGCAAAAAGCATAAGTGCGGCATAGAACACAAAAAACAGATATATGACCGAACTTGCGATGGCAAACGCTTGAAAAACTTTTGCGCACATAGGGTCGCCATTTGCCGCCCCCACAATTCCAAGCACAAGGTTGAACACTGCATAGATGATTGATGATGCCAAAATGCAAATCACGGGCAGGATGTTGACCGCATATTCATATTTGGTCAGTTTGTTTTCTTTGTCAAACAAAAACCCTTTGACAAGACGTTTGTGATATTTTTTCTGAACGGTTGTGAAGCCCTTCACCCACCTCAGCCGCTGGTTCCACGATGCTTTCAGTTTTGTTGGCTGCTCGTCATAAAATTCTGCATATTCATTATAAGTTGACTTAATGTTGGTGAGAATGGCGTGCATTGAAAGTTCGACATCCTCAACAAGTTCAAAAAATTTCCAGCCGCCAAGTTTTTCCAAGATTTCGCTTGCAACATAGAAGCCTGTCCCACTCAAAATCACCTTTTGATTGAATTTTGAGCGGCATTTGTTTTGGAAAGTGTTGAACATTGAAAATGTAAGCGCACTTCCGCTGGCAATCCAGCCATCGTTCCAGTTTTTGCTGTTGCGATAGCCAAGCGCAATCTGAAAACCTGCGTCATAAGAGCGGTTCATTTCGCTGATGAAAGTTTTTGACAGGATGTTGTCGGCGTCACAGATGAAAAACGCCTCATATTTTTTGTCAGATTGGAAAATATGTTGAATGACCTCGTTAAGCGCATATCCCTTTCCTTTCAGTTCCAAATGCTGACGGACAAACACAGAAGTGTTGGCGTATTTTTTTGCAATTTGGCAAGTTGGGTCGGTTGTGCTTTCCACAATGATGTAGGTGTCAATCAAACTGTGGTCATAGTCCTGTGCCTCAATGGACTTCAAAAGTTGTTCAATCACCCGACTTTCGTTTCTGGCAGGGACCAAAATGGCATATTTGTGATTTTTCTTTGCCGGAGGACACCTTTTTGATGGAAACAATCCAATGATGTGGTATATGATTTTTTGCAAGAGCAAAAGAACGCTCACTGCCATACATATATAGAAGATAACATTTCCCGTATGAAAAATTTGATGATACATATCTGTGATTTTATCCTTTTATTTCAAACAAAAACTTAAATTCAACGATGCTTTAATAATTTATTATCTCACTTATCATACCATTTTTATTCTCAATTTTCAAGTAAAACGCGCAAAATAATTAAAAAAATTTAATCATTTCTCAAAAATTCGCCGTTTTTTCTGTTTTTTTCCACAAATTTATTTGACAACACCCCCTCCCAATTTGATATAAATATGTTATGAACGATGTTCACATCGTCAAATTTTTTGAAAGGAGAAAACTTTTATGAAACGACCTCTCACTCTCACCGCGGGGATTTTGGGGACAATCGCGAACGCAGCCTACATCGTGATTTTTGCAATGGCAGCCTATCTTTTGCTGTTTGGTGCAAGTGTATCCGGAAGTTCAGAGGCAAGTGCTGTGTTTGGACTTGCTGCAATCCTGTTGATCGCAATTTTGGCTTTCTGCATCGTTGCCCTTGTTTTGAACGCTTGCTCAATCAACGGCTTCACAGCAAGCCCTGAAAAATATGCAAAAAAGAAAGGTGTCATCATTGCATCAATTGTGTTCAATGTGCTCATCACAATTTATGTCATCTACAGCATCATCACACAATTCGACATTTTAAACACCCTTCTTGCTGTTTTGCTTGTTGCTGCAACAGTGCTTTACATTGTTGACCTCTGCCTTGAAAAGAAAAGATTGGCAGCCGGAACAACAACTCAAACAACAACTGAAACGACAACAACCACAACAACAGAAGAAAAATAAAAACCCCCAAATTCAAAAAAATCCCGTTTCAGCGGTGAAAACGAGAAAAAAATCAGAGCAAATTTTGCTCTGTTTTTTTGTGTTGTTTTTATCATATTTTTTGTTGTTTTATTTGAACCTTTCAAATTTTTATTCGATTTCTTCTGGTTTCTTAACATTCACTCTGACAACAATTGTCAAAACCAAAACTCCGATGATCCCAAGCACAATCCAAAGTGGAGTTCTTGTGAAAATGTTTGATGCCGCCGAATTTGCCCCTGTTCCTGAAATGAGCGAAACATCTTGATAGAGTGTGATTTCGTCGGTCACTTCTCCATCCAGAAATTTTTGTGTCAATGTGTCAAAATCAACCACATCGCCATTTTGGTCAAACCACTCACCCTCTGGCAGTGCAAATGTTTGTTTATCCCAAGTGCCATCCTCAAGCAATGTCCAATCCAAACTCTTTTTGAAAAGTTTGTCATATGATGCACTGCTGCCATCCAAAAACTCCAAGTTAAGTTTGACGCCATATGTCACACAGTCAGCATAATCACTCAGCGTGCTTATTCCAAACGGGAATTGGTTTGAGTTGACTTTTTCAAGATAATACGCTGCCGTTTCAGCATCTTTGGCAACGATACATTCAAGATTTTCACAATCCAAAAAGATGTCTGGCCCAAAATATATCTCTTTCACATTTGGCATTGTCACACTGACAAGGTCGTGACAGCAATAGAAACACATTTGTCCAATGCGGGTCAAATTTTCTGGCAACTTGACTGTTCTGATGTCCAGACCATAGAACGCTTCAAAATAGAGTTGACGAATTGAATTTGGCAGTTCAAGTTTCGTGATTGGTGCAGCAGAAAATGCCTGGTCACCAATAGCCGTGATATAGCTTGGAATTTTGGTGTTCACACAACCAATAAGAAGTTCGTTAAACTTCAAATCAATAACCGCATTCACCTCGTTTCCGCTTCTGTCACGGCTGGTGTATCTGGTGTTTGCCTTTGAAACCTTAATGCTTTTGAGATTGGAAGAAAATGCAAAGCATCCACCCTCAATGCTTTGCAGCCTTGCAGGAAGAAGAATGCTTTCCAAACTTGAAACCTCGCAGAATGTTTGTCCATAAAGTGTCAACCCCTCTCCGCCTTCTTGCCACTGAATGTCTGTCAAATTTTCAGCATATTCAAATGCCTGAGAACCAATTGTGACAATGTTGTTTGGAACATAAAGCGATTGAATGCAATATTGATTGTGGAATGCCTGAGATTTGACCGATTTGATTGATGATGCACTTGGCAAAGCCATTTTGACCCTGCCCTTGCTTCTGATGATTTCTCTGCCACTTGCAGAAAAGCCTGTGATGACTGACGGGTCTTTTTCGTCATAAACATAATGTTCTGGCAAATAGACATCAAAAGGCACATCGGACAGATATTCCGCGCTTTGAGTGAAATCTTCCGTTTCAACGCTTTCAGTTTCCGAGCCTTCAACAGCTGTGTTCACAGAAACAGCTGGCGTTGCAAAGATGCACCCTGCACAAACAGAAAACACAACTGCCAAGATTGAAAGTATCATTGATTTTGCTTTCATATTGTCCCTCCAAAAGTTTTTCATAGAAAAGTCTATCACAAAATTTTCCTCTTGTCAATGGACTATTTTAAAAATTTCTTTATTCTATTTATTTTTTCACCAAAATTTTCGTCGCATCGTCTAAAAATATATCTAAAATTTCCCTTTTCGGCACACCGTCACAAAAAAAGCGTTCAAGCCCTCCACAAACAACATTTGCCCACTCACCTCTTGACTTTTGGCGGAAAAAGTCCTAAAATGAAGATGTGAAGAAAAATTTTTTCAAAAACTCCATTGTTTTGATTGGCTCCGTTGGTGCAGGGAAAAGTTTGTTGGCGGAAGAACTCTCCGCTGCAACAGGTCTGCCTGTTTTGCCCACCGACAAATTGCGACACCTGATTGGTTTGTCAGAAATAAAGCGCCTGGACATTTCGCAGATTGACGGAAGGCAACAGCGAGAGTGTGCCGATGCCTTGAAATTGTGGGAAACTTTGATGAAACTTGGTTTCACCGAGAAAAAACTTTCGCATTTCTATGCAAAACACGGCTTCGACAAAACCGTAAGCCAAGAGGTTGAACAAAAACATGGTCCACTTGGCTGGCATTGCTATCAAAAACAATTTGAGTTTGAACTTTTGAGGCACGTTGTCACAACTTTGAAACAGCCAGTGATTTTGGATTTGGGTGCAGGAATGGCAATCTCTTTGGACAAAGAATATGGAAAAATCAAAAACAAAATGCTTGCTGATGACGAAAAATTGTATGAGCGCTGTTTCAATCAACAATCACCTGCAAGTTTTGAAGAAATCAAAAAACTGCTGAGCGATTTTGACAAGATTGTGTATTTGCAACTGCCAAAGGACTATGGCAACAAAATGGCAAAAGCGGCAGGTGACCGACTGAACAAAAACTTTCTTGCATCAAAACAGTTTGAGCAACTTGCAACAATGACTGTCAATGTTGACGGGCTGATTGATTGGAACAAAAAGAACAAAGAAAAAGCAACCTCACTTGCCAACAAAATTGTCAACGAAAAAACAAGAACATAAGGCAACCTTATACTCTTTTTCATCGTCTTTTTTTTCTTTCTTTCTGCACATTCGCCATTCTTTATGCCATCTCGTTTCCACATTTTTGTTTGTTTCAATTTATATAAACCCAACAAATAGAAATATGATTTAATAAATCAAAATATAAAATAAAAAAAGAAAGCACAATCAGTGTTTTCTCTCTTTTTGGTGCACTCGTGGGGATTCGAACCCAAGACCTTTCGTTCCGTAGACGAACGCTCTATCCAGCTGAGCTACGAGTGCATATTGAACTTGCCTGCCCTCAAAAAGATGTGCTTTATTCCGTGTTTTCTTTGAGCGAAGCGCAAAATCAATGGTTTTGCGTTGATATTATAGCAAAGTTTGTTGAAAATGTCCACACTTTTTTGAAAAAATCACAATTTTTGTTGAAAAAAAGAAAGCTCATTGCTTTCCTCTTTACTTCTTTTTCCTTTTTTTCAGAGCCATTGTGAAAAAATTGGTTCTTTTGTTGGAATAGAAAATTATCATCAGCACAGCAAACAAAACAATTGACAACGTCAGTGCAAAAGTCATCCACCAAGCAGGAATGCGCGCTCCAAAAATTTGAAGCTCAATTGCATAATTTGTTTTCAAAGTTTGCACAAATTCCGGTGAAAGAACTTGCAACATCTTTTGTATTGGTCCTCGTAAGAAAAAGTTGCGATATAGGCCCGCTGAATACGTTCCCGGCACAAAGCAAGTGAGATATTGAATTGGAACGGGCAGCATACTCACTGGCAGATAAGCGCCAATCAAAAAGCCGATCACGGTGATGAAAATGCTGCCAAATGCAGATTGTGCAGCACTTGTCTTGACAAAACTGAGCATTAAAACCACAGCAAAAGCAGCGGACAGCGTTGAAAGAACGGTTATGCCCAAGATTGCAATGAAGTCAATGAATGTCATAATCAGTCCGCCCGTGCACGCAAGATATATCATTGAAATTGCAAGAATTATCATCGCAATGCAAAAAGTTATGACAAAAGTTGAAATGACATAGCTGACATAAAGAACCCATTTTTTGATTGGAGCAGCCAAAACATCGTTGACATTGCCCTGTTCTCTGTCGCGAACCATAATGGCACAAGAGTTGAAGGCAATTGTGATGCAGGACACACTCAAAACGCCACAAATCATCCAGTTGTTTATCATAATGTTTGCCAGCGAAACAATCACATCTTTGTCAACAGAAGTATCTTTCAGGGCATCCATCACAATGGAATCCACCTGCATTTTCCCCAAAAACAAAATATAAAGCAAAAGCACAATCACCGGCGCAAGCACCGAGAAGAACATTGCCATTTTGTCACGCATATAGATTTTGATGTTTCGCTTGACCAAAGACCAAAGCGGAAGAAAGATTGAATTTTTCATAAGTCATCCCTATTTTTTGCTTTTAGTTTTGAAGTTTTTTGCCCGTGATGTTCAAAAAGACGTCATCCATATCCCCTTTAAGCACCTCAAAATCGGTGATATATTTGGAATATTTGTCAATGATTTCTTTCGCGTCAATGCTGTCCTTCACCTTGATGAAATAGCAGTCACCTTCATAGCACATCTCTCTGTCAAACACACTTTCAAATTCCTTGTTTCTTGGCATATACGCCTTGATATAGTCTGTTGAATATGCAACTTTAAGATTGTGCGGAGTGTCTGTTGCAACAATCTTGCCTGCATCAATCATCACCACTTTGTCCGCCTTGCTTGCCTCTTCCATATAATGTGTTGTCAAGAACACAGTCATTTTTTGCGAAACCCGAAGTTTTTCAATCAAATTCCAAATTTTGACGCGTGTTTGCGGGTCAAGTCCTGTTGTAGGCTCGTCCAAAATCAAAATTTGCGGCATATTGATCAACCCTCTGGCAATGTCCACTCTTCTTTTTTGCCCGCCACTCAGCGTTCTGACAGGTTTTTTGAGCAAACTGTTCAAATCAAGAAGGTCGCACAAAAATTTGAGACGTTTCTTCCAAACCTCACCCCTCAGCCCATAAAACCCCGCTCTGATGTTTAGATTGTCCTTCACCGTCAAAATTTTGTCCAAAGTGGAGTTTTGAAAAACAACACCAATCATCGCCTTGATTTTGTCAGGCTCTTTATCAAGATCCAGCCCATTGACAAGAATTTGCCCACTATCTTTTTTCAAAATGGAGCAAAGAATGTTGATTGTTGTGGATTTGCCCGCACCATTCACACCCAAAAAAGCAAACAAACTGCCCTTTTGCACATCAAAAGAAATGCCGTCAACAGCCTTGACATCGCCATAATATTTTTTTAAATCTTTGATTTCAATAATTTTTTCAGCGTTTTCTTCCATAAAACATCCTGTTAAAATCGTTCCGAAAGAGTTTCTTTCATCAAGAACTCTTTCACCCAGTCTTTCACATTATAATATTTTTTTTCTAAATATCAAAACAAAATGGACAGGTTTGAGCAACTTTTTCGAAAACCTGTCCACAAAGATCAAAAATTGTCGAAATTTTGAACGCGTTGCTTCGGCATTCAATCGTTTGCCGTTATCACCACATCAGCGCCCGTGCCAAGAACATTTTTGATGACAACATCTCCAAACTTCACTTTGCCAAGCCGAAGTTTTTCAATTTCTTTGACGCAATCAAAAATCAATTTTTTGGGAATTGGAGCGGTTGTTTTGCAGGATTTGACCCCATCCACCGTTTTGACAGAAGTGGTCACCGTTCGTTTTGGACAAGAGATTTCCTCTTTTGCAAAAACAACTCCGCGATTGCAACCATTTCCCGTCACCTGAACATCGCCATTTTTGAGGGAAACGGAAAGCGTGCATCCCATTGGACACATTATGCAAATCATCTCTTTTTGAAAATTTTTGTTGTTTTTTTCAATTTTTTGCGTTTTTTTCGCATTTTTTTGCAATTTTTCTTCCATTTTTTATCCTTTTTTATTTTTTTTGATATTCTTTGCCATTCTGAAATTTTCAAATTTTATGACGTCTATTCAATCTGCAAAACAATTTCGCCGCTTGCACCGCCTTTTTCAAAACTGAATTTCATCATCTCGCCTGGGATGCCTGCCAAAACAAATTTTTTGCCAAGAACCGCCGCTCCACATTTTGCAACAATTGTTTTCTTGACAACTTTTTCTTTCAACCGAAACTTCACTTCAACTTGCCCAGCCCCTTCAAAAACAGTTGTCGGCAAAACATATGAAAAGCCATCACCTGCTTTTATTTGAACCGTCTTTGCAGAAGTTGGAAGTTTGTTTTGTGCAAAATCACTTGCGCATTTTCCGGCCTGTTCCGCCTCCAAGGCAACATTGTCCACCAAATCGTGAATATGCAAAATGTTTCCGCAAGAAAACAGCCAAGGCTTTTCGGTTTGATAGAACTCATTCACAATTGCCCCGTTTGTCACGCGAGATTTTGCCACTTTTGGCGAAAGTTCCATTTCGGGTATCAGCCCAACTGACAGCACAACCGCATCGCACTTCAAAAACTTTCTGGTGCTTTCAATCGGTTGAAAATTTTGGTCAACTTGGCCATAAAAAACGCCTTCAACCCTGTCTTTGCCCACAATCTCAAAAATTGTGGTGTTAAAAAGCAACGGAATGTCAAAATCCTCCAAACACTGCATAATGTTTCTGCGAAGTCCACTGCTTGTGCTGTTGATTTCAAAAACAGCGTTCACCTTTGCGCCTTCCAGCGTCAGCCTGCGTGCCATAATCAGTCCAATGTCACCGCTGCCCAAAATCACAACATTTTTGCCCACCATTTTGCCATCAATATTGACCATTTTTTGCACTGTGCCGGCGGTCAAAACGCCCATCGGTCGCGTTCCGCAAAGATTGATGTTGCCTGCAGTCCTTTCTCTGCAACCCATACACATCACAACAGCCTTCGCGTCAATTTCTTCAAACCCATTTGCGCCCATAACTTCAATGTTGGCATCATCGCCAATCTTTGTGACAAGAGTGTTCAACCGAACATCAATGTTTTTGTCCGCCTCCACCATTTCGCGAAAGCGATGTGCAAACTCTGGCCCCGTCAACTCCTCTTTGAAAAAGTGCAGTCCAAAACCGTTGTGTATGCACTGGTTCAAAATTCCGCCCAAAACCGCATCCCTTTCCACCAAAACCACTCGACTTCCATTCTTGGATGCAGAAAGCGCCGCACTCATTCCGGCAGGGCCTCCCCCAATCACAACAACATCCGTTTTTGTCATTCTCTCCTCCTTTTGCTTACCTTTTGAAAATTAAGTCCATCCATAGCTCAGATTTTTCGCAAATCACCTTTTGCCACTTCACTTCCGCGATTTTCTTTCAACACTTTTTCATATTCCAGCCCTCGCTCATCGCAGATGGCTCTCACAACTTTGGTGAAACAAAATCCTCCTTGACAACGCCCCATCCCAGCATTTGTGCGTCTTTTGACACCATCAACCGAATGAATTTGAAGAGGCCTGTTCAGCGCAGCAACAACATCGCCTTTGGTGATTTTTTCGCATTTGCAAACAATCTGCCCATATCTTTCATCGCGCTTGATTGCTTCGCGCTGCTCGCTTTTTCTCATATCTTTAAAGAGCGTGTATTTTGGCAGCAACTTCAAGCTTTTTTTCTCTTCTGGTTTGAAGCCCAAAAGATTGACAACCATTTCGGCAATCGCAGGTGCGGATGTCAGCCCCGGCGAACATATGCCCGCCAAATTGACAACTCCGCTCACCTTTTTTGATTTCTCAATCACAAAATCGTCACCGCAGATGCAGCGTATGCCCGAAAATTCGCGTATTGCCTGCTTGAAATTGATGTTTTTCACAGACATCGCCGCCTTGTTTTTGATGCTTGCAAGCCCTTGCTGAGTGACCACCGTTTTTGTGTCGCTTTCCTCACTTGTTGGCCCAACCAAATGATTTCCGTCAATGGTTGGCGTCACCAAAACACCCTTTCCAATTTCTGTTGGAAGAGGGAATATTGTCAGCGGCACATCAAGGTCAGAGGTCTTGTCAAAAACAAAATATTCTCCGCGCCTGAACACAAGTTTGTGTTTTTCCGTTCCAATGATTTTTGAAACTTCGTTAAAACCTGCCCCCGCACTGTTGACAATTTGTTTGGCATAGAAAACCGATTTTTTTGTTTTAATTTCAAACATATTTTCCTGTTTTGTCACCGAGAGCAAATCCTCTTCCAGACTGACAACTCCGCCATTCAAAATTGCCTCGTCCACAAGCGAGATGGTCAAATAATATGGACTGACCACCGCCGAAGATGGAGCATAGAGGGCTGTTGTGATGTTGTCTGCAATATTTGGCACTTTTTGCAAAATTTGTTGTCTGTCCCACACCTGTGCGACAACACCATTCTGTTTTGCTCGTTGCTGTAGCGCCTGAATTTTACTTTCATCATCACCAACCACAAGCGCACCGCAGCGAAGAAGCGGAACATTCAGCCTTTCACAAAGGGAAGGAAAAAGAGCGTTCCCTCTGACATTCAATTTGGCTTTCAAAGTGTTTGGCTCGGGGTCATAGCCAGCGTGAACGATGCCGCTGTTTGCCTTGCTTGCCCCTGTTGCCACATCGCTTGCCTTGTCAAGAAGAAGGCAACTTTTTCCAACTCGCACAACCTTGTTGAAAATCGCCGCTCCAACAACACCGCCTCCAATCACACAACAATCAAAAACTTTTTTCAATTTTTGCACTCCTCCGTCAATCAAAATCAATTTTTGACAATTCACAAGAAACAAATCAAATTTCATTTCAATTTTAGCCGCAAAAGAAAATAAATGTCAATCAAATGAAGAATTTTCGAAAATTGTTTTTGAAATGACCTTTTATGTGCTAAAATTATTCTAGATTTTGGAAAGGTGGATTTATGAAAAGATATGTTCTTGGTCTTGACGAAGGAACAACAAGTTTGCGAGCGGTGCTTTATGACATCGATGCAAACAAAATTGTGCTGTCAAAATCGTCTGCCATTTCAATGTTCTATCCTCAAGATGCTTGGGTGGAACAGGATGCTGAGGAAATCTATCAAAAAATCGTCAAAGTTGCAAAAGCGGTTTTGAGGAGTGGCAACATCAAAAAAGAAGAACTTTTGGCGGTTGCCCTCACAAATCAGCGCGAAGCCGTTGTGGCGTGGGATAAACTCACCGGCAAGCCCGTTTCAAGAATGATTGGTTGGCAGTGCAGACGCACAAGTTCAATGCTGAAAAAACTCTCGCATGAAGAACGCGAAGAAATTCGCCACACAACCGGCCTCATCGCAAATCCATATTTCAGCGCGTCAAAAATGAAGTGGATTTTGGAAAATTGCAAAGAGGCTCGCGCTCTTGCACGAAAAAATCGGCTCTGTTTTGGCACCGTGGATTGCTTTTTGTGTCATCGCCTGACCGGCAATTTCTTCACCGACACAACAAACGCAAGTCGAACAATGTTGATGGACATTCGCACTCTGGATTGGGACGACAACTTGCTGAAAAAATTTCATCTTTCCCGCGATATGCTTCCAAAAATCCTGCCGTGCGATGCCAATTTCGGAAAAATAAAGAAATTTCTTGATGCACCACTTCTTGCCATGATTGGTGACCAGCAAGCAAGTATGGTTGGGCAGGGCGCAATTTTCTCTGGCGACAGCAAAGTGACTTTTGGCACAGGCGGTTTTGTGCTGACAAATCTTGGCGAGGGTGGTTTTGAAAAAGAACATCCAAACCTCATCACAACGGTTGCCCGAACGCTTGGCGGAAAAACAGACTACGCAATTGAAGGCAGCATCTATTCCGCTTGCAGTGCGGTGAATTTTCTTGAAAAACTTGGATTTTTCAAGGACGTGCAAAAAACGGCAGAGGTGGCAAAAAGCCTGCCGTCAAATGAGGGGGTCTATTTTGTGCCAGCGTTCACGGGGCTTGGTGCGCCATATTGGAAAGATGATGCGCGTGGCGCGATTTTTGGAATGACCTACGACACCACCAAAGCGCATATTGTCCGTGCTTGTCTGGAAAGTATGGCATACAACACGAAGGCTGTTTTTGACGAACTTCGGGCAAGCGGACAGAAAATTGGGCTTGTCAGCGTTGACGGAGGAGGGAGCAAAAACGACTTTCTGTTGCAATTTTTGGCGGACATTTCAAATCACACCATTGTGAAAAGCAAGGAAAGCGAGGCAACCGTGCTTGGCGCAATATATGTTGCCCTTGAAAATCTTGGGCTTGTCAACAAAAGCGGAATAAAACAACTGACCGCATCCGACCAATCTTTTCAGCCAAAAATGACTGAAAGCGAAAGAAAACAACTTTATGATGGCTGGGTGAAAGCAATAAAAAAAGTCTAAAAAGGAGAAAAAATATGGAAGAAAGCACAAAGAAAACTGCAAAAGCCACAAAACAAAGCACAACAGCAAAGAATGGCGCTCAAAAGCCTGCAAGAACAAAAACAGCAGCAGCAAAACAAACTGCCAGCAACAAGCAAACAGTCACCCAAAAACAGACTGCCGACAAAAAATCGACAACAAACAAAAAGCAGACAAACACTTCCAAACAAGCATCTGTCGAGGTCTCTCAAACTTCACAGAGCAAAAAAACTGCATCAAAAAACAAAGCGGAACGCCCACAACCTGCCACCTCAACGAGCAAACAGACAAAAACGGCAAAGAAGTCAACAACCAAAGCAGCAACCGCTGCAAAACCAAACAAAAAAACAACTGACGCAAAAATCTCAACAAAAAACAGAAAAAAAGTTGCAAGTTCCTCCACACAGACCACTTCAAAATCTGCACAAAAACAGACAGAAGCAGATGAGCAAATTGCACAAATGCAGGCCGACCACAGCGGAACGGAAACATGGGTGGATGGCTTTCACGGATTGAAACTATACACACTTCTTTATGACAAAGTGGAGCGTCCAAAAGCGGTTGTGTTGATTGTTCACGGAATGCAAGAGCATTGTCGCAGATATGACGACTTTGCGCAGTTTCTGAACACTAAAGGATACATCGTTGTGACAAGCGACCTTCGCGGACACGGCCGCACAATGCAGACAAAGGACGACTATGGCCGTGGAGAGAGCGACATTTTCACGGAGTGTGTCAAAGACCAACTTGCCATTTTGCAACAAATTCGTGCAACTTGGCCGCTGCCAATCTATCTTTTCGGGCATTCGTTTGGCTCGTTTGTTTCGCAAAGTCTCATTCAACAGTCAAGCGACATTGAAAAGGCGGTTTTGTGCGGCACAACAAACGGCTCTTGTTTGCTGTTCAAGATGGGGAGCGTACTTTTGAGCCTTATGAAACCTTTTGAGCGCACTGACAAACGTGGCGGTCTTGCTGAAAAGTTGTGCATCAAAAGTTTTGGCAAAAAGTTTGAGCGTGGAAATTGGCTTTCGCGTAACGAAGCGGTTCTTGACAAATATGTTGCTGACGAATTTTGCGGCGGAAGTTTTCCATTCAGTTTTTACTATTCAATGATAAAGAATATGACAAAACTCAATCGCGGAGTTGAAAAGGTCGGAGCGAAAAAACTTTTGCTCATCGCAGGGACTTCTGACCCCGTTGGGCAGAATGGCAAGCAAGTGAAAAAACTTCACAAACTCTTCCTCAAAGCCAACATTGATGCAAAAATAAAACTTTATGAAAATGCACGCCACGAACTTTTGAACGAAACCAATCGCCAAGAAGTGTTTGAAGATGTTGTCAACTTTTTTGACAACTAAAATATTTCAAAACTGAAATCCAGACCAAAACAAATTAAAAAATCTGAAGATTTTTTTGTAAAAAAAATAAAAATTAAAAAAATCAAAAAAACAAAATTTAAAAAAAACTAAAAAAATTAAAAAAATAAGAAAAAGAACAAAAAAAACAAAGAAAAAACAAAAATTTTCAACATTTTTCAAAAAAAGGAGTTAAAAAAGATTATGACCGGAGCAATCATTTTGGGTGTTTTCAGTTTGATATTTTGCATTTTGTTTTGCGTTTTTCGAGCAAACAAAGCAACTGTCTATTCTCTTATGCTGAAAACCGTTGCATCACTTTGTTTCATTATGTGTGGACTGTTTGCCATTCGCGGCGCAGCACCAAGTGGAAATCTTCTCAGCGTTGACCTCCTCATTGTGTTTGGGCTTGTTTGTGGGCTGGTTGGCGACATCGTGCTTGACTTGAAAGTTATGCATCCAGAAAAAAGCAATCAATATTTCATCGCTGGCACATCTGCCTTCTCCGTTGGGCACATTTTCTACTTCCTGGCGGTCGTGTTTTACAACAGCGAAGTTTCTCCAAAAACTCTTCCTTGGAGCATTTTGACATCGGTTGGCATCGCACTGCTGCTGACAGCCATCATAATGTTCTCTTCAAAAAAGATGGGAATGAACTTTGGTAAACTGTTTTATGTGGTTGCGATTTACAGCCTGATTTTGACCTTTATGCTTTCTTACTCCATTTCGGTTGCAATTTTCAGCCCAATTTTCTGGATTTTTGCGGGCGGAATTATCGCATTTTTGCTTTCCGACCTTGTGCTTTCAATGCAATATTTTGGAGGCAGAACCGAAAAAACTTGGATTTATGTCAACCACATTCTCTATTATCTTGCACAAGTTGCCATCGCCTTTTCATTGCTTTATCTTGCATTTTGATTTGAAATAATCTTGAAAATCTAAAAAACAAACTTTTTCAATGTCTGATTGAATAAAATTAAAACAAAAGAAAAAAACTGCTTAAAAATCTAGTTAAAATTTGATTAAAATTCGATTTTAAATTTTAAAAATAAATAAAAAATTTTGGTTAAAAACAAAAAAAACACCAAAAATTTGGTGTTTTTTCATATTTTTTCTTTTTAAATCTCATTTTTTTGCTTTGGCCTTTTTGTCATCTTTATGTTTTTCTTCGCCTTGGCAACAATGCTCGTCGTGATGGCATCCACATTCTTCATCATCACAGCACTCGTCAACAAAAAGATATTTCTCCAAACTCTCCTGCTTATAAAAATTCTCTGGCATATACTCTGTTGTGAAATAGCCTGCCGGTGCAACCAAAAGTTCTGGCAAACGATTGACGATTGTTGCGCAGGTCAACTCAACTGTTGCAGGGCGCTCAATCACAACTCTGGTGTTTGGTTCGCCCTCAATTGTCCAGTCGTTGCAGTCAAATTCGGTGTTGTCATACACCTTGCCAATGCACTCGGTTTCAAGCACAATGCCCTCTTTTGTTGTTGTTGTGACAACCGCACTCATACCTGTGCAAGCACCTTTCGGAATTGTCATCCCAAGTGTTGTGCTTTTCAGATTTTTCTTTGCAATTTGAGGAACACACTTTTGTGTCTGGCTCTTCACAGTCAACCCAAGTTTGCTGCAAAGCCATCCATTGACATTCCACATATAACTTGGAGCATACTTGCCAGACAAGATCATTTTCTTTCTCTCTGCATCACTTATGCGGTCAACCGAAGCAACCTCTTTGTCAAACTGCTCCGGCGTCAGCCCTGCTCCGTGCACTCTTGCAAGCGCGATGCCATAATCCTCAACATTATATGACGATTTTCCTCTGATTTTTGTGATTTTGTGTGTTGCTCCAGCAAGCACGCTGATGAGATTGCCCCAAAACACGTCTTGATAGCCACTTCCACAAATTGTGCAGCCATTTTCTTGTGCAAGTTGGTCGATTTTTTTGAACAGTTTTGGATTGCTGTTTTGTGGGAAGAATGCCTCCTCACAAGTTGTGATTGCGTTGACGCCACATTTTGCACAAGTCAACAAAACATCTGTCAAGTCGGACACAAGGCTCATTGTTGTCACGATGACAGCGTCAACATCGTTTGTGTTTAAGAAATTTTCAAGTTCTTTCGCATCGCGAATTTTCACGCGATATGTTTTTCCGCCACCAATGATTGTGCCGATATCCTTTCCGATTTTTGATTGGTCAATGTCAAAAGCACCAACAATTTTTGCGCCTTTTTCAAAGCAATATCGCATTGTGTATTTTGACATTTTTCCGCAGCCATATTGCACCACTTTGATTTTTTCCATTTTTCTCTCCTTTCTTTTTTTGTTTTTGTCAATTTGATTTTGACAAATATATTCTAGAATATTTTTTGCAGAAAAACAAATTTTTTGCAAATAAAACAAAAAAAACAGGAAATTTTGGCAAAAAATTCAAAATTTATCCTATTTTTTTGTGATTTTTTATAAGTTTATTTTTTGTTGATTTTACTTTTTAAATTATTTGTTTCTTCTTATTTTTCTTTTATTTTTTTGTAATTTTACTCTGACGCATTTTTGTTCATTCAAATTGCAAAAAGGTTTTTGTTTGTCACAAGTTTTCAACACAAACAACAAACTTTGCGGTCACTTCTGGATATATCCTTGCAAGAACGGTGTAGTTCCCCGCAGCCTTGATTGGCTCTTTGAGTTCAAATTTTTTCTTGTCCAATTTGATGCCCATTTTTTCAAGCGTTTCAGCAATCTCCTTTGCTGTCACCGAGCCAAAAGTTTTTCCATTTTCGCCACATTTGATTTTCAGCACAACACTTTTGCCTTCAATTTGATTTGCCAAAGCCTTTGCGGCCAAAAATTCTTGTTGTTTGTGAAAGGCTTGTGCATCTTTTTGAATTTTGTTTTCGTTCAAAGCCGAGTTGTCCGCAACGCGCGCACAACCATTTTTCAACAGAAAGTTTTTCGCATAGCCATCAGCGACCTCTTTGATTTCGCCTTTCTTTCCTGTTCCTTTGACATCTTTGAGCAATACAACCTTCATTTTCCTCTCCTTTTGATATAAAAAATATCATTTATTTAAAATAAATTTATCACATTATGTTTGGATTTGTCAAGAAAAGGCAAAGATAAAATTGTGCAAACCTCGTTTTGCGCTTTTGGAGGTGTTTGTGGACATTCGTTGCAGAAAGACAAGTTGCAAGTTTAATGACAAATACACTTGCAAGGCAAAGGCAATTTTGGTGAAACAAAATGTTGAATGTGGAAAATATGAGAAAGGTGACAAGCCGCCCGTTGACAAAACAAAATGGATTTTTTCAGACACTCCGCCAGAATATGCCCCTCAGCGTGACAGCGCCACCATTGACATTGGTTGCAAAGCACACTGCCTTTTCAACAGAGATGGCAAATGCGTGGCAAATGGAATAACGCTGAACGACCTCAAAGAAAAACCGCTTTGTGTGACATTCTTGAAAAAATAATTTTTAAAGAAAAAAGTCTTGCCGGTGGATTTGACGAATTTGTCATTGAAATTGCAAATTTTATGACATTTTGAATTGCTTGGTCATATCATAATAATGTATGGACTTTAAGGAGGTTTAAAATGTCATTTTATATCAACAACACAAATCCAAACAGGCCTGGGCCAATTTGCGGAAATGTGACAAGCGGAATTTGTGAAAAAATTTTAATTCAAACCACAAAAGTTTTTGACGCTTGTGTATGTTCCAGCACAGAAACAGGAATTGTCCTGACAGGAACAGACTTCTTCCCAGCAGACCCAGCGTTGCCGCTTACATATGTTTCTGCTGAAAACACACAGGGTGCAACCGCAACGATAAGCGACATCGTTGTTGACAGGTTGGAAAGTTGCCCAAACTATGCCAATGTTTCTTTCACGCTGAGCATCCCTGTGACAATCACATACAGTGACGCAAACGGTGCTTTGGGCTCCGCGCTTTCAACGCTGACAGTCAACAAATCGGTGATTTTGTTTGTTCCGCAACCTGCACTGTCGCCTGTGGATATCACTGCAACAGGACTGTTCTCCAGCAGAATTGGCACTTTCACAGCACCAAATGTTTTCACTGTGACAGGCTGCATCCAAGTTATTGTCAGAGTTGTCAGCACGGTTGATGTGCTTGTGCCATCATATGGCTATCCTGTTTTGCCACCTTGCAAACAAGCACCACAGCAAAGCGCATGCCCTGGTCTTTCAAACTTGCCAATCTATCCAACTGCAACAGCGGTGAATGGCGCAGTTCCTCAACTTTGAGCGAAAACAAAAAAAACAAGCAAATGCAAAAATTTGCAAAAATGAAAAGCTAACAAATTCAAAAAAATAAAGCAAAAACACAAAAATTTAAAGCTTTTCAAACAAAAAACAAAAACAATAAGAAAACAGAACAAGAAAGGCGGAAAAAGAAGAATGAAAAAAGAGCATCTTGAAAATGCTCTTTTTTTTGTTTTGAATGTGAATTTGCGCATCACTGCTTGCTCATATATTTTCGCTTTTCGTCTCGTTTTCTTCTGATGATCAAAACCAAAACGACGATGATGATAAGCACAAGAAGAATGAGAAGAAGTATCCACAGCCATCCAAGATTTGTTTCTGGGGTGTCCCAAACAGCATAAAGCACAAGTTCGTCAAAATCGACAGTGATTGTTGCGCCATCAAAGTACAACAAATTGCCGTCTGCATCAGCCCAACCAACAAACACCTTGTTTCCATTTCTGAATGTGTTTGAACGCAATGTGATTGTTGCGCCGTAGGTCAAAGGTTTCTGTTCAAAGAATTCGATGCTTCCATTGTTTGGTCGGAACACAATGGTGGAGGTCTTTCTTGCAGCATCTGCAAACAGTTGCATGTCGTCCGTCCTGTCAACTGGGAATGGAACATTTGTCAAGATTGTTGAGCCTGGCAATTCTGCACCATTCAACTTCCAACCTCTGAACTCATATCCACTTTCAATTTCAACTGAAAGATAGAGCGATGCGGAATATTTGACGAGATATTTTGTCACGCTGACTGCTTGGGTTTGTTCAAGCACAAGCGCACCCGTGCTGCCAACTTCCTCAAGCGTGATGTTTGAAACTCCAACCGCTTTGCCAACTGTCAAGTTGACCCAAATGAGTGTGTAGTTGATTTGAATGGTTGTTGAGCCATCGCCAGCAACAACAAACTCTTCGTTTGTTGTCACAACTTCATAGCCAACAATTTCTTGAACAAGCAAGTTGAGGTTGATTGTGTAACCCGCGCCCCAACCAACGCTTGAATTTGTGATGACATCGCTTTCGCCAACCTTTTCGATTGTTTCGGTCAAGCGAAGTTGCCACATTTCATCGCTTCCAAGCACTTCAACATAGTGATTGATTGTGAACGAACTCTTGCCCTCTTTTGCTGTGGCACTGATTGAAACTTCAAGTCCGCTTTCAACAGAGAAGTCAACAACATCGTCATTCACAACAAAGACGAATTTCTGCTCGGCTTCATCCCAGCCCGGCAAGGACTGTGGCTCACCATTGATTGTCACTTCGCAAGAAACAAACTCGTAACCTGCTCTGACGCGCACCTTAACTTCAACGGTGTCGCCAAAATAGATTGGGTTTTGATTTGTTGAGCCGTTTGAAATCCCTTCGCCATTAACTTCAATGCAATCAATTTGCTCTGGGTCAAAGGTCACAGAGAATGTGACAAGTTTTGGAGTGAAGAAGAATTTCAGAACGGATGTTCCGCTGCCGTCAATATATGGGTCATCCATCATCAACTGGCCGCCAACCTCAAAGGTGTTGTTGCCTTCAATATATTCATAGCCACCAAACTTGTCTTTGTAAAGTTCTTCATATTGCTCAACATAATCGGCAATGTTTTCAACAAATTTTGCAATTTGTTCTTCTGAAATTGTGTCTTTTGTTGTGCCGGTCTGCTGGCTTTCGCAAATTTTTGTTTCTTGTCCATCTTTTGAGCGGGTGTAATATTCAACAACATATTTCGTGTCATCTCTTGGAACAATCTTCACTGTCAATTCAACCGATTGTGTCACCGCCTTGCTCATTGTGTAGGTGATTGTCACTGTTCGGCTTTCTTCATCATCCGCAGCCTCAGTCTTTTCTTCAACAGCCTCGCCTTCAACAACAAGTTGATATTCCTCAAACTTGAAGCCTTGTGCATAGGTCACTTTCAGCGTCAAGGTTTGTCCAAATGCCACCGAAACAGGAGTTGACAGGGCAATCGCCTCACTGTCACTTTCACGTTGAATTGTGGCACTTTCAAAACCACCGCGCTCATCGTCAAATTTGACTGTGACATTATAAACAATGCGGTTGTAATAGAAGAAGATTTGTCTGTCAACATCCACAACAAGATAGTCTTCCTGCGTGATGGATGTCGCAAATGCAACAAAGCCTTCGCCAGCAAGAGTTGTGTCGCCAAAATGGAAGCCGGCATATTCATCCGTCAGCAAGTCATCGACATAGCCCGTCTTGACAATTTGTGAATAATCTTCATATTGCTCAAAGTCATCCGTGAGGCTGAGAGGTTGTTGCATTATGTGAACGGTGTAAGAGATTTGGTCTGCTTGTGGGTCAAGTGTCACTGTCACATTTTCAGCAGGCATTGTGAATGTGATTGTCACAATTCTGTCGTTTTCGCCGTCAACCGAAAGAGTGAATTCAACATTTTGAGCATCATCCTCTCTGTCAAGTTTGACAGTCACATTGTCTTGTGTAAGAGTGTAGCCCTTCTTCAATGTGAAGGTCAAAGTGACAGTTGCTTCATAGAGTGCTGTGCCTTCTCGTGCGATTTCCTCAAAGTCTTCAAATGCCTTTTCAATCTTTTGATTGTCTGGGTTGAAGTCAACAGAATATTCATAAGAGTTTCTTGTGCAACGAACTCTGACAACCGTTGTGCCGTCACCTTTGATTTTGATTTCTTCGCCGGTTGCAACATTGCCTTCAAACATTTCGCCAATCACAAGCTCAAAGCCTGTCAGGTCAAGCGATGTTTCAGCATCAATAATCTCTTTGACAGTGTCCCAAGCGATTGTTGAGGCTGTCACACCCTTTGTCTTTTCGTTGGAAATCACATAGTCGGCTTCCTCTTCGGTTTCATAGCCATATCTGCCATCAAGTTTTTGCTTGTAAACTTCAATCTTGAATGGAGTGTCTGGATTTGGCTCTGCTCTAAGCGTCAAGAAGATGTTTCCGGCAACATATCGATCTGCTCCGTCTTCACTGACAGTGCCTTGCATTTTCAAGGTCTGCCCTTCAACATTCACGGTTGCGTTTTCAACATCCATTGCTCTGAATGAAAGCACTGGCGAATTGTATCCCGCTGCTGCCGCAAACAGAATTTTGACAGTTGCTTCATAGTTGACACTGAACTTGACAACACTGTTTTCGGCATCAACCTCTCTGCCAGAATAGTATGATGCTGGAACATTTTCATCCATTTGAATGGATGTTTCATCAATACTCTCGTCAAATTCAACCGAAAGCGTGTATTTGTTTCGTTTGAAGTAAACTTTCACTGAAAGTTTGCCTCTCGTTGCTTCATCATCCGTCACTTGAAGTTCTGGGCTTGTGGAAGTTTTGTCGATGTCATAAGTGAAACCAACATAAAGATATTTCTGTTGTTCCATCACGTATTGTCGATATGCGGTGTTGCCGTCAAGTGTGGTGTTGATTTTCACTTGAACGGTCAGCCTGTCAATCAAAATTGAGCCTTCATATCCACCATCAATGTTTGCGCGAATAATCTGAATTTCAACATCAACGCTGCCATCTTCCCAGATTGCAAACAAGTCAATGTTTTTCTCTCCTGTGAACAGAATTGAAGAGAATGACAACGTTTCGCTTGTTTCACATCTTCCAAGTTCAACCCATTCGCCTGCTTCGTCTTTATACTTCCAGCCCTTGAACTCGTGGCCATACCAAGCCCAAGATGAGTTTTCCTGAACAAGTGTGTCAAATGCTGTGATTTGGATGTCGCCCACTTGACCATATGTCACTTGCCCAAATGCTTTGCTTGCCGATTTTTCTTCGTTTTTATAAAGTGTGATGTCATATTTGTTTGCATCCCAAACCACAAGCAAGGTCACTTCATCATCGCCATTTCCGCCTGTCACAAGGTTGTAAGCATAATATTTTCCTTCAACAAGATAGATGCCTTTTTCTGTGATAAGTTCCAGCGAACCTCTTTCTTTCACTTCGTTTTCAATGCCATTCATTGCAAAGCCACCAAAGGTGTGTCCGCGTTTGCTGAAATTGTCAAGAATAAATTGTTTGTCAATCAGCTCTTTCTTTTCATCATAGTTCGCTTCAACCTCTGAAATTGACCCAAACTCGCCGTCCTCAGTGACGCCGCCATTGATGTCAAACTTGATTGTGTATTTGTTTGCCGACCATTTTGCAAACAACTCAATCGTTTCTTGATATTCACTTGTTTCTTCGTCAAAAGTGAACTCTTGTGTTGGCTCAAAGTCTGCTTCCTCATGCGTCTTGTCTGTCAGCCAACCAACAATCTTCCAGCCTGTCACTGCAAATTCTTCTGGAATGACAAGAACATAGTCTTTTGTCCATTTAACTTTCTGCTCAAAAGTCTTTTCTGCCTCTTCGCCAGCAAAATTGCTGTGATATGTGATTGTTGTTTCTTTCAGTTTTGTGGAAATGTCAACAACATAGTTTGACGGATGCTCAACGGTGAACTCAAAAGTTTCGCCATCAAGGCTGTCAATGTTTGTGTTGTCAATTCCGCCAACTGTTGCAGAAATTCTTGCAAAATCAAATTCAAATCCTGCTTTGATTTTCACTGTGACAGTGAGTGTTGAGGTGTATTCAACTTTTGCTGTGTTGCCACCGTCAATCTCGTCTGAATAAGTGAATGAGCCAGCC
>CANQNH010000016.1 GCA_947625165.1 uncultured Clostridia bacterium
AGAGCCTGCATTTGTGGTATGTATGATGTGTCACCGCGCGTTGCCGAAGCACTCGTTTTCGACATCTCCGCTTCAACTTTGTCAAGTTTTTCGCGCGATTTTGTGATGTATTTTGCTTGCAACTGCGAAATCTTTTCTTCATCCACAAACACAATTGTCACAACTTCTTGTGTAGTAAGGCGGTCAAGCGAGGAGAAAATTTTTTCATTGTCATAAAGTTGGTTCAAAATGAGTTCTCTTTCTTGCCGCGTGAAGTTTTGTTTTGTTGGGTCTTCCAAATTGCCAGGATTGACAATTTTTTGAAAAGTGTTGTTGATGTTTTCAAGTTCTGCAAACTGCTTTTTTGTGAACACCAATTCAGTTTCAAACTCACCGATGTTTTTTTGCTGTTGGACAAATTCGTTGAATGTTTTGACGTTTTCCAAAATTTCGTTGATGCCTTGACTGCCGGTCAGATATTCGCTCGAGCCAGAATATTTATAGACTTTAACTTTGTCAAGGATGTCCAAAAATTTGGAGTTTATGTCGTCAAGGCGGGAGTGGTCTTGATGGTCAACGATGTTGATATGTGCCTGTGCTTGTCCAAAAATTTTTTCCAAATTTGACTTTGCATCGGCATAGGTGTTCTTTTCAAAGTTCTCAAAAACGGCCTGCGTTGTTGAGCCCACAATTTCGGCCTTATATTCCGGTGTTGTTGGGATGTGATAGAATGTTGAAAACAGCAGGACTGCAACAAGCAAAACTCCAACAACTGCCATTGTGATTGGGTTCAGCACAAGTCGGCGAAAGTCATAGGATGCAATTCTTAGGATTTTTTTCATCACTTTTCCTCCTTAAAGAAAGGAGTGAGCCCAGCCAAGACTTTTTCCGCAGACCGATTGAGATAGCCGGCTCTGTAAACAGCAAGTCTTTTCTTTGTCAAGAAGTGGACAATCTCAGCAACTTTGTCCTCATCAGCCTCAAAAATGATGCGTTTGTCAAGCAGTTTGACGCGAAGTCCAAACTCGTCCGACAAAAGTTTGCCGATATAGTGAGGATATTTCACCTTCACAAAGGCATAGTCTTTGTCGTCAGTGAACTTGAAGATTTGTTTGTTTTCCAATATGTCCTTGATTTGTCTGCTTTCCACAAAAATAATTTTTTCGCAGAACTTTTCAACACCCTCCAAATTTTCGGAGGTGATAATCAGTGTTTTGCCTTCTTTGCGGAACTGATTGAGTGTGTCATAGACCAAATTCAAGTGTTTTTCTGGCAGGTTTTTGAAAGGCTCGTCAATCAAAAGCAGGTCAGGGTTTGTGACAAGGCCAACGGCAAGTCCCATAAGTTTGCGCTCATAATAAGACAAATTCTTCACTCTGGTGCGAGCCTTATGTGCAAGGTTGAATTTGTTGAGTGCGCGCATAATCTTCACTTTGTCATAACTTTCGCTGAGGTGCGAAAGATATTTCATATTTTCGAAAACGGTTTGATATTTGAAAAAAACAGGAGGGTCAAAGCAGGTGCTGACGCGGCGCAAAACTTTCTTGTTCAAAAAAATGTCTTGCCCGTCAATGAAAACTTGCCCAGGTGAAATTGGCAGCGAACCCGAAATGGCTTTGATAAGACTTGTTTTGCCGGATTTTTGCTCTCCAACAATGCCATAGCAAGCACCTTTCTTCATTGAAAACGAAACATTTTTAACCAAAAATCGCTCTTTGATGATGACAGAAAGATTTTGCACTTCCAAAAAGTTTTGATTTTCTTTTTCCATATTTTTATTATATCAAATAAAACAGAATTTGTAAAGACATTTTTTATTTTTTGTTTCTAACATTTTGTCGCTTATTTTGCGCATTTTTCTAATTTTTCAATCCCTTTGTTATCAAAAAAAACAGTCCTTGAAAAAACTGTTTTCTTTCAAATAATAAATTCTTGAAAAACTTTAAATTCGTGCTGATAAGATTTGGTCTGTGTTATTAAAGTTTAATGAGTGATGTTAGAGTTAAGCCGTGCTGATTGGGTTCTCATCTTTATAATGTTATAAGTCAGTGCTGATGAAATTTAGTCCGTGTTGATAAGGTTTTCAAAAATGTATTCATAAACGCTTGGCGCGGACTGTCGCCACTTCTTGCACGCCTCTTCCGCTGATTGTCTGGTTGGCGCTTTCACCTTGATTTCAAAAAGAGGAGTGTTTATCAAACTTTCATAAATTCTCATTGTCACAACGTAACTGCCATCGTCTGCATCGGTATAGTTGGCATAATATTCCTGCGACTGCTTGATTGTCAGGCGGTTGGCTTTGCTGTATGCCGTGATTTCGTCACGCAGGTCGTTTGGGATTTTGCGATAGAAATACGACAAACAATCACGTCCTTCAAAAGTGAGTGTGTATCGCATTTCGCCCTCTTTGCACTCGGTCTTATACACAAGTTTGGCTTCTGTCAACTGATAAAGCAAATCCAAACATTCCATATAGTTTATCCAGTCGTGCTTGACCGAGCAGATGTCAATGATAGAGGTTTCTGTCAACGGCATTTCCATTTTGTCGAGGCAGAAGAGAATTATCAACTTGTTTGTGACAGCATCATTGTTCACGCGCGCAACTCCATTCAGCAAAATTTTAGCACAAATGAAAAAAATAATCAAATTTTTTGTGTGTTTTTGAAAATATATTTGTGTTTTTGGCTGCGATGGTGATAAAATACAAGTGCGGATGTTTTTTCAGATGGAGGCGGAGAATGGAAGTAAAAAATCTTGTGGATGTTCAAAAATTTGTTTTGGATTGCAACGATATGCTTTCTGGAAGGTTTTTTGACCTTAATAAAAGGCTGGAAAAGTTTTTGACCACAATGACAAAGAGTGAGGATATTGTTGATTTTCTGGCGGAGTGCCTTGTCAACTTTGACGAAAAAAGTGGGGTTGAAGAAGCATTTTCCATTGACCGAAAAACAGGAAATGCACGCATCAATCTTCCAACGGACGACAAGAAAAAACTTGCGCTTTTCACAACGATTTTCAATGACATAACAAGCGAAAAAGTCAATGCAAATCAATTTTTGGAAACATATTTTCAAAACAGCAAATTCACGCCAACCCAACTTTTCTTGGAAATT
The DNA here is from genome assembly GCA_947625165.1 of uncultured Clostridia bacterium. Classification (GTDB taxonomy): domain Bacteria; phylum Bacillota; class Clostridia; order Christensenellales; family UBA1242; genus Caccovivens. The sequence continues at coordinate 3,093 of CANQNH010000016.1, forward strand.
TTGGTGAAGCCTTATCGTGACCTTATTTGCAAACATTTTGAAGTTTCTCCACAACTGACGGAGGAAGATTTGAAAAAATCACAAAAGCAAGAAGAAGTTGAGCAAAAATCCGCATCAAAAGAAGATGTGAAAGAGGAAGTTCCAGAAACGGAGGAATTTCCGCACTTGACAGACATCTTAAACGAAGAAATCAAATCTTGCAATCAAGTTTTGGCACTTATGAAGTTTGAAAAGAAAAAAACTGATATGCTTGATGATGTTGAATTTATCACAAACGCCATCATCAAGGCCTGCGAAAACAAAGATTTGATGTCTGTCAATGGGCTGATTATTGGTTTGAACTATGCATCAAAAAAATTCAGAAATGTTCGTCACCTTGTGCAAGATATGAACAACTTGATTTTTGATTATTATGACTATCTTGCAAGTCTGCAAAGTGGTGAGGACGAAGGCGCTTTGCAACAACAAGACGATGAAGAGGGCGAGGGCGAAGAATAAGATTTTTTGAAAATTTTCAGCCAGATTTATATGAAAAAAAGAAGAGCAATTTGCTCTTTTTTTTTGATTTGTTTTTGTTTTTATTTATTTTCGAATTTTATTTCTTTGTTTTTATTTTTTTTGTTTATTATTTTTTTTGAAAATTATTTTAATTTTTGATAAAAAATAAATTGTTTTTATGAGAATTTTAATAAAAAATTCAATTTTTTAGTTGTTTTTTTTACATTTTTTTGCTATTTTTTTAATTTCTTTTGTGCTTTTATTTCTGCAAAGAATTTTCTTTTTTTATATTTTTGGAATTAGTTTTTGTTTTATTTGATTATTTTTTTTATTCCAATTTTGTGTTGCCAAAAGATTTATAGAATATATTTTGTTTTGTTTTGTCATAATAGATTTGAGGTGCTGTTTTGGATATTAAAAAAATCATTTCAAAAACAAAAAAACAACTTCACAATTCTGTTGATGTGGCTGACCGCTCAATCCAAAGAAATGGTGTTGAGATTGGTTTTGTCTATCTGAAAAGCATCACCGACAATCTTATTTTTTCTGGCTCAATTTTTGAGCCTATTTCTGAATTTGAAGGCGAGTTGACCTTTGAAACAATTTTTGAAATTGTCAAGGCAAATGATGTCGCCGAGGTTCAAGAAAGCGAAATCGTGGACAAAATTCTTGATGGGGCTGTCATCATATTTCTGTCAAACAGTGACAAGTTTTTGAGTGTTGACATCTTAAATTTCAATATGCGCGCACCATCCGAGCCGCCAACTTCACCCGTGATTATGGGGCCGCGTGAGGGCTTCACCGAAGATTTGAAAACAAATATGAGCCTTCTTCGCAGAAGGTTTCACAGCACGGACTTGGTTTTTGACAGTCAGTTTGTTGGGCAAGTCACCAAAACAAAAGTCGTTTTGGCATATCTTGACAACATTGTTGACAAACGCATTGTCAAGGAAATTAAAAGAAAACTCAAAAAAATCAAAATTGATGGTGTTGTGGATTCATATTATCTTCTCACACTTCTTTCAAGCAGACCAAATTCCATTTTGAAACAAATTGGAAATGCTGAAAAGCCCGACATAATCTCGGCAAAGATGCTGGAAGGGCGGGTGGCAATCATAGTGGACAACTCGCCAATTGTTTTGACTGTTCCTTTCGTGTTTTTGGAAGATTTGCAAAGCAGCAACGACTACTACACCAACTATGTTTACTCCACAATTTTGCGTTTCATCAGGGTGGTTGCTCTGCTGCTTGCCACTGTCGGCCCGGGAGCATATATTGCCTTGCAACTTTATCATTATAATGTTTTGCCGTTCAAATATCTCATCACAATTGCTGATTCAACGCAACAAGTCCCATTCACGCCGTTCATCGAGATATTGTTCATCTCGCTTTTGTTCCAAATTCTTTATGAGGTCAGTTTGAGATTGCCATCATATCTTGGACTTGCCACTTCTGTTGTGGGCGCGTTGATTTTGGGTGACACCGGTGTCAAGGCGGGGTTGATTTCTCCGCCAACAGTGATTGTGGTTGCGATTGCAAAAATTGCGCTCTATACCATCCCAGAACAATCCTCACAAATCACAATTTTGCAATACATATTTCTTCTGATTGGGGCATCACTCGGGCTTTTGGGGCTAATTGGCGGAATGATTTATTTTCTTGCCTATGCCAATTCGGTTGAAAATTTTGGAGCGCCATATCTTGCTCCGTTTTCGCCATTCATTCTCAGTGACAACAAAGATGGACTTTTCAAAGTGCCGATAAACAAAATGGAATTGCGGCCAAAATCTTTTGACAACGAAAAAAAGGAAAGAATGGAATGAAAGTTTTGGACAGAAGCATAAATGCGTGGCAACTTGGAATTTTGATTTTCATTTTGACATTTGCAAACAAAATTTTGGTTTTGCCATCGTTACTCTATGAGGGTGCAGGGATGGAGGCGCTTTTTGCGCTTGCATTTCTTTGTCTTTGCGAGTTTGCACTTGTGCTGCTGTTCTTTTTTGTGAAAAAACGCTTTCCAACGCAAAGCCTTTCTCAAATTTTGCAACAGCGTCTGGGAAAAGGTTTCAGAGTGGTGCTGTATGTTTTCATTATGCTGTTTTTTCTTTCAAAAGCGGTGCTGCTTTACAATGTGACTTACATATTTTTCCGAAATCTTATATATAAAGACACAAGCAACTTTTTGATTTTGTTTTGTTTTTTGCCGATATTGAACCATCTTGCAATTTGCGGCCTTAGGGTTCTTGGCAGAACAGCACAACTTTTCTTTCCTGTCATTTTTGGCATTTTGCTTTTCTGCCTTATTGTTGGACTTTTTGGAATAAACAATCGGCCGTTGTTGTTTTCAAATTCTTTCCTTTCGGTCATTCAAACGGGGGCAAGACACATTTCACCATTTGGAGATATGATGTTTTTGTTCCTCATCATTGACAGAGTGAAAATCAAAGATAGACAGTGGAAAATTGTGTTTTCTCTAAGCGGCATCGCGCTGTTTTTTGTGTTTGTAATCTCTCTGATTTTTATGCTTTCATACACCTCAACTTGCTTTATGCACCCATACGCAATTTTTGAAATTATGAGTTTTGTCAAAGAATATGGCGGGCTTGGCAGGATTGACATCATTTCGATGGTGCTTATCATCATTTTGGCATATTTTCATCTTGCCATATATCTGAAAAGTTTTATGTTTTGTTTCAAAGAGGTTTTTGAAAAAATTGACCAAATTTATGGCGTTTTGACCTTCAATTTTTTGTTTGTTGTTGTGGTGGTTTTCTTTATCGTCAATCTTGAAAATGCGGTTGTTTTTGGACAGGAGATTTTGCCCTATGCATCAATTTTGCCATACGCAATTTTGCCACTGATTTTGCTGTTTTGTTGCAAAAATAAAAAAGGGAATGAAAATGCTGATTTTCAAAAAATGATAAAAAAACATCAAAAAAACATAAAAAAACCGCAAAAAAATGCAGTTTTTTGTGAAAATGAACAAAATTTCTATGAAAAAGAAAAACAAAAAAATGTTTTTGAGAGAAAAAATTTTGAAAAAGAAAACAAAGAAATTGTGCATTTGGGAAACGAAAAAACTGAAAAAGAAAACGAAAAAACTGAAATTTTTGAACAAGAAAAACCGGCAAAAAAAAGACAAAATTTTGTGCGTTTTGAAAAACAAAAAAATGTGTTTTTGCACAGCGGTGGTGAGGTGGAAAGATGAAGTTTTTTTGTCAACAACTGCAAAAAACACCGATGCTTTTTGTGTTTGCTTTGATGATTGTTTTTTTTGGATTTTCGGCAGTGGCATCACCGGCGGAAATAAATCAATATGCTGTTGTGACAGCGATTGGAATTGACAAGGCAGAGATGGAAGAAAACAACGAAATCTATGAACTCACACTTCTGACTTTTGTGCCTGTTGCACAGCAATCGTTTACGGAAAAATATAAACTTGTCAACGGGAAGGGCAGAAGCATCAGTGAGGCGATGGATTTGGCGGCGCTCAACATTGGGCGTGAGGTTGGACTTTCACATTTGAAAATCATTGTTCTGAGCAAAGAGATTGTTCAAGAGGGATTGTTCAAATTTTTGGACTATCTTCTTCGCGATGCCCAAATTTCTGCCAGCACAAAAGTTGTGACAACAGATATGCAGGCAAAACAGTTTTTGGAAACCGCGCAAAAACTTGACAATGAAAGTTCAATCAAAGTGAGTGAGCATATTTTGTTCAATTCGGACTATATATATTCCACCGAAAGCACGCTGGAAACTTTTTTCAAAGGCACATTCGGCCCAACGCACACCGGCCTTATGGCGTGCCTGAGTGCAAAATCGCCTGATGAGCAAACAATGCCAACTGCGGCAAGTGATATGTCGAGTGGTGCGGGCGGTGAACAGCAAGGAGGCTCAACAGAGGAGATGATAACGCAGTGCCACGTCTATGTTTTCAAAAATGAGGAACTTGTGGTTATGCTTGGCGAAAGAGATATGAAAAAAGTCAATTTTGTGATTGGTGACTATTCCAACGGTTCCATTGTGGTCAGAAACATCACCGACCAACATTTTGACAACGCCAACCTCACTTTTGAAATCTTTGACAAATCAATCGCATATCACATTGTCTATCAAAACGGCATTCCTGTGGTGAGCATTGACACAAGTTTGACTTTGAGATTGAGTGAAGTTGAGCAAGAAAACAAAATTTTGCAAGAAAATGTTGAACTTTTTGTCATTCCAGAAAATGTGATTGACGCTTTGAAGAAAAAAGTGACAAATTCGATGGCGGAAGGGATTGAGATTATGCGCGAAAATCAGGTTGATATGGCGGATTTTTACACAGTCCTGCACAACAACAATCCAAAAGCCTTTCACAAATTTCTTGACAGTCTTGAAGACCCTGAGGACTATTTGAACAGAATTGTTTTCAAAGTGAATGTCAGAATTTATGCAAAATGACCGGCACTGAAAATTTTTCGCGGGAAACCGATTTCTTAAATGCGACAAAATATTTTTGATTTTGTTTCTTGTTTTGTTGTTTTATTTTTTTGTTTGTGATACAATATCATATATTGTGCGGACAAATTGGTCTGTCCTTGCAATTGTGTTAAGGAGTTTTTTATGAACGAAAAAAAACAGGGGAAGTTTAAAATTGGCTATGTGCTTGTGCTTTTGGTTGTTGTGCTTCTTTTTTCGCTCCTCTTGATTGACTTTGGCGAAAACGGAAAACGCTTGACCTTTGACCAGGCTCTTTCTGTCATCCAATCGGAAACCTATAAAGACGACAAGGGCGAAACCCAAACCGTTGATGTTGACTATGTGATGTTCAAAAACGGCAAGGGCTATATCGTTGTGGCTGGCTCAAAAATTCAACCAAATCAAATGCCTTCATATTCGGATTATTATTTTGAATACACCAACACGGTGGAATATGATGCACTTTTGAATGCTTGCTATGAAAACAAAGATGGCGTTTTGACCCTTCGAAGCACTTTGAAAAATGTTGATGTCAGACCTGCGGGAATAAATGCTTGGGACATTATTGTTCCAATCCTCTATGTTGTGTTTGCAATCTTCATTTTGTTTATGTTCTATCGTATGATTGCGGGCGCAAACAAGGGCGCGATGAATTTTGGGAAAACCAAAGTGAAGTCCTATCAAATGACAAAAGTCAAATTCTCTGACATCGCTGGAATGGACGAAGAAAAAGCAGAACTCCAAGAAATTGTGGAATTTTTGAAAAATCCAAAGAAATTCACCGACCTTGGTGCAAGAATTCCAAAGGGCGTTTTGCTTGTTGGTCAGCCTGGAACGGGAAAAACTTTGCTTGCTCGTGCAGTTGCAGGTGAAAGCCGCGTGCCATTCATTTCAATCAGTGGCTCAGACTTTGTTGAGATGTTTGTGGGTGTGGGGGCATCCCGAGTGCGTGACCTTTTTGACCAAGCAAAGAAAAACAAACCTTGCATTGTGTTTATTGACGAAATTGACGCTGTTGGCAGACAAAGAGGTGCTGGGCTTGGCGGCGGAAACGATGAACGAGAACAAACCCTCAACCAACTTCTTGTTGAGATGGATGGTTTTGAGCCAAACGAAGGCATCATTGTTCTTGCAGCCACAAACCGCAGCGATGTTCTTGACCCTGCCTTGATGCGTCCTGGTCGATTTGACAGACAAATTTATGTTCACATTCCTGATGTCAAAGGAAGAGAAGGGATTTTGCGTATTCACGCAAGAAACAAACCTATTGACGAAAATGTTGATTTCAATGTCCTTGCAAGAATAACCACCGGTTTCACGGGCGCTGACATTGAAAATATGCTGAACGAAGCCGCCATTTTGGCTGCTCGCGCAAACAGACCAAAAATCATTATGGAGGACATCACCGAAGGCATCAACAAGGTGATTATGGGCCCTCAGAAAAAGAGCAGAGTGATGACCGAAAAAGAGAGAAAACTCACCGCTTTCCACGAAGCAGGTCACACGATTGTTGCCAAAAAACTCAAATTCTGCGAAGATGTGCAGGAAGTTTCCATCATTCCGCGTGGACACGCTGGCGGCTACACAATGAGCAGACCTGAAACTGACGATATGACAATGAGTTTCAACAAAGCAAACGACACAATCGCGATGGCGATGGGCGGGCGTGTTGCAGAAGAAATTGTTTTCAAAGACATCACAAGTGGGGCATCAAGCGACATCCAACACGCAACAAAACTTGCGCGTGCGATGGTGTATGACTGGGGAATGAGCAAAAAGATTGGTTTTCTTTCGTTGGGAGCAAGTGAAACTGTGTTTATTGGAAGGGACTATCAAACCAAAAACGATTTTTCCGAAAAACTTGCCGCTCTTGCTGACGATGAAATTCAATCCATTTTAAGCAGCAACTATAAGCGCGCCAAAGAGGTGTTGACTGAAAATCTTGACACTTTGAACGAACTTGCAAAACTTTTGCTTGCACGCGAAACGATTTATAAAGAAGAAGTTGATATGATTATGGCGGGCAAGAAGACGGAAGAGATTGTCAAAGTGATGGAAGAGCGCGAAAGAAAGCAGAAAGAGAAAGAGGAAAAACTGAAATCTCAGAAAGAAAAGCGCGACAAACTTGAAAACTTCAAGAAAAAGATTGTTGATGGCGAAAATCTTTTGAAAATGGGAATAATCACTGATGCAGAACTGAACGAATTGAGGAAGGAATACATTGAGTTTGAAAAAGAACTGAATGCCGAACTTGAAGAGGGTGAAGCAGAAAAGAAAACTCGTAAGAAAGCCGAAAAAGCGGAAAGCGAAAGCAAAGCGCCTGCAAAAGAGCGAAAGAAAGCATCAAAAACAGAAAAAGACAAAGAGGGTGAAAAGGCTGACACAGCCAAAGAGACCACCGAAAGCAAAGAAGAGCCAAAGAAAAAGGCTGCAAAAAAACAAAACGACAATGGCGAGGAAAATAAATGAAAAATAGCGAAGAAGTGAAGACCAACGATGTTGAAGAAAAAGATGAAAAAGAACTGACAGACGATGAACTCTATGCCAAAATTCAAACCGAAAAGTTGATGAAAAGAAGAAAAACAAAAAGAATCACGACTTTTGCTGGTTTGTGTGTGGCGATGGTTTTGGCGATTGTTGTGATTATTATGGCGGCAGTCCCTGTCAGTTTCAAACCAAACTGCATTCAATCTGGGTTTGACAGTGTTTCGTTCATCGCCAACAACGCCTCTCCGCAACTTTACAATAAGGGTGAGAAGGGGTATAATGAATTTATGAAATATTATAACAAAGCATTCAGTCAAACCTTCTTCTCCGCATTGTTCAGCGGTGCGTTGAACAGTTACAATTTGTCTGAAGACTACAACACCAACAAAGATGTGTCACTTGACAATTTCAAATCTCTTGCTGGCACGGGGAACTATCTTGTCAAACTCCATTTTGACGGCACAGAAGAAGATGGGCGCGTTGTTGGCAAAAAATTGACAAATCAAGATGGGTCGGTTTATCGTTCAAGATACTGGAACCACAACAAAGTGACGGGCTATGACAACTCTTTGACTTTCAATGATGCCTATGTTGTTGTCAACAAAGATGGCGGCTTTCAGACCACAAAAATCTTTGTTGTTGTTTCCTATCCAGAAGTCAAATCCAACAAACTCACTGGCAACTATGAGCAAAGATATGTTGAGATAACAGTCAAAGCAGACACAAGCGTGATTTACAATGCTTGGGAAAATCTCATCAGGGTGCAGGCGTGATTTTTGCAAAAATGCCTCTTCGCAGCACCTTTTTGACACAAAAATGTGATGTCACTCAAAAAATGTTGAAAAATAATTGAAAATTTGTTGAAAAATCGTTGACAAATGTTTTGCCTTTGTGCTATACTTTCAAAGTCAAAAATCTTCCTAAGACCGCAAGTGCGAAAGCGTAAACACTTTTTCGGTGTGCTTGCCGAGGAAAAGTTCGAGAAATGATTTTTCTATCTCTGTGGCTTTTCCCTTGTCACAGAGATTTTTGTTTTATCGAGTTTGAAAAAACTCAACGCAAAATCTTATTATTAAAAGGAGGCAAAGAATTGAGTGCGAATTTAGAGGCAAAAAAACAACTTGTCGAAGAAATCAAAGAAAAATTTTCCAAGGCAAAAACAATCGCTTTTGTTGACTATCGTGGACTTACTGTTGCCGAAGACACTGCTTTGCGCAAGAAATTCCGCGCTGCTGGTTGCGACTATAAAGTTTACAAAAACCGCCTTATGCTGAAAGCACTGAGCGAACTTGGCATCTCTTGTCCAACAAACTTCTTTGAAGGCACAACTGCTGTCGCTGTTGGATATGAAGATGAAGTTGCTCCTGCAAAAATCATCGCTGATGCTGTGAACGACACCAAGAAAATGACAATCAAATTTGGTATTTTGAACGGCGTGTGTGTTGATGCTCACTCGATTGAAGAACTTGCAAAACTTCCTTCAAAGGAACAACTTATTGCAAAACTTCTTGGAACGCTCAACAACACTGCATCAAGTTTGTGCAGAGTTTTGTCTGCACCTGCAAGAGGCTTGGCTGTTGCATTGAACGCAATCGCAACAAAATGAAAGTGACTGCACTTGGATTTGCAAGACAAAAATGTTCTTGAAAATGTGACATAAAGAGGGGATGGGGCAAAAACCAAACCTCACAAAGTCAAAAAATGGGTTTTGAGAACCCTGAAAAAACTCAAACAAAACAAAAAAAACAAAAAGGAGAAAAATAAAATGGCTGATATTAAAAATCTTGTTGAAGAAATCAAAAAATTGACAATCGTTGAAGTTTCCGAACTTGTTAAGGCTTTGGAAGAAGAATTTGGCGTTAGCGCTGCTGCTCCAGTTGCAGTTGCTGCTGCTCCTGCTGCCACTGGTGCTGCTGCTCCTGCTGCCGCAGAAGAAAAGAGCGAATTCAACATCTTCTTGAAAGAAGTTGGCGCAAACAAAATTGCTGTCATCAAAGTTGTGAGAGAAGTGACAGGACTTGGACTTTCTGAGGCAAAGGCTATCGTTGATGGCGCTCCAAAGATGGTTAAAGAAAATGTTGCAACTGCTCAAGCAAAAGAATTTGAAGCAAAATTCAAAGAAGCAGGCGCTGTTGTTGAACTTAAATAATCAAAATCAAAAATAATAAGATTTGCGTAAAAAAACACACTCCAAATGGGGCGTGTTTTTTTATTTTGTGCGCACATTTTGCACATTTTGGGTGTTTTCATTTGTGTTGTTTTTTGTGCTGCTTATTATGTCCGGAAATTTGCTTTCCAAAAATTTTTGATAGTGCGTTTTGCCAAGACGTGTCGCATCTTGATAACCTTTCAGCACATTTTCTTTGATTACGCGCCGAAATTCGCTTGGCAGTGTTTCATATTTTCGCAACACCACTTTGCCTTCTTTTTCCGCTTGTTTCAAAAATTCATAGGTGTCATCAATGACCTCAACTTGTTTAACAGCAATCGGCTTTGGGCAGATGTAAAAACTGTGATTGTTTGGAAACTCGGGTGCGATGAGAGGTTGGCAGTCCTCATTTGCTTCAACTTGATAGAAAAACGACTTTGTGCCTTTATAGACATCTTCAAAAGAATTTGGCCACCATTCATAGAGCATTGGCACACCCTTTTCTTTGTCCCAACTGCGCAGTGCCCAGCGTTGACAGGTGTGACCACTTTCAATCTCGATGTTGTTTTTTTCGCAAAAATTCTTGACCGGGTTGACAAGATAGACATAAATCAACTCTTTCTTTGTTGACAAATATATGTATGCCTTTTGATGATTTGCCACCTGTGGACGAAGTTTTGTGATGCCTTCAACATCACTGGCGTGATATAAAATCATTTTTTCAACCTCTCTTTCTCGTGTTTTTATTATACAACGATTTTTTGCTTTGTCAAGAGCAAAGTTAAGATTTTGTGCTTGTTTTTGCGCCTCCAAGTTTTGCGACTTGGCTTTTTATATCTAAAAACCTGTCCAACACAATCGACTTTTTTCGTGTGTTCTTTGCAAAAGTGCCCGTTTTTTGACAAATTCCTTATGCTATCATTCCTTCAAAGGAGAAATGTCTATGCAAATAAAAAGTCGTGTCAAGGCGGGAGTGTTGTATGTGCTGCTTTGCGGCGAACTTGATGAGCACTCTGCAACTTACACAAGAATAACTCTTGACGAAATGTTTGATAAGCCGGATTTTCAAAAAATCGTCATCGACCTTTCCGAACTTTCCTTTATGGACAGCACCGGAATTGGTGTGCTGATTGGAAGATATAATCGAATGAAAAACAAAGATATTCCAATCTACATTGCCAATCCTTCCGCTCACGCCGAAAGAATTTTCAAAATGACGGGGCTTTATGAAATTATGCCAAAAATTGTCTAAGGCGGTGAAAACCTGCGTGGCTTTGCTGTGTTTTCAAGCCTTTGCACAAAAAACAAATCAACAAAAAAGGAGTTTTTTATGAAATATTCAAATTTTATGGAGGTCACTTTCAAAGCCTTGTCTGTCAACGAGGGCTTTGCCAGAGTTTGCGTGGCATCTTTTTGCGTTCAACTCAATCCCTCAGTTGATGAAATCACAGACATTAAGACTGCTGTCAGTGAGGCGGTGACAAACTGCGTTGTGCACGCCTATCCAACCTCGGTCAAGGGCGATGTGATTTTGCGCTGCGAACTTGAAGGAGATTTGGTGACCGTGACTGTCACTGACAAAGGTGTTGGCATCAAAGACATCGAAAAAGCAAGAGAGCCATTTTACACCTCGAAACCTTCGGCAGAGCGCTCCGGAATGGGTTTCACGGTTATGGAAAGTTTTATGGACAATGTGCAGGTGTTTTCAAACTCGTTTGGCACAAGCGTGAAGATGACCAAACGCATTGTTTCCGCACAAAGTGTGAAGGTGGGGTGAAACGATGCTGGGGCAAGAAGAAACTCTTGACCTTATCAAAAAAGCACAGGCGGGCGATGAGCAGGCAAAAGAAACTTTGGTCAATGAAAACTCTCCACTCATCAAGAGTGTCATCCGTTGGTTTAAGGACAAGGGCATTGAGCCGGATGACCTTTTTCAACTTGGATGCTTGGGGTTTTTGAAGGCCATAAACAACTTTGACTGCTCGTTTAATGTCAAGTTTTCCACCTATGTTGTGCCAATGGTGGTGGGCGAAATCAAACGCTTTATGCGTGACGATGGTGCAGTGAAGGTTTCAAGAGCAATCAAGGGACTGAATTTGAAAATCAACAAATTTGTTGATGCCTTTTTTGTCGAAAATGGTCGAAGTCCAACCATCAGCGAAATCGCAAAACAATTCAAATTGAGCGAACAAGAGGTTGTTTTGACAATGGACAGCGCAAAAATGCCGGTGTCACTCTACACACCATTTGATGATGGCGATGATGACGGGCTTTCAATCATAGACCGATTTGATGGACAGGAAAATGAGGATTTTGTTGACAAATTTGCACTCAAAGAACTCATTGAAAAATTGGATGAACGGGACAGAAAAATCATTTTGATGAGATATTTTGACGACAAAACTCAAAGCGAAATTGCCGAAAGATTGGGGGTCTCTCAGGTGCAGGTTTCACGCCTTGAAAACAAGATTTTGGAAAGTTTGAGAAAGAAACTTGAAGGGGGTTGACCCCTTTTTTCACATAAAGTGTGGAAAATCTTTTGAAAAACACTTGCCATTTTTCAAAATATGTGCTAAAATAATGCCGTTTATATGATTTTTCAAGCCGAAGTGGCGGAATGGCAGACGCACGGGACTCAAAATCCCGCGGGGGCAACTTCGTGTGGGTTCGACTCCCACCTTCGGCACCAGAAAATTTGCTTCGCAAATTTTTTTGTTTTTTCAAAACAAAAGCACAGCAAAAGATTGCTGTGCGCTGTTGCCGATCAGCGCTTCGCATCCGCTCGCTGAACGGCACCAAGGGACTTGAAAGAGGAAGCAATTTTTTTGCTTTTTCAAAACAAAAGCACAGCAAAAGATTGCTGTGCGCTGTTGCCGATCAGCGCTTCGCATTCGCTCGCTGAACGGCATCAATGAAAAACTGATTGGGTTGATTCAAATTTCGTTTATAAAACTATTGAAAAACAAAACTGTTTATGATATAATTGGGTCAAAGGAGTTGTTATGTTGATTAAAAGCATTGATTTATGGAATGACCATAAACCATCTCAATCTGTTGATCCGTTTATCGTTGACTATTTAACTGAGAAAGATTTAACTCTTGCTTATGACAAAGTTGTTATTTGCCCAAATTTGATTGGAAATTATCAAGTGATAAATCTTCAAACTGGTGAACTTGATGCATCAATTTGTCCTTGCTTCAATGGAGGTATAATATTCTTTAAACAAGGAAAACCAATCAGACTTTATCTTTGTCAAACAAATAAAATCGTGGAGGAGCATATCGGTCATAAATATGGCGTTGAAGATGTTTTTGCAACTTTAGAATCCAAGAATGAAATCGGCAACACTGGGCTGACATTGTTGCAACTGTTGAAGAAAAACAATGTTGAAATTGTTGTAGATGATAAAATCACATCCAAATACACTTCACCGAAGGGATATGCTGTCAAAAACGATGTTGTTCTTGAAAGTGCGGATTCAATGGATATATTGACTGGCCCAACTTTTTTGGATTCTGTTGAGAATTGGGAGGCAATATCTTTTAATCCAGACCTCATATTTAATGTTGGCGTTATTGCACAAGACTTTCAAATTGAAATTGAACACATAGGCTATCTTGTTGGAGTGAAAAAGAATATTCAGGGGCTGGTTGACGATGTGAAAGGGAAAAAACTTTATGGCATAGCACTGCAGACAGGAAAACCCGCTGAATATTTGAAAATGGTGGATTTCTCTGAAGATTTTTCGCATAAAGTTGGAGAAAAAGTCAGTCAAGACACACAGAAACTTGGTGATGACATTGATAAAGCATTGTTGGACCGACAAATTTGAATATATGGCAAACAAACAAAACACAAAAAAGTCACAATATGCTTTCTTTTTGAAAATTTTTGGCACAAAAGGCGTCACGGGGACGCTTTTTTGTTTCAATGTTTTTTTCTCTTCGCTTACAAAAAATGTTTGCGAAAAAGTGGGCGCTTGTGCTATAATCAAAATGAAAGATTGTTTTTTATGGGATATTGGCTATGATTTTCAAAAAATTTTTTAACAAGGATGCTTCCTTGGCTGACGAACTTGCAAAAGAGTTCAATGTTTTGCCAGAAACAATGTATTTGATTTTGTCCAGAGGCCTCTCAACAAGAGAGGAAATTTCGGCATATCTTTCCACGGGCGAACTTCTTGACCCGTTCCTTATTTCTGGGATGAAGGAACTTTGTGACAGAATTGAACTTGCAAAAAAAATGGGCGACCGTGTTTTGATTTTTGGCGACTATGATGTTGATGGCATCTCGGCAACCGCAATTATGCTCAAAACTCTCAAAAAACTTGGCATAAAGGCGGATTTCTATCTTCCAAATCGCTATGTTGACGGCTATGGGCTTTCCTGCGAGTGCATTGACAAAATCGCAAAAGAGTTTTCGCCAGATCTTGTCATCACGGTGGACTGTGGAATTTCCTGCGCAAAAGAAGTGGAATATGCCAAAGAAAAAGGCATTGAAATCATTGTCACCGACCATCACGAAATCCCTGAGGTTTTGCCAGACACGCTTGTGCTTAACGCCAAGATTGAGGGACAAGCATATCCTTTCAGGGAACTTTGCGGCACAGGACTTGCATACAAAATCAGTGAGGCGCTGCTTGGGCAGAAGAAGGCAGAAGAGTTTTTGCCTATTGCCGCAATCGCAACAATCGCGGACATCGTTTCTTTAACGGGCGAAAACCGCAACATTGTCAAGCGCGGTTTCAAGTTTTTTGACAAACTGCCTTTTGGTTTGAAAATGTTGTTCAGAGAAAACAATGTTTCGCTTTCAAATCCAAATGCCACCGATATTGCTTTCAAAATTGCTCCAAAAATCAACTCGTCGGGGCGTATGGGTGACGCGAAGGACAGTTTGGCGCTTTATATGAGCGAAGACCCTGTTGTTGTGAAGAAATATCTTGAAAAAATCAAAATTCACAACCAAAAGCGGCAGGAACTTTCGTCAATTGTGCTTGACGACTGCGAAAAGGCTTTGAAGAAAGCGGATTTGTCAAAAACGCGCGTGATCTGCTTGGCGTCAAGAAAATGGGACCAAGGCATTTTGGGCATCGCTTGTGCGCGGCTTGTGGAGGAGTTTAATCGACCAGTGTTTTTGTTTGCGCAAGTTGGTGACACGCTGCACGGGTCGGGCAGAAGCATAAATGACATCAACATCCACGAAATTTTGTCATCGTGTCAGGACATTTTGGAAACATATGGCGGACACACGATGGCGGCAGGGCTGACACTGAAACGCGAATGCTATGAAGAGTTTGTTTCACGCGTCAATGCTTTTGTTTTTGAAAATGTCGGCGAAGAGGTTTTTGTGCCAATCAAATATTTCGACTTGGAAGTGAAAACCGAAAACCTGACGCCAAGATTTTTGAAAGAACTTGAACTTCTTGAACCTGTTGGCTGTGACAATCCAAGGCCGCGTTTCAAAATTTCCGCCGAAGAAGTGGAGATTTTGCCAAGAAAATATTCGCCTGCGCACTGTGAAATCAAAATTGGCGATTTGAAACTTGCCTATTTCAACTTTTCCAAAAATTTCAATGAACTGAAATTTGCAAGATATAAATCCTTCATCTTTGAATTTCAGAGCGGAAGTGCGGTTGTCGGCGATTTTGATATGGGCTCGTTTATCGTTGAAAATGCGCATTCGTGCACCTATCCAATCCAACTTGAACAACTTGCCTTTGACGACAATCGTCCAGCCAAATTTGCATACTATCCAAAAGAGCAACTGCTTTCGTTTGTTGCTGGGCTGACGGGGAGTGTTTTTGGCACGGCTTTTGTGACCTATTCCGCCTATGACTTTGTCAATTTTCTGCGTGCATATTCCAAAGACAGCATTTTTCATATCGGCATTTTCAATCAATTTTGCACGGGATATAACAGCATTTTGCTTTCGCCGATTGGAACAGCGTGGGCAAAAAACTTCAACAAAATTGTCTTTCTTTCGCCTTGTCTTGACGAAGGTTTTGTCAGCGAACTTAACCTTGTCACCAAAGCGGAAATTTTCCTGCCGATTGACAGGCCTGCGGACACGCAAAGATTTGCCAATTTGGACCTTTCCCGAGAAACTTTTGGGCGGGTATTCAAGGCTTTGACGGGGCGCGCCGGAAGATTTTATTCCATCTTTGACCAATATAACAGCAAAATGAAAGGCAAGGTCAATTTTGACACCTTCTATGCGGCATTTTTGGTGTTCAAGGAACTTGGACTTGTTGAAACAAAACAAGATGTGCTTTTTGAAATTATGCCTGTGAAAAATGTCAAAAAAGAACTTTCGCAATCAAAACTATACAACAAACTTTTGCTTTTGAAAAACAGTTTAACGGAGAAAAAATGAAAAAACAAATCATTGAAAAGCCCGAAAGGGAACAGATTTTGGCAAAAATTTTTGAAAATTTCAAACTGACCGAAAAAGAAAAGAAGGTGGTGGAGCTTTCTCTTTTGGAGGAAATCAACTTCTCGCGTTTTTCCACAGTTTTGGACACTTTGATAAAATATCACATTCAAGACGAAGTGCTGGTGGCATATATGCTTTTTCAGTTGTCCAAAGTTGATGAGCATTTGGCTGAGCAGCACAAACAATTGTTGACCAAAAGTCAGCAAAAATTGTTTGAAATCTTCACCATTTTGAAGGATGTCAGCACCTTGACCAAAAGTGGCGATGCCGAGGACATCAGACGAATGTTTGTTGCGATATGTCAAGATATGCGGGTGGTCATCATCAAGTTTGCGACCATACTTTATGACCTCAACTTGATTGAAAACCCGATGACAGATGATGAAAGGCGTTTTGTTCAGATGGTGAGTGACATTTTTGCGCCTTTGGCTGAGAGGCTTGGGCTGTCTTATTTCAAAAACAACTTTGAGGACAAAACTTTTGAACTTCTTGAACCGGAAGCTTTCAAGCAACTGAAAGACGATGCGCTTATGCAAACCGAAGAAAATCAAAAGCAGTTTGCTTTGACGCGCAAAAAATTGGAACAAATTTTGGACGAATTGCATATTGTTGGCGAAATTCAAGCCAGACAAAAGCATTTTTACAGTGTCTATAAAAAACTTGTCAAGAAAAACATCACGCTTGGAAAGGTGTATGACCTTTTGGCTATGCGTGTGCTTGTGCCAACCGTGGAAGATTGCTATGCCGTTTTTGGCAAAATCCACGCAATTTACAAGCCAATGGCTGGGCGCGTGAAAGATTACATCGCCTATCCAAAGCCAAATGGCTATCAAAGTTTGCACACAACAGTGATTGCGGACAACAATCGGCCGCTTGAAATTCAAATCCGAACCTTTGAAATGCACAAAAACAGCGAATATGGCGTGGCGGCGCATTGGATTTACAAAGAAAAAAGCCGCACTCAGAACAAGTTTGACAAAAAGATGACTTGGTTTCGACAGATGCTTGAAAATGCCAACGACCTTTCCAATGAGGAGTTTTTGGAAACTCTCAAAACTGACCTCTATGGCGAGGCGATTTTTGTTCAAACGCCGAAAGGGAAGGTTATGGAGTTTCCTTTGGGCGCAGGGATAATCGATTTTGCTTACGACATTGGAAATTCGTGTGTGGGTGGAAAAATCAATGGAAAACTTGTTCCAATCACAACTGAACTTTCCAATGGTGATGTGGTTGAAATTTTGACAAACCAAAACAGCAAGGGGCCTTCACGCGATTGGCTTTCATATGTGAAAACATCAAGCGCGAGGGCAAAAATTCGGGCATATTTCCGCACGGAACTGAAAGATGAAAACATCAGAACGGGAAAAGCAATCTTGGAACAGTCACTGAAAGCCAGAAATCTGAACTTTGCGAAGGAAACGAAAGAAAAATATCTTTTGGAAATCGCAAAAACACTGATGATTGACGATTTGGACACTCTGTTTGCAGGAATTGGCGCTGGCAGTTTGACCGCAAACAGCATTGTGGGCAGGCTGGTGAACCTCTATAACAAAGACCAATCCAAAGAACTTTCGCCAAATGTCATCACAGTCAAGAAAAACAAAGATGGCATTTTGGTGGATGGCGACAGCGGACTTCTTGTGCGCTATGCAGGGTGCTGCTCGCCGGTGACGGGTGACGAAATTGTGGGATATATCTCACGCGGACGCGGGGTGACAATTCATCGTGCAAATTGCCAAAATTTGAAATATCTTGAACCGGAACGCCTCATCAAAGCCGAGTGGCAAGACAGCGTTGTTTCCGATTTTGTTGCCGTGATAAAAATCCACGCGGATGATAGTGCAACGGTTGTCAACAGCATTTCAAACGCGGCAAGAGAACTGAAAGGAAAGTTGAAGGGCTTTGGCTTCAAGGTGGTGAAAGACGAACTTGTGTTTGAAGTTGTGACACTTGTCAGCAACAAAAGCGAACTTGAAAGCATAATCAAAACCTTTGAAAACATCAAAAATGTCAGACGGGTTTATAGGAGTGAATGATGAAAATTTGTTGCCAAAATATTGAATATGAAAAGGATTTGCAGGACCTTGTCAATCTCTTTTTTGACGAAGAAGATTGTCCTTTTTCAATCGAGCATTTGGATGAGCGCGAAGGAAACCTTTTGAAAAGTGTTTTTCTGGTTGGAAGCGGTGAGGAGCGAAAAAAGTTTGAAAAGAGTTTTGTTCTTCCAAGTGGCGTTGATGCACTTTTGGAAAAAAGTCTGACAAAACGCCACTTCAAAAATCATCTATATCAAGTTTTGTCGGATTTGACAAAAAAATCTTTGCCTTGGGGGTCGCTGACGGGCGTGAGGCCAACAAAATTTGCGCGTGACCTTGTTGAGCGCGGAGAGATAAAGCCGCATCTTGTCAGTGAAACGCTTGTGAGGGAATATTTTGTTTCTCCACAAAAGGCAAAACTTGTCACGCAGATTTTGCAAAATCAAAAGAGCATCATCAAAAATGACAAACTTGTGGATTTGTTTTTGAACATTCCAATCTGCCCGACAAGATGCAACTATTGTTCGTTCATTTCAAGCGAACTCAAAACAGTTGTAGGCAGGGTGGAGGAATATTTGGACTGCTTGATAAACGAACTTGAAGCGATGAAAAAAGTTATTGCAGAGAAGTCATACATAGTCCGCAACATATACATTGGCGGCGGAACGCCAACAGTGCTGACTGCCGAGCAACTTGCAAGACTTTTGTCGCATTTGACCTATGCCGTCAGCGAATTCACCGTTGAATGCGGCAGGGCGGACACCATCACAAAAGAAAAATTGGATGTTTTGAAGCAGAATGGAGTGACAAGAATATCCATCAATCCACAAACTTTCTGCGAGGCAACTTTGAAACGCATTGGCAGAAAATCGACCAACAAAGAAGTGTTTGACGCATATATGTTGGCGATGGAGGAAGATTTTGTGGTGAATATGGACATCATCGCTGGGCTTTCGGGCGAAAGATTTGCCACTTTCAAAAAAACAATCTCAACGCTTTTGGAACTTTATCCTCAAAATATCACAGTCCACACTTTGTCCGTCAAAAACGCATCGCAAATTCGCGGTGAGGAGATAAAATATAAAAACGACATCACCAAAATGGTGGACTATGCTGAAAAAACTTTGGCGGAAAACGGATATAAGCCATATTATATGTATCGTCAAAAACATCAAGTTGGCGGTCTGGAAAATGTGGGCTATTTTCGTGATGACACTGTTTGCCGGTTTAATATTGACAGTATGGAGGACACATCTTCCGTTATCGCACTTGGGGCAGGCGCAATTTCAAAACGCGTTTTCTCGATTGAAAATCGCATTGAAAGACAACCAAATTGCAAGTTTATTGAGGACTATATCTCTCGCATTGATGAGATGATTGACAAAAAAATCAAATTTTTCTCTTGAATTTGTTGGCAAGGATGCACAGAAAAACATTCTTTTTGCGGTTTAAGTTTCTGAAAAAAACAAAAAATTAAAGCCGAAAATTGCTTTAATTTTTTTCTTGTGCTGTTTGTTTTCGATTTGCAACCGTTGTAATTTGTTTTCACTTTTCAAACAATTTGTTGTTTTATTATGTTTTCGCCTTCCACTTTGCTGTTTTTCATTTCACTTTGCAATCTGCAGTGGTTGGTGAAGTTGGTTGCTCGCCATCTTCTTTCTTTTGAGTTTTGTCAATGGCAAGTCGGGAAATCTCTGCAAGCACAGACAATCCAAGTTCTGCCGCTGACACACAGCCAATCGTTTGCACAACACGGCTGGATTGAGAAACAAGGTCAGAATATTCGTTTGCCACTTGTGGAGCGGTTTGTTTCAACATATAGTCTTCAAACGAATAGTCCTCAAGGCTTGCGCTTTGATGGTTAAATTGCTCTTGAGAAATTTCTTTGTTTTCCAATTTCACGGTCAAATCATCAATTTTTGACTGCTTGAAAGCATCGTTAAATTCTTCATAGCCAGACCTGTTTTCTGAACGCATCGCATTCTTTTTGACATCATAATAAATTGATGCTCCGCCAGCGCCAACAATGCAGGTTGCTGTTGCCAACATAAAAAATCCAAATTCACACACAATCGTTGCTTTCAAAATTTTGTTTCTGACCATCATTTTCTTTTCCTTTTCTTTAACTCTTCGACATTATAAAATAAATGGCGCGCTTTGTCAAGGGTGGAGAAAAAGAATTTTTCAAATTTTTATTCGAAAAACACTTGATTTTCTTTAAAAGTTTGTGCTATAATCATCTCGTCGATTGACCAAGAACGCAGTTTTGTGGAGTTCTTCGACCCTCTGCTTCGTTCTTCGGAAAAACAGAAATTTGAAATTTTCAAATTCGGATTGAAAAATGGAGAAAATTTATGGACAAGCAAGTCAAACAAGACATCATCGCAAAGTTCAAACAAAGCGAAAATGACACCGGCTCTGTTCAAGTTCAGGTTGCACTTCTCACAGAGCGCATCAACCACTTGACCGAACACCTCAAAACCAACAAGAAAGACAATCACTCTCGCCGCGGACTTCTGATGATGGTCGGAAAAAGAAAAGGATTTTTGCAATACCTCAAAGACCGCGATATTGAGGCTTACAGAAAACTTATCAAAGAGTTGAACATTCGTGAAATCAAATAAAAAAGGGGAGGAGTTTTTTCTTCCTCTTTTTTGTTGAAATAAATGCGATTTGCTTTGATTTGTAAGCAAAAAGTGCTAAAATGAAATTGATTTTAAGTTTAGGAGTTTTTATGGACTATAAAAAGTATGTTTTGAATGTTGCCGGAAAAGAAATCTCTTTTGAAACAGGCAAATTGTGCGGACAAAGCAACGGCTCGTGCCTTGTGCGTAGCGGTGACACTGTTGTGATGGTGAATGTCACAATGAGCGACGAGCCAAAACCGGGACAAGACTTTTTCCCTCTTTCTGTGGAATATCAAGAAAAAATGTATTCTGTCGGAAAAATCCCTGGCGGCTTCAAAAAGCGTGAGGGAAAACCAAGCGACAAAGCAATTTTGGTTTCTCGCTTGATTGACAGACCGCTTCGTCCACTTTTCCCAAAAGGGTTCTTCCACGATGTTGTGGTTGTTGCAACCGCTCTTTCCATTGACCCTGATGTCAGCCCAGAGCCACTTGCAATGCTTGGCTCATCTTTTGCGTTGATGATTTCAGACATTCCTTTCCTTGGGCCAACAGGCTCAGTTTCGGTTGGACTTGTTGATGGCAAATTTGTCATCAATCCAAATCAGGACGAGCGCGAAAGAAGTGAACTTGCCCTCACAGTCAGCGGAACAGAAGAGGCTGTTTTGATGATTGAAGGTGGTGCAAACGAAGTGCCTGAGGACATCTTCCTTGACGCAATTATGGTTGCACACGAAGAAATCAAGAAGATTGTCAAAGAATTGAAGAAAATCAAAGCAGAAATCGGCAA
>CANQNH010000017.1 GCA_947625165.1 uncultured Clostridia bacterium
ATTATGTCTTTTGCAGACATAGACACAACTGATTTAATGGCTTGTAAAAGACTTATTGATATGTTTGTCAACAAAATTATTTTGCGAGATAATGACTTTGATATTATTTTTAGGATTTCAAATGACGATTCCCAAAACATAAAACTTAAAAATGCAGAAGACTATTCAAATCTTTGTGAAGAAATTTGCAATAAAAAAGAACAATCCACTTCTGGTTCGGATTGTTCCTCTTTGGTGCGGATGAGAGGGGTCGAACCTCCACGGTTTCCCACTTGCCCCTTAAACAAGCGCGTCTGCCATTCCGCCACATCCGCTTGAAACATCAAAGCACACATATTTTACAACATTTGCTCTTGCTTGTCAACTGTTTTGTGAAAATATTTTGAAAAGTTGAAAGTTTTTTCAAAAATTTTTCTTTTTCAACGCATCAAAAAACATTTTCGATTTTTTTGCGAAACTTTTTGCCCGATTTGCTCGCACGCGCGCCAATATTTTTGTGAAAAACATTGATTTTTATGTCGATATGTGGTATAATATCAATATGATTGCGTTGAAGAAGAAAAAACTTGGAATTTTTGTTTGGCTGTTGGTGGCAGTCGTTTTCGCATTCACGAGTTTGCCTCTCTCAACGCACGCCACCTCTCAAAATGAAACCTCTTTGGATGATTTTGAAAGTTTCAGGCTTGGATATATTCAAATGATGAGGGATTTCCCTCTTGAAAATGCTGACAACACCATTGATGATGCAACCGTTGAGGCCGCCGCTTTGACAAAAGGGGGAGTTTCTGATAAAACTGTTGCAGGCACAAAACACAACCGCTTGATTGTTTATTGCAACGACAAAGTTGATGGCTTTGGCGAGGTTGCAAAAGTGGAATGTGATGGGTGGCACATTTTTCAGTATGAGTCCAAAAAAGATGCCGATTTCGCTTTTGAGAAAATCAAGCAACTTGGATTGGATGTTTCCTATGACACGGTTGTGAGCATTGAAGATGAAAGTTTCCAATCACAAACGCAGGAATTTTTTGGCACATCAAGCAAGGATGTGAGAACATACAACTCTTGGGGCGGACAATATCTTGGTTGGAGCGAATACACAACAAATATGCTGCGACTTAATGATGAAAGCAATCTGAATGAAATCATCATCGCAGTTTTGGACACGGGCATAAACACAAAGCACGACCTTTTCAAAAATCGAATTGTGACAGACGAAAATGGAAATATCTTTGGGCAAGACTTCACCGGCGAAATCACAGAAACTGATGTCATATTGGGCAGGCAACCTTGCGTTTTTCAGGACTTGAATGGTCACGGCAGCCACGTGAGTGGAACAATCGCCGAGGCAACACTTTCCAATGTCAAAATTTTGCCTCTCAAAGTTTTGGACTATGAGGGCAGAGGAAACACGGGGATGATTGTGTCTGCGCTCAATTATTTGAACAATTTCAAGACGGGCAGTTCAAGCAAAAACATTCAGCCGCATCCAAATGTGGTGGGGTTGAATATGAGCATCGGACTTGATGTTCAACTTGACGCAGATGGCAAACTTTATGCCTACAATTCTTCTGTGCACACCGCTTTTATCAATGTTTACAAAAACAACATTCTTCCATTTATTGCGGCAGGGAATGAGGCGGGCGACATCGAAAATGTGACGCCGGCAAACATCCCAGAGGCAGTTGTTGTTTCTGCGCTTATGCTTGTTCATTCCAACAAGGGTGACACTGTGACTTTTGCGGATGGATACAGCAACTATGGGCAGTTTGTCGATTTTTGCGCACCAGGAACTGACATCCTCAGTGCCTATGGTGGCAGAAATGCCGTTGACGACGCTGACAATCTCGCCTCAAATGACTTGTATCAATATAAATCTGGCACGTCGATGGCAACGCCTCACGCGTGTGCTTGCTATGCGCTTTTGTGCTCCAATCCTGTGATTTTGGATATGGGTGGCGATGGCTTCACAAAAGAAAAAATGGATGCAGTTTTGAAGTGCTTGCAAGACAATGCTGTTGACTATGGTGTGGAAGGCTGGGATAAGAAATATGGCTATGGCTGCATCAATGTTTCTGGCATTGGAATGGACTATGTCGGGCAGGTCAATTTTGTTCAAGACAAATCGTTTGCTGACGAGGCCTTTCCAACTTCGTCATTCAATTTGACGCTTTCTTATGATGTGCCAAATGGTTCGACTTCTGACATTTATTACACTTTGGAGGACAACAGTGGAAGTTCGTTGTCCAACGGAAAGACGGAATATCTTTATGACGGCCGACAAATCAACATTTCGCAAACAACAAGGGTGACGGCCTATGCTTTTGTGAAAGATGCCTCCGGAAAAACCACACAAAAAAGTTATGTCACTGAAAAAACATACTATTTTGACAACGCGGACCTTAACAGCAACTTCGTTATGACTGGTGACCAAATTTCGCTGTATAAAGGCACTTTGACGACCCTCAAAATTCCTGAAAGAATTTCAAATGTGCGCCCTCGAACAATTTTGTCAAATGCGTTTTCAAATTCCAAAGTTGAGGTTCTGTTCCTTCCAACTGCTGTGACATCCATTTCAAATTATGCGTTCAGCGGATGCTCGGTCAAGGAAATCCACTCGTCTGGCACACAAATCAATGTTGGAAATTTTGCTTTTCAAGACTGCGTGAATTTGTCAATTTTTGACATTCAATATGTCACCAGAGTTGGTGAAGGTGCTTTTCGCGGGTGTGCTGCACTTGAAGAACTCAAACTTATGAGGGTGACAAGCATTGGCAGACAAGCATTTGTGGGCTCGGGCATAAAAGACCTTTACATCGGCAAATATGCCACAATCATTGGTGACCAAAAAGGCTTTGATGTTGAAACTGTGTATGGCTATGCCAGCCAAAGCGAAGATGTTGTTGCCGATTGCCAAAAACTTGCCTATGACACAAATGCTCAGTTTGTGGATTTGGCTGTGAAAATAATCAAAAATCTCAATGCCACAATGGTTATCAATGGCACAACTGCAGCGGTTTCTTTTGCATACAGCGGCTATGGTGCGACTGCCACGCTATATGTGGCAAAGCCTTCAAGCAGTTGGCAAAAACAAGAACTTGTCGGCGCAACTCAAAAGACAGTTGATGGAGTGCCATTTGGCACAGAACTTTCTTTCAACTTGGAAAATGTTGTTTCCGGAAGTCAAATCAGATTTGATTTGTATGATTTCTATGGCGCAGAATCCAATCTTGTTCGAAGCCAAGCAATGCGTATTGATGTGGTTTCGGCTTCAGCCAATCAAACATTTGTCGTTTCATTCAAGGGTGAACATATCAATGCTTACATCAACACTTTCTCACTTGAAGGGGAGGGTGTGTTCTATAAAAACGGCTCGCACACACTTCGACTTGTGGCTGACAATGGCTACAAAATTTCCAGCGTGCTGGTTGATGGAAGGTCTGTTGGAGGAGTTGGCGAAGGTGAGTTTGAATACACTCTTCAACCTCAAGACCAATCCATTGTTGCAACTGCAGTTTTGAAAGAAGTTTTGACAATTTCATTCACAAACAGGAATGGAGAGGCTGATTTTGTGAGGGTGCAAGGTCAAAGCGAGCAAAAATTGAGCGGCACTTCCGACAGTGTCACATCAGGGCAGGACTATGTTTTCAAGGTTGTTCCAAAAAATGAGTTTGAAGTTGCCCGCGTGATTGCAAATGACAGGGTTTTGGTTGCGGACAGCAATGGTTTTTACACAATCTCAAAAGTGGATGTGGACTATGATGTTGTTGTTGTTTTTGAAGAAAAACAATTCAAACTTTCTGTCACACTTGGCAAAGGCGGAAATTTGACTGTTGGCGGAAGTTCTGACTATGCAAGATATGGCGCAACCAAGGTTTATCACATCTCTGTCAACAATGGCTATGCGCTTGACAGCGTGACGATAAATGGTGTCAGCGTTTCGGTTGGTGGCGGACAATCCTTTGACATTCCAATTCAAAACATAACGCAAGATTTTGACATTGTTGTGTCATTCAGAAAAGTTCAGACGAGTCCGATTGCTGGCACAGACTTTTTGGTGTATTTCTTCATATTTTTGTTCATCACAATTGTGTTTATTGTGGCAAAAATTGTGCTGACAATCATCAGAAAAAAGCAGAAAGAAAATGAAGAGCGTCAATCAAAATGACGCTCTTTTTTTGTTATCCTAAATTCAGTGCAAGAACTTTTTTTAATAAATTTGGCACAAATTTTTTAAGTTTTTTATTTTAGTGATGTTTTTATTTTTTTCAAATTCTTGCTTTTCTTTTTATTGGCTTTTTATTCTTTAATTGTTATTTTATTCTTTTTTATTGTTTCTTTTTTATTTTACCTTATTCTTTTTCTTATCAAACAGCGTGTGTTGGCTGGTTGAGTTCATCATATTTCTGTCTTGAAACCGGCTTTATTTTCATTTCGACTTTCTCCACTGTGTTGTCATCTTTGACCTCTTCAAAATCCTCCAATCGTTTCTCTGGGAGTTCTGCCACAGCGGTTACCTCATCAGTTGGATTGATGCGATAGGTGTCAATGTTGCGCACAAGTGGGGCGTAACTGTCCGTGTTCCCATTTTGCACAAATCTGTTGCCCAAATTGAAATTGTTGGAGTTGTAGCCAAAATTTGTCGGATTGCCGTAAAAACCATTGTAAGCGTAACCATTTGCACCGTAGCCAAGCCCGTTCATTCCATAACCAATTCCATTCATACCATAGCCAAAACCATTTGTGTTGTAACCAAAACCATATGGACCATAGGCTGCTCTGCCATAGCCGTATGGTGCAAGTATTCCAAAAGCACCGTTGCCAGAAGGCATATTGAAGTTTCCATAAGGCGCAAAGTTCATTCTGTTGACATTGTTTGAGTTGAAGGTGTTGTATGGGGTTTTGACGGGGGCACATTCCTTCCTTCGTTTGCAAGTGTCACAATCTTCGTTGCTGACTGTTTCATCATTTCTTGTTTCATCATCGCTTTTTTCTGTGTCAAGAACATTGTCTTCTTCTTTTTGATTGAAACTGCTGGTGTTTTCGTTTCTGCAAAGGTTGGAGTTGCAGTCATCGTCATCAAGATTTTCATTTTGCGGATTTATCTTCTCAAAATTTTGATATTCATCAAAGAAAATTGGAATTGTTTCGTTTTCTTGAAGATTGCCTTCGTTCACACCGAGATAGCCCTCAATTTGATTTAGTGTTGACAAAATGTTCTCATAGAAACTCAGCCTAGCATTCAGATTGCACGCCAACCGGTTGATTTTGGCATTTATTTTGTCAGAGTTTTTGTCCAAACTGCCTCTCAAATTGCTGATGCTTTTCAGCGTGTTTGATGCGTCAGCCTTTGTGTCGGTGACCAGATTTGTGTATTGGCTCAAACTGTTTGTCAATTCCTTGACTGCAACACTTTGTGCCTTTGACAATTTTATTTCCTTTGAAAGATGGTTCTTGACTTTTGCTGTTCTGCTCAAAATTGCTGTTTTCACATATTCTTCATTCAAAAGAGATTGCTGTGTGCCAAGCATATTGCCATAAATTGCCTGCCCGTTGTCCTTTGTTGCAATCGCATCCAACATATCTTTTGAAAGGTTCAAGCTGTTTGGATTTGTTGTTGGCATTGTGGAAATGGCGTTTGCTGTCACATCAAGTTGGTTTCCAAGTTCTGATATGGCGTTTTCTCCTTGATTTCCACAGCCCGCCAAAGCAACACAAAGAACAAGTGCGGTGAATGAAAGTATTATTTTTTTCATAAAAAATCCTCCGCTCTTAGTTTGTGTTTTCACAGCGTTTTTATTCTGCCGCCCAAATCACATTCTGCAAGATTTTCGGCATTGGTGTTTTATTTTTGGTTTGTTTTGGACAAAATCAACTTGTCTTTCAGTTTTTTAAGCAAAAATCAAGAAAAAGAAGGTGCAAATTGTGGAAGATATGAAGAGAAATGAGGCATACAACAAATATGTTTCGGCAAAAATTCCAAAAACACGGCCTTGGCCATCGCTGTTCAACTCGTTTTGGGTGGGCGGTGTGATTTGTCTTATCGGGCAGGGCATAAACGACATCTATCTTCTCATTTTTCCAAATCTTTCGCAGCAAACGGGATGGTCTTTGACCCTCATCACGCTGATTTTTATTGCAGCGTTTTTGACGGGGATTGGCGTTTATGACCAAATTGGAAAGTTTGCAGGAGGTGGGTCAATTGTGCCAATCACGGGATTTTCAAACTCCATCACCAGTCCATCAATTGAGTTTAAAAGCGAGGGCATCATTTATGGCATATGTGTCAAAATGTTCACTATCGCCGGCCCTGTGATTGTGTTTGGTGTGGCATCAAGTATGGTTGTCGGGCTGATTTATTGGATTATCTCTCTGTTTTAAGTTGGAGGAAAAACTTGCATTTTTAAATTTAAGAGATGAATTTTATGTCTAAATTTAAGAGACGAATGCGAGAAGAATTAGAAAAAGAATGGAAGATTGGGCAGTTTTTGAGAGAAATTAAAAAAGAAATTGTGTTTTGAGGGTGGAAAATGCAACAAAAAGTTGAAAAAAGAGCAGTCAAAAACAAGAGTGGTGTTGGAAGAATTGCAGAAAACAGCAAAAGCGGCTTTATTGGGGCAAAGCAGACGATTTTCTTTAAAAATCAACCGAAAATCATCGGCAGTTATGCCATTGTTGGACCAAAAGAGGGCAAAGGGAACTTTGCACCTTATTTTGACTATGTGATGAAAAACGATTTCTTTGGCGAAAAAACTTTTGAAAAAGCAGAAAGGAAAATGCTGGAAAGCGCCATCACGGGCGTCATCCAAAACGCCAAACTTCAGCCAAAGGACATCGATTTGATGATTGCTGGTGACCTTCTCAACCAAATCATAAGTTCGTCATATGCGGCACGAGCGTTTCAGTTTCCGTTTATTGGGCTATATGGGGCCTGCTCGACGATGGCGGAAAGCCTTGCGATTGGTGCGGTGCTTGTTGATGGCGGGTTTTATGACAACATTGTTTGTTGCACGGGCTCGCACTTTTCGACAGCAGAAAGGCAATATCGCTTTCCCTTGGAACTTGGAAATCAAAGGCCGCCGACATCTCAATGGACGGTGACGGGCGCTGGGGCATCGGTTGTTTCGCTGAAAGGTGAAGGCCCAAAAATCACCGCTGTGACATTTGGTCGCGTTGTGGATTGGGGAATTAATGATGTGAACAATATGGGTGGAGCGATGGCGCCTGCGGCTCGTGACACAATGCTGGCACACTTTCGAAACACAAGGACGAAACCTGACGACTATGACCTGATTGTGACGGGCGACCTTGGAAAACTTGGCAGCGAAATTTTGATTGATTTGATGGAAGATGAGGGCATAACGCTGGGTGTCAACTATGGCGACTGTGGTCAGATGTATTATCGGCGTGACCAAAAGACATTGTGCGGCGCATCTGGAGCGGGATGCTGCGCCACAGTGTTCAATTCATATATCGTCAAAAAGTTGAAGGAGGGGGAATATAAGAAAATTCTCTTTCTTCCAACAGGCGCTTTGCTTTCAACAACATCAACGCAGCAAGGTGATACAATCCCTTGCGTGTGCCACTGCATTCAAATTGAAATGTGAAATTGGAGGATTTTATGCAAATTTTTTTGGACTATTTGTGGGTGTTTTTGATTGGCGGACTTGTGTGCGCGATTGGTGAACTTCTCATCATCACCACAAACATCACCTCTGCAAGAATTCTTGTGACATTTGTTCTTGTTGGAGTTTTTTTGGAGGCTGTTGGGCTTTTTGACTATATCTCTGATTTTGCCAAAGCAGGCATAAATGTTCCAATTGTTGGGTTTGGTGCTTCACTTGCAAAAGGGGCAATTGGGGCGGTGAAAACGCACGGGTTTTTGGGCATTTTCACAGGCGGACTGACTGCAACTGCGGGCGGAATTGCTGCCGCCATCGGCTTTGCATTTTTGTTTGCACTCATATTCAAATCACACACAAAGAAGTGAAATAAGTGCTTTTTGTGGTGTATTATGCTTGCATACCACACCATATGTTGTGGTGGTATGCAAAGTTTTTCATTGCCTTGCAAAAATCCTCTTTTCAATTTTTTGTGCAAATTTTCAAAACAAAAATACTGTCAGAATGCTTTTGAAAAGAAAAGTGTTTCCTTCTTTGTTTTACGCAAAAATGTTGCAAAATTTGACATATTGCGACATATACATATTTTGTGAAATCTTGTAATGTTCGGCTTTATGTTGAGCGGCGAAAAAAGTTGAAAAAGAGAAAGGCTAAAGTTTTTTTGCTATCCTTGCTTTTGCTTGTGTCACTTGTGGTTTCTTATGTTTTTCTTGTTGTCAATCCAATTGTGGTTGAGGCAACAAGAGCATCTGTTTTTTCGCTTTCAACCTCAGCGGTGAGTGACGCGGTTTGCGATGTGCTTGGCGATGAAAACTTGACCTACAAAGACATTGTGAATGTTGAAAAAGACGAAAGCGGAGCGGTTTCGCTGATAAGCCTTGACACCGTCAAACTCAACCTTATTGCAAGGCGGTTTTATCAAGTTGCTCAAGTCTATCTTGACGAGATGGGACAGTGCGGCGTTATGGTTTCGCTTGGGACATTCACGGGGTTGCCGTTCCTTTCTGGTGTTGGCCCGGACATCAATTTGAAACTGACACCCATCGGTGCGATGACATCCACTTTTGAAAGCAGGTTTGTCAGTGCCGGCATCAATCAAACAAATCACTCCATTTTTGTCAGGCTGTATGCAAGTGTTTCGCTGATTTTGCCGTCTTACTCGCAAACAATCGACAGCGTCACCGAAGTGCTTGTGGCGGAAAATATCATTGTCGGCAAAATTCCGCAGGTTTATTTCTCCTCCTCCTCACCACTCAACTTTTCTCCAAGCACCTGAAAAATTTTTAATTTCTTTTTTGTGGGGGGGGGAAAAAAAGTGAAAATGATTATTCCTCTTCCTTTTTTGCTTTTTCCTTTTGCTCTTTTCTGCATTTTTTCCAACACCAATCTTGTTTTTTTCTTTCCAACTAAAAAGTGGCATACAAAAGTGCTTCGGGCACTTTTTTTGTTTTGTCTTGTTTTTGCTTTTGTTTTTTATTTCTTTTATGTATAATATTTTTATTAAAACACCGCAAGACAAGTCGCGAAAGGCAAACACATTTTTTGGCATAGGATTTTTGTGGCTTTGTGTTGTCAAAGATTTTAAGTGAGGTGCAAATGAGCAAATCGAAAACTAATGTTGATGACATTGTTGACCCTGTTCCAAAATCAAACGCGGCAAGATTTCTTTCCGCTTTCAACAACATCGACTACGCAATCAAAACGCGATACAACTTCAATCGAAGTATGGGTTTTTCTGAGGCCGTGCGAAAGGCTGTGGCTTTCAACTATATCATCCGAAAATATGAGGACGATTTGATTGGCTATGGGCGTCTGAGAAACGCCATTGTCCACGAAAACAACGATTATGTGATTGCTGAGCCCCACATTGAAGTTGTGGAAAAAATTGAAAAAATCGAAAAAATCCTCACTACTCCGCCGCGCGCGCTGGATGCTGTTGCCAGGCGCGATGTTTTGTCAGTGAGTGCGGACAAATCAATGCGAGAGGTCATTTGTTTGATTGCCTCGTCGGGCTATTCCAACTTGCCTGTTTTCAACCATAGTGGCGAAATTATTGGCATCGCAAATGGGCAGAAAATTTTGGACGCATTTGGAAAACATCTTTTGGCGGGCGGAAAAAGCGAGGCGTTTTTGAATTCAGTGAAAATTCAAGACATCATCTCAAAAATTGACCACAGCGACTACTATGCTTTTGCCAACAAGGATGTCACTGTGGAACAAGCACTTGAAATTTTCCACAACAACTCCAAAATGTTGGCAATCCTCATCACCGAAAATGGCGGGGCAAAGGAAAGACCGCTTGGAATTATGACTGCTGCCGACACGATGAAAATGAACAAAATCTTGGAAAATTTTTAAGTCCAAAATGGAGAATTTTTGAGCCTAAACTTTGGGGCGGGTCAAAAATAATTAAATTAGGTCAAAGTTAACTCAGGTCAAAAACAAATCAGGTCAAAATTAAATCAAGTCAAATTTGCAATAGGGAGAAAAGTTTAAGATGAAAAAAGAAGTTTCAGTTCCAAATTTTGTGGAAATGGAAAAAGGAATTTTGAAGTTTTGGGAAGAAAATGGTTCTTTCAAAAAACTTGTTAAGAAAAACGCAGGTCACCAGCGCTTTCGTTTTCTTGATGGGCCAATCACGGCAAACAATCGCAGTGGTGTGCATCACATCTGGGGCAGAGTGCTGAAAGATTTGACAATCAGATACAACGCGCTGAAAGGCCGCGATTGTCAATATCAAAACGGCTTTGACGCGCAAGGCCTTTGGGTTGAAGTGAACATTGAAAAAGAACTTGGGCTGAACGGCAAGCCGGAAATTGTCAAATATGGCATCGATAAATTCACAAACAAATGTATGGAGAGGGTGAAATATTTTGGCAACGAAATCACAAAACAATCCATCAGAATGGGACAATGGATGGATTGGGAAAATTCGTATTACACCAACAGTGACGAAAACATCACTTCCATTTGGCACTTTTTGAAAACTTGCAACGAGCATGGTTGGATTGTGAAGAAAAACAGACCAATGGCGTGGTGTCCACGCTGCGGAACAAGTCTTTCGGAGCACGAGATGTCATCTTCCTATCACGAGGTTGAGCACACTGCGCTTTTCATCAAGCTGCCCGTCAAAAACAGAGATTTCAAGATTGTTGCTTGGACAACAACGCCTTGGACACTGTCGGCAAATGTTGCGCTTGCGGTCAATCCGGAGTTTGAATATGTGAAAGTGAACTTTGAGGGTGAAAACATTGTTCTGGGCAAAGACAGATTGAAGATTTTGAAGAAAGATGTGCAAATTCTTGAAACATTCAAAGGTAGCGATTTGGTGGGGCTGGAATATGAAACTTGCTTCCCTGAATTTCCTGAGCAAAAGTTTGTGCATAAGATTGTGGCGTGGGATATGGTTGACAACGAGGAAGGCAGTTGCGTTGTTCATATTGCGCCGGGCTGCGGAAGTGAGGACTTTGAACTTGGACAAACTTTGTCGCTGCCAGAGATATGTCCAATCAACGAGCAGGGGGTTATGCTTGAAAACACCGGCTTTATGGCAGGAAAGAAGACAACCGATGTGCCAGACCTTGTTGCAGAGAGGTTGAAAAAAGACGGCAAGTTGCTTTATGCGCACAAATATAAACACTCCTATCCATTCTGCTGGAGATGTAAAACGGATTTGGTTTATAAGTTGATTTCAGCGTGGTTCATCAAGATGGACGAAATCCGCCCACTTGCGCTGAAAGCGATTGAAGATGTTGAGTTCAAGCCGTCATACGCCAAAAAGAGAATGATTGATTGGCTGGAAAATATGGGCGATTGGAACATTTCGCGAAGCAGGTTCTATGGTCTGCCACTGCCTTTCTATGTTTGTGAAAAATGCGGCAAAGTGACTGTGATTGGCAGTTTGGAAGAGTTGAAAAAGAAGGCGGTTGATCCAAAACTTGTTGATGCTTTGCCAAACATTCATCGTCCGTGGATTGATGAAGTGAAAATCAAGTGCGATTGCGGTGAGGAAGTTTCCAGAATTCCAGAGGTTGGTGATGTTTGGCTGGATGCGGGCATCACACCTTTCTCAACGAAAAAATATTTCACCGACAAAAAGTTTTTCAACGAGAACTTCCCAAGTGAGTTCGTTTGCGAGATGATTGAGCAAATCAAACTTTGGTTCTACTCACTCTTGATTATGAGCGTTGTGCTGACCGGAAAAGCACCATATGAAAAGGTTGTCACATATCAATATGTGAAAGACGAAAACGGAAACGAGTTCCATAAGAGCGGAGGAAACTCGCTGGAAGCGGATTTGGTTGCGGACAAAGTTGGTGCGGATGCGATAAGATATCTCTATTGTTCATCAAGCCCTGTCAATGAAATGCGCTTTGGTTTCAATCTGACAGACGAGGCAAGAAGAAAAATTTTGGCGTTCTGGAATGTTTACACTTTCTTCAATACCTATGCGTGCATTGACAATCCACGATTTGATAATTTCAAACTTGACGCAAAAAAACTGTCGCAATCTGACAAGTGGCTTCTTGAAAGCATCAACAAATTTGTGGCTGACAGTGACCGTAACTACGCCGATGACAAACCTTATGTTGTCGTCAAGGACTTTGAAAAACTTGTGGACGACATATCCAACTATTATATCCGCTCAAACAGAAAACGCTTCTGGAAATCGGATGATAAGGATGACCAAATGACTGCCTATTGGTGTCTTTACAGCGCAATCAAGGCAATCATTCGGGTTATGACCCCGGTTGTGCCTTTCTTGACAGAATATATCTGGCAAAACCTTGTCAGAGAGATTGAGCCAAACGAAGTTGAGGCAATTATGCTTTCTGGTTTTCCAACCGAAGTTTGCAAGGAAAGATTTTCTGGCATACTTGAAGAAACGGCGCTGGCAAGAGATATCATTTCAATCGCACAGAGATTGCGAAATGAAAATCAAATCAAAATCAAACAACCTTTGCGAACGCTGTTTGTTTCTGGCGTTAAAGCAGAGGTGTTGAAACGCTTTGAAGACATAATCAAAGACGAACTCAATGTGAAAACTTTGGAAACTGTCACAGATGACGCAAAGTTTAACACCGAGTTTTTGTCGGTCAACTTCAAAAAAGCGGGCGCTGTGCTGAAAGGTGATGTTCAAAAACTGAAAAATGAACTTGCTTCTTTGAACGAAAACGAAATGAAAAAAGCGGTTGATGGGTTCAAAGCCGGCAGAGTTTCTTTTGCACAGTTCAAAGATTTGGACAGCGAACTTTTCAATCTGGAAAAGAAACCAAAACAGGATTTTGTGATTGCGCACGAAAATGGCATAACAGTTGTTTTGGACATCACACTTGATGAAGGATTGTTGCTTGAGGGGTTGTATCGCGAGTTTGTTCGCGGCTTGCAGGTTTTGAGAAAGGAAGCGGGTTTTGAAATTGATGACCGTGTTTATGCCTATTTTGAAACGGCAGACCAACAACTTGCCCTGATGCTCAACGACTTTATGCCAAAAATCAAGCAGGAGGTTTTGATTGTTCGCGCAGTGGAGAAAATTGACAATCCGGACACCGAAAGAAAAATTGAGGTCGGTGATGGATTTATCATCACAAAACTTCAGAAGGTGAAGAAATGAGCGAAGAAATGCTTGACACTTTTGACATTGATGGCAATTTTCTTGGTGTCAAAAGTCGTGAGTTTTGTCACAGTGAAAATCCTCAGTGTTATCACAAACCTGTTTGGATTTGGATTAAAAACAAACGGGGGCAATTCTTGGTGCAAAAGCGCGCAAAAACCAAGAAGAAAAGCCCAGGAAAGTGGGATATGCCATCGGCTGGTCACACTGCTGCGGGTGAAACCTGCTTGCAAGCGTGCATCAGAGAAACAAAGGAAGAATTGGGGATTGACACAAAAGAAGGGGACTATGTTTTTCTGAAAAGTTGGCTCAATCAAAGAGGATGGGAACTTGCACAGATATATCTTCTTCGCTGTGATGTGAAGGAAAGCGAAATGACTTTGCAGAAAAGTGAAGTTGAGTGCGTGAAGTGGCTTGATTTTGACGAGTTCAAAAAACTTCTCTATTCAGACCAATTTTGCAATCACGCAAAGGAATATAAAGATTGGGTTGTTGAAACTTTGAAAAACTTGTGAGCTGGAAAAACGCAAGAAAAAACATATTATGTTATGGTGGAAAATTTATGAGAGTTGCAAATTCGTGGAAGGAATATCGCGTCATTTCAACGGGGGACGGCGAAAAATTGGAAGATTGGGCTGGCATCAAGTTGCTTCGACCCGACCCACAAGTTGTTTGGCACAAAAAATGCGATTTGATGCAACAGGCAGACGCTTATTATGAGAGAAAAGAGGGCGGCGGTCTTTGGCACTTTAAGAAAAAAATCCCAGAGCAGTGGACAATTGCTTGGAAAGATTTGAAGTTCATCGTGAAGCCTATGGGGTTCAAGCACACGGGCATATTTCCAGAACAGGCAACAAATTGGGATTTGATGCGCGATTTGGTCAAAAACGCACAAAGGCAAGTGAAGGTGCTCAATCTTTTTGCCTACACCGGTGGTGCATCGGTTGCGCTGGCATCTGTTGGAGCGGCAGTGACCCATATTGACGCAAGCAAAGGAATGGTTGAGCGCGCAAAAGAGAATGCAAAACTTAACAACATTTCAAACATCCGTTTCATTGTTGATGACTGCGCAAAATTCATTGAAAGAGAAATTCGGCGCGGCAACACATATGACTGCATAATAATGGACCCTCCAAGTTATGGCAGAGGGCCAAGTGGCGAAATGTGGAAACTTGAGGATAATTTGGCGGATTTTGTCGAACTGTGCAAAAAAGTTCTCAGCAAAAAACCGCTGTTTGTGCTGATAAATTCTTACACCACAGGTCTGCAACCGACCGTGATTGCCAATCTCTTGAAAAGTGTTTTTGGTGTGGAAAATGTTGAGGCTGATGAAATTGGTTTGCCAACAGATGATGGCTTGATTTTGCCTTGCGGTGCAACGGGAGTGAAAATATGGAAAAATTGACAGTGCTTTATGAAGACAATCAAATTGTTGTGGTGATAAAACCGCAAAATGTTCCGTCAGCGCCAGATGACAGCGGTGATGCCGATATGCTGACACTTGTCAAGGATTATGTAAAGGAAAAATACAACAAATCCGGCGATGCTTTCATCGGGCTTGTTCATCGGTTGGACAGACCAACGGGCGGAATTATGGTTTTTGCACGCAATTCGAAGTCGGCAAAACGCCTTTCTGAGCAATTCAAAACGCACGAAGTTGAAAAGGTTTACTATGCCATCACCAATGGCGTTGTGAAAATCAAAAGCCAAAATCTTGTCAACTATCTGAAAAAGGATGAAAAAGAAAACATTGTCAAAATTGTTCCAATGAGTGAAAGCGGCGCTAAAAAAGCGGAATTGAACTACAAAGTTTTGGAGGACAATGGCAAGGAAAGTTTGCTTGAAGTGAGGATTTTGACGGGCAGAAGCCATCAAATCAGACTTCAACTTGCAAACATCGGATTTTCTCTTGTCGGTGATGTGAAATATGGCAAAGCGAAGGGACGAACGCAGGCTCTTGGACTTTGGGCAGGAAAACTCTCCTTCACGCATCCAACAACCAAAGAAAGAATGACATTTTTGGCTTGCCCAGAAAACAATTCGACTTGGAATAAGTTTAAAATGGAAAAATATTTTTTAAGATAAAATCAAAAAATCACAAAAAACATATGAAAAATCAGAAAAAATCACCAAAAAAACGTGATTTTTTCAATTTTTGGTCAGAAAACGCAAAAAAAAGGAGTTTTGAAAATCAATGAAAGACAGAAACCAAATTGAAGAAAAATACAAATGGGACTTGTCAAAATATTGCAAAAATGACGAGGATTATTATAGACTTCTTTCGTCTTTGGAGGAAGATTGCAAAAAGTTTTCGAAATATGAAGGCAGACTTGCAGATGACAAAGTTTTGAAGGAATATCTTGACCTTAAAACCAAAATTTGCGAAAAAGCGGGCAAAACTTGCTATGCTTTTCTTCGTCAATGCGAGGACAGGGCAGAGCGCAAGGCAAACGATATGATGGAAAAAAGAGGAATTGTTTTGACAAAATTGTCGCGTGCCTTGACACCGCTTGAAACAGAAATTGACAAATTCTCTCTTGAAAAACTAAAGAAATTGCAGAAAAATCCTGATTTTTCACTTTATGCAAGGGAATTTGAGACAACAATTCGTCACAAAAAGCACTCGCTTTCAAAAGCAGAGGAGTTGTTGTTGACAAATCTTGGTGAAGCGTTTGGCGGCGCAGAGGAGGTTTTTGACAAACTCAACGATGTTGATTTGCAATTTGGTGAGGTTGAGGACAGCAAGGGAAAGAAACATCCGTTTTCACAAAGCAAATTTGGTGTCTATGCAGAAAGTCCTGACCGTAAACTTCGTGAAAACACTTTCAAAGCCATCAACGGAAAGCGAGGTGAATTCATCAACACTCTTGCCGCAAGTTACATTTCAAGTGTCAAAGAGGATTGCGTTTTGGCAAAGGTGCGAAAATATCCTTCTGCGCTCTATCAAGCAATATACACCGAAGAAGCAAGCGAGGATGTTTACAAACTTCTCATAAAAAAAGTGCGTGAAAATGTTCGAATTTTGCAGGAGTTTTTTGAAGTCAAACGAAAAATGCTCGGGCAAAAAGACTTTGCAATCTATGACACATTTGCGCCTGTCTGCAAAAACACGAAAAAATACACTTTTGACGAGGCGATTGAGCTTGTCAAAGAGGCAGTTGCTCCACTGGGAAAAGAGTATGTTTCACTTATTCAGCGCGCAAAAGATGAGCGATGGATTGATGTTTTTCCAAACAAAAACAAATATAGCGGTGCTTTTTCCAATTCTGCAGAAGGAAAAGGAATGACGCCGGTTGTTCTTTTGAATTTTGAAGGGAATTTGGAGAGCGTGTTCACTTTGGCACACGAACTTGGCCACGCGATGCACAGTTACTATTCCAACAAAAATCAACCAATTCAAACGGCGGACTATGTGATTTTTGTTGCAGAGGTTGCCAGCACCACAAATGAGATGCTTCTCCTCAACTTGCTTTTGAAAAAAGCGACAACGGACGAGGAGAGAGTTGCGCTATTTGACAAATTTCTGAGTGATGTGCGTTCAACAATATTCAGACAAACGATGTTTGCCGAATTTGAGCAGTTTGCTCACGAGGAATATGAAAAGGAAAATCCTCTTTCAGCGGAACTTTTGTGCGAGGAGTATGAGCGGCTCAACAATTTCTATCACGGTCGAAAAGTGAAACAAATTCCAGAAATGAAATATGAGTGGGCGAGGATACCACATTTCTACGACAGTTTCTATGTCTATAAATACGCAACGGGTTTGATTTGTGCAATCAAAATCTCAAACAAAATCCTAAATGAAGAAGGGTTTGCAAAAAAATATATCAAGTTTCTTTCGTCAGGCTGTTCAAAAGACCCAATAAGCCTATTGAAAATTGCTGACTGCGATTTGACACAAGAAGAAACTTTTGATGACGCGTTCAAAGTTTGTGACGATTTTCTCACACGCTGGAAAAACTTTTTGAAAACGAAAAATTGAATTTATAATTAAGTGAATAAATATTCATAAACAAGAATAGTTATGCAAAATGAAAAATGGATGAAAGTCTATATAATGCGACACGGCACAACCGTGTGGAACGAGAAAAACATAACGCAGGGGCGCTCTCAAAACAGGCTCAGCGTGTCAGGCAAACAACTTGTTGAAAAAGTGGCAAAACAAAACAGTGCTTTGAAGATTGATGTGATTTTTTCGTCACCGCTTATGCGCACAATGCAAACTGCCAACATAATGAACAAATATCACAATGTGCCAATCTTGAAAGATGAAAGGTTGACAGAGATTGACTAAGGCATTTTTGCTGGAAGAAAGACAGTTTGTCGCCCTTGGAAAGAGAGCAAAAGCAAAAGAGATTGAAAGAATGTGGAATGGAAAACTTCGACCAACTTGAAAAAAGGATAAAGGACTTTGCAAAGTTTTTGAAAAACTCAAAATATGAGAATGTGTTGATTGTCACACACAGTTCGCCGGCAAGAATACTTT
Source organism: uncultured Clostridia bacterium (assembly GCA_947625165.1). Lineage (GTDB taxonomy): Bacteria > Bacillota > Clostridia > Christensenellales > UBA1242 > Caccovivens. The sequence goes on from CANQNH010000017.1 coordinate 17,720, forward strand.
CAATGTTTCTTGTGGGAGAGGAGTTTAATCCTGAAAATGACAATTCTCGTTTTTATTTTAAGAATGCTGAAATCAAAGAGCTTGATATATAATGGAAAATGATTGGAAGCCAAAAGGATAAATCAAAATAAAAAAGCAGGACAATATGCCTGCTTTTTTTTTGGATATCTTAATTTCAAAAAATGAGCCGATTTTTTTGTTATTCTTTTTTTTTAAAAAGACATCAAAAATTTCTTTCTTTTTTTAATAAAAATTTTTTATAAATTTTTAATAAAAATTAATCGTTTTTTTTATAATTTTTTGATAAAAATTTTTTAAAAATTTTCAATCAATTTTTTTTATTTTTTTTAATAATTTTCTTAATTTTAATAAAAATGTTGATTTGTTATTATTTTCTGTTATATTAGTTATATTTTTATTATTTTATTTAACTATTTTTTATCAAAAAAAACTGTTTTTTAACTATTTTTTGCTAATTTTTTTGCAAAATTTCAATAAAATTTTATAAAAATTTATGAATTTTTATTAAAATTTTAACATAAAAAATTCTATTTTTTTTGTTTTTTTATATTAAAATTTTTTGATTTTTTTTGTTTTTTTTAGCAATTTTTTATAAAATTTACTTAAAATTTAACATAATTTTTACAAAAAATTGGCAAATTTTATTTAATTTTTTTGTATTTTGCGTAAAATTTTGCTTATTTTTTTATAAAAGTCGCTTGTTTTTTTTAATTATTTTTATAAATTTTATTTTGTTTTTTGTTTAATTTTTATATTTTTTTTATTAAATTTATAAAAATATTTTTTTACTTTTTTATTAAAATTTTGGCGCTAAAAACAAAATCCACTGTGAAACAAAACAAATTAGATATTTATTAAAATTGCTGAGAATTATTTGATGCCAAAAGATATCCTATTGCAAAATAAACGAAATTACTTTGCGAGCAACAAGTGTTCATTCCACAAGGAAGGGGTGTTTGTGGAAAACATCTAGGTGCACAGTTTGGTTGGCAACCGCAGCCACAGTTTTGCCAATTTTGACCATACCCTGGGCAACAGTTTCCAAACGGACGCAAATTTTGAAAGAAGCCGTTTTTGTATGCAGTTGAATATTTCATTTGTTTGCCTCCATTATCAGTCTATGTTCAATCAAATTTTTTGTCCCACTTTTTTTGATTTGAAAAAAACTTTTTCAAATGGATGCAATTTCAAAATCTTTGTGTTATAATGATTGATATGAGATTAGATTTGTTTTTGGTCAAAGAGGGTTTTTATGCAACTCGGCAGAAGGCAAAAGAGGCAATTGAAAATGGCAGGGTTTGTGTTGATGGTGTTCTCATAAAAAAGCCGTCATATGAATGTTTGTCGAGCTGCTCCATTGTTGCAAAACCATTTGAATTTGTTTCGCGTGGCGGATTTAAACTCCAAAAAGCCATCGAAGAATTTTGCATAAATATGCAAAACAGGGTTGTTATTGACATCGGTGCATCAACGGGTGGTTTTTCTGATGTTTGTTTGCAAAATGGTGCAAAAAAAGTTTATGCAGTTGACACAGGTGAGGGGCAACTTGCAAAATCTTTACTTCGGGACAGCAGGGTGGTCAACCTTGAAAAAACAAACTATTTAAATTTGTCCAAAGATGTTTTCCAAGATGCCGATATGGTTGTTATTGATGTTTCTTTTGTCAGTTTGACCAAACTTGCAGACAAACTTGCGGCAGACTTTCTTGTTGGAAAGAAGTATGTTGACATTGTTGCGCTTGTTAAGCCACAGTTTGAGGTTGGTTTGGAATATGCCAGAAAGCATAAAGGCATTGTTAAAGATGAAAAAGTCCACAAAAAAGTTGTGGACAATGTTGTTGATGTATTTGAAAAAGTTGGATTTCAAAAGAAAGGGATTATTCCTTCGCCGATTAAAGGTGGAGATGGGAACACCGAATTTTTGCTTTGGCTTTCAAACTGAATGTCGCCGCGCGTTTCCTTTTTTCATCATTTCTTATTTTGTCTTATAAAACATTTTTGTTAAAATTTTTGTCATCGCGTTCTTTGGCAATATTTTTCTTGCAAAATTGAAAAATTTGTATTGCTTTCCAATGATATATCTTGCTTTCAGGTGGTTTCTTTCGCAAATTTTATACATCTTTTCGACCGCGTATGTTGAGCTCATACGGCGTTTCTCTGTTTTTTCAGTTGGTGCTGTTGAGTGTTGTATGGCATCACCATAGCGCTCGTTGGTTTCATAAATTTTAACTCTGTTTTCTGTGAAATTGGTGCGGACATCACCAGGGCATATTGAGGTGACTTGAATTTTGGTCTTTGAAAGCTCCATTCTCAAACTTTGAGCGAAACTGTCAACTGCAGATTTGCTTGCGCAGTAATATGCCTTGAACGGAATTGGAAAAAGTGCGGTTGCAGAGGAAATTATGATGATTTTGCCGTCATCTTTCATCATCGGAATGGCATATTTGCAGGCATTTGCTGTGCCAAAGAAATTGACATCAAACTGTTTTTGTGTCTGTTCTTCGCTGAGAAGTTCGATTGCACCGCTCAGGCCATAGCCAGCACAGGTGATGAGCATATCAATTTTGCCGTGCTTTTCTTTGATTTCTTCAAAGATTTTTTTCAATTTCTTGTAATCCGCCACATCGCAGTCATAGTCGTCTCCGCCAAGTGAAATGCCCACCACAACATCGCCGTTTGCTGTGAATTTGTCCTTCAAGCCTTTCCCAAGCCCGCTTGATGCACCAGTGATGACGATTGTTCTTTTCTGTTTGCTCATCGTTTCTCCTTTTCAATCATTTTAGCGTGTTTTTTCATTTTTTCAAAATAGTTTGACAAATTTTTCACATAATGTTATCATATCACTATTATGGATTGAGAAATCTTGAGTTGAGTTGAATTGAACAATCCATAATGCTGGAAAGAATTGGAATTTAAACACTCTCCAAGTTTTGAAAAACATATCTGAAAAGATTTCGTTTTTGAGGACTGGTTTGGGGGACATAAATCAGAAAAATTTTGAGAAGTTTTAGTTTCTTGAATGGGAGGCAATATTATATGTATTATATGAACAAAAACAAACGCAACCTTATTCTTGCATCGGCAATCATAAACCTTATCAGTGTCACTGCGACATTGATTTTGTCAATTTTGCTCCTCACGAACAGAGAATATTTGCTTCAATATGCCGATTATTTCTACTTTCTGACATATTCAACCAATCTTGTTTACACCATAATTTCCTTCGTTGCAGGTTTTGTTGGCAGTTTCCTTTTGATTTGGTCTGTCAGAAGTCGTGGAAAATATTTCCGAATTTCGCAATCGCTGTATATTGCCGGTTTCATCATTGTTGTCATCTGCGGTGGTTGGATTTCGTGGATTTTGCTTTTCATTTCAATGTTCATTCCTGACATTGTTGTGATGAACTCGAAAGACGATTTGAGAAGAGAGGACAAGCAGGAAATCAAAAATGACAGAGCATATGAAGAAAAAGTGAAAAGGATTGAAGATTTGAAGCGTATGCGTGACAACGGACTTATCACTGAGGAAGAATATAAGGCCAAACTGTTTGAGTTGTTGTGAACAATTTGATTGAATGAGGAGGTGGAAGCCTCCTTTTTTCGTTAAAATTTTGCCTTTTTTGTGATGTTTTCTAGATTTTTTTAATTTTTTTGTCAAAAAGTATTGACTTTCCTTTATGTTTTTGATATAATGATGCTGAAGATTGAGTTATCTTCTAACAGGCTCATAGGCAAATCCGAAGGATTTGGGTTATGGGCGCCCGCTCGGATTGGCGAGCATTGAGTAGGGTGGATTTAATCCCTACTTTTTTTATTTGTAAAAAACAAGTTTTGCGATATTTTCTATATTATTTAATTTTTATTGTCAAAAAGTCTTGACTTTCTTGATTGTTTGTTATATACTTACTTTGTCTTAAGACATCGGCATAATTTTATTATGCACCAGCTGGCAGAACCAGCATTGAGTAGGTCGGGTTAGAACCTACTTTTTTCATTTGTAAAAAGCAGTTTTGAAAAATTTTTCTTTTTTTTAATTTTTTTGTTAAAAAGTATTGACTTCTTTTTATGTTTTTGATATAATAATGCTGAAGATTGAGTTATCTTCTAACAGGCTCATAGGCAAATCCGAAGGACTTGGGTTATGGGCGCCCGCCAAGAAAGACTTGGCATTGAGTAGGGTGGATTTAATCCCTACTTTTTTATTTATAAATAACAAGTGACTTTCACAGATGTTTTTGTGACTGCATATCTATCTAATATGAAAAACAAAGTTCTTGTGCTGTTTGGCGGACAAAGTGTTGAGCACGACATTTCAATCATCACTGCCAATCAGGTGGTCAAAAATCTTCCTGAGGGGTTTGAATATGTGCTGTGCTATGTTGACAAAAGCGGAGTTTGGTGGACGGCGGATAATCTAAGCGACATCAAAATTTTTCACAATTTTTCAAAACTTGCAAAAAACAAGCGCCAAGTCACTTTTTGTCTTGGTCAAAATGTTTTGTTGGAAAAGCGAGGACACAGGTTTGTTGAAAAGTACAAAATTTTGACACTTCTCAACTGTTGTCACGGGGCTGTGGGTGAGGATGGAGCGGTGCAAGGTGTTTGCAAATGCTGTGGGGTGGGTGAAAGTTCGCCTGCGCTGACATCAAGCGCGGTTTGTATGGATAAGGCATTTTTCAAATTTATTTTGCAAGCAAGCAAAATTCCAACGCCAAATTTTTGTGTTGTCAAAAATGGTGACGACCTTGAAAAAACAATCAAAAAGTTGGGTTGGCCACTGATTGTTAAGCCGGCAAACCTTGGAAGTTCGATTGGCATTTCTGTGTGCAAAAATCTGGCTCAACTTGAAAAGGCTGTTGATTTGGCATTCAGTTTTGACAGCAAAGTTGTTGTGGAAAAAGTTGTTCCAAATTTGCGAGAGTTCAACTGTGCTTGTTTGCGTTTCAAAGGGAAAGTTTTCATCTCTTCCGTCAACGAGGTGACAAACAAAGGAGAGATTTATTCTTTTGATGACAAATACACATCATCTTCCTCCAAACTTTCCGAGCCGGAGAAACAACTGAAAAACAAGATTGTTTCTATGACGGAAAAAGTTTACTCTCTTTTTGATTGCAAAGGGATTGTGCGAGTGGATTTTCTTTATGACGAAAAAGAAAAGACTTTGTTTGTCAACGAGGCAAACACAATTCCTGGCTCGCTTGGATTTTATCTTTTCAAAGATGTGCCATTCAAAGAACTTTTGAGTTGTGTCATTGAAGAAAGTGTCAGGCAAAAAGAGGAAGAAAAAAAATTTGTGAAAAATTTTGACAGTGACGCGATTGCGATTTTTGAAAGTGCAGCAGAGAAAATGAAAAAATAAAATTCGCAAAATTCTTGACAAAAAAAGGAAAATTTTAAAAATCTAAAAAAAACAAAAATTAAAAGAGAACAAAAAATTAAAAAGAATTAAAAAAAATATCAAAAAAACAACAAAAAATCAAAAAAATTGCGAAAAAATTGATTTTTTTGGAGCTTTCGCAACAATTTTCGATTTTTTCGTCTATGCCGCACAAAAGAAGTTGATGCTTTTTTTGTCTTTTTTTTGCTTGTTTTGACGGGTTGGAAACATCGGAAAAAGTTTTGAAGTAAGATATTATAATAAAAAATTATGGGAGGGGAAGATGCAACTTGAAAATCTTGTCAAGGTTGAGGGGCAGTGTGATTTGGATGTCAAAGATGTTTGTCGCGACAGCAAATTGGCAAAATCGGGGGATGTCTATTTTTGTTTCAGCAAGGATTTGAAACAGGCTTTTGAAAGATGCAAAGAGGCTCAGGACAAAGGTGCG
>CANQNH010000018.1 GCA_947625165.1 uncultured Clostridia bacterium
ATTCCGGATGGGGCAGGCCGGAGTTTCATAATACAGTATTCATACAGCATTGCGGCCTGTATGAAATCCGCTTATAGGGCATGAATTGCAGGATGCCAAAATGGGTATACTCTTAGCAGGATAGCGCTGATCGGCGTTTCCATGTCAGAAGAAGCGAGGAGGATTTCATATGAAGGCGATTGTACATGAAGGCTGTATTGCCTGTGGCGCGTGCGTCGCAACCTGTCCGGAAGTATTTACTTTTAATGACGACGGGGTTGCGGAGGCTTACGCGGATGTGACGACGGAGAACGAGGAAGCGGCGCAGGAAGTTTGGTGGCATACACCTCTGGCATCACGCGGGTTGACCCGATGCGATATAATTTGTTCTTTGAGCGCTTCATCAACAAAGAGCGTGTTTCGATGCCCGACTTTGACGTAGATTTTTGCAAAGACCATCGCGGCGATGTGATTGAATATGTCAAAAGGCGATATGGGCAGGACCACGTTGCCGGAATTGGAACTTTTGGATGTATGCAAGCAAAAAACGCCATCCGAGATGTTGCGCGCGTTATGAGAACGCCAATTCCTGATGTTATGAGGCTGACAAAACTCATTCCAAACAAACTGCCGGACGGCATCAAAAAGCCGCCTGTGCTGAAGTTTTATTTTGGTCTGACGGGCAAGCCGGAAAACGAGAAGTTCATCATTCCGGAACTTCGTGAAATCTATGACAACGACCCTCATATGAAGAAAATTATTGATTTTGCAAGTCTGCTTGAGGGCGTGCCAAGAAACACCTCTCAGCATGCTTGCGGAATTTTGATTGCGCCAGAAGATGTCGCAACTTTTGTTCCTGTTGCCAAAACGGACAACGAGCGCGTGACACAATATAGTATGATTGAACTTGAACACCTTGGGCTTTTGAAAATGGACTTTTTGGGGCTTGTCACGCTGACGGATATCAAGAAGGCGTGCGACTATGTTTTCGAAAATCACGGCATCAAGATTGATTTCTATGATATGGAATATGACGATGAAAATGTTTATCGAATGATTGCAGAAGGGCGCACGGACGCCGTTTTCCAACTTGAAAGTGCTGGAATGAAGAAGTTTATGAAGGACCTTAAACCAACAAGTTTGGAAGACATCATCGCCGGCGTTTCGATGTATCGGCCGGGGCCAATGGATTCCATCCCAAAATTTGTCAGAAACAAACAAGACCCAACGCATATTGTCTATGATGACCCGTGTCTTGAAAACATTTTGGATGTCACCTATGGCTGCATTGTCTATCAAGAGCAGGTTATGAAAATCGTGCAAGTGATGGCGGGTTACAGTCTTGGGCAGGCGGACAACATTCGAAGAATTATGGGCAAAAAGCAGGTGGACAAAATTGATGCCGAGCGCACAAAGTTTGTCAATGGTTGGGAGGACCCAAGTGGGAAGCGTTCAATTCCAGGCGCGGTCAAACTTGGTCACGACAGAGCAGTTGCTGAAAAGATTTTTGATGAAATGAAGGAGTTTGCAAAATACGCCTTCAACAAATCTCACGCGGCAGCCTATGCGTATGTGGCATATCAGACCGCATATTTGAAGTGCTATTATGAGCCAGAATACCTGACCGCAGTTCTGAACAACCGCATTGACAAGGCGGATGATTTGAAGAAATATGTTTCGTTTGCAAGAAGTGAGGGCATCGAGCCACTTCCACCGCATATCAACAAGTCGGGGACATATTTCAAAACCGAAGGAAATGCCATCCGTTTTGGACTTGGCGGCTTGAAACACGTTGGAATTGCTGTGACTGACAATATCATTGCGGAAAGGGAAAGAAACGGCGAATTTGTTTCGTTTGAGGACTTTTTGACCCGTGCAGTTGAGATTGGTGGCGTCAACAAAAAGGCGATTGAGTGCTTGATTTTGAGTGGTGCTTTCGATTGCTTTGGGCACACACGTTCGCAATATATGGCAATCTATGAGCGCATTCTTGACCGTGCGCACAAGGACAAAAAGAGTGGTCAGTTGGGGCAAATTTCGTTCTTTGGCGAAAAGCAAATTGTGGATGAGGTGGAATATCCAAACATCAAAGAATACAACAAAAAGACGCTCCTCAAAAACGAGCGTGACATCATTGGCGTTTATATGAGTGGTCATCCACTTCAAGACTATGTCAAACGTTTTGAGCAGTTCAATCTTTCGTCAGATATGCTCAAAACTGAAAGCGATGATGAAATGGATGAGGCCAATGGCGACTTTGAGCAAGAGATGGAAGTCAACGAGAGTGGACTTGTTGATGGTCAGCCGTTTGTTTGTGGCGGAATTTTGACCGAGGTCAATCGTAAACGAACCAAAAACGGCAGAGAAATGTGCTATCTCAAATTGGAAGATTTGAAGGGCACGATGGAAATCACCGTGTTTGGAAACGCTTTTTCAAAATATCGCAACATTTTAGAAGAGGACAATCTTGTGACGGTGCGTGGGCGCATCAACATTCGTGACGGAATGGCTCCGTCTGCGGTTGCGGACTCGTTTGTGCTTTGGAAGGAGGAGGACGAAAATCAGCAAACTGCCGCTTCGCCAGAAAAAAGGCTGTGTTTGAGATTTAACACCAAGGACCCTGATGTGTATGGACGCGTGAAAAATTCGATTGCGTCCTATCCGGGAGAAACGAAGGTGGTCATCAAATGCACGTTGACGGACAAAACTTTTGTCTATCAACAAAACGTGCAGATAAACAACCATCTTATCAATGAACTTTCGGGCATAATTGGAAATGAAAACATTGTTGTGGGGTGAAAAAATGAAAGTTTTGGTTTTGTGCAGTGGCGGTGACGGAGCAGGAATGAACAGGTTTGTCTATAACCTTTTTGCCGCCTTCAAAGGTGAGGCATATTTCGCATTGTCAGGTTTCAAAGGGCTGATTGACAATCAAATTTTTCCGTTGAAAGATGTGGCAACAAAAGAGCAGCGCGATTTGGCGGGCTCAGTGATTGGCTCCTCAAGATGTCCAGAATTTAAGGAGCGAGAGCTTTTTCAAATTGCGCTTAAAAACGCACGAAAATTTGATTGTGTTGTCATCCTTGGCGGCAACGGAAGTGAAAGAGGCGCGAAAGAGTTGTTTGACAATGGCGTCAACACAATTTTTGTGCCAGGCACAATCGACAACGATGTCAATGGCAGTTCCTATTCAATTGGATTTTCGACAGCGGTCAACGAGTGTGTCTATGCTGTGCAGCACACAATGCCAAGCATCAAAACGATGGGCGACAGTTGTCTTTTTGAGGTTATGGGCAGACAGCATCCAGCAATTGCACAGGCGGTTGCCGAGCGCGTGAAAGCCGACCTTTGCATTTCCACAAAGAAGGAACTTGACTATGAAAAAATCAAAGATGTTGTTTTGCAGAAAATGATAAAAAATCAAAGTGCATGCATCATTGTGCGAGAAAATTTGGAAAACATTGAAAAAATTGCCGACAAAGTCAACAAACTTTTGGGGATGGAGGTTGTCAAATTTCAAGTTGTTGGCAGAACTCAGCGCGGCGGAACTCCAACAAAAGAGGAGTTGTTGATGGCGGACAAATTTTCAAAAGAAGTCATCTCGCTGATAAGACAAAAAGTTTTTGGCGTGCGAGTTTTGGCCGACCAAGAACGCAATATTTTTGTTGATGAATTTGAGTGTCTTTGACACTCTTTTTTGTTAAAAGGAAAATGACCAAAAAGTTAGAAAAAGCAAAAAAAATAGAAAAATAGCAAAAAAAGTCAGAAAAATTCGCAAAAAAAACAAAAAAAATCGCAAAAATATGATTTTTTATTGAAAAAACAGCAAAAAAACAGCAACAAAGAAATAATTTTTTGAAGAAAAAATAATAAAAAAAAGAAAAATTCAAACGAAAAAAAATTGTGGTTTATGAAATCAATTTATTTTTAATTTGTCAAACAATTTGTTATAATATATATGTATGAAAATCTTTCAGAGGAAAAGAGCAAAAATTGGCTTGGCATTTGGCGGTGGTGGTGCTCGCGGAATGTCGCATATCGGCGTGATCAAGGCGTTTGAGGAATACGGCTTGAAGTTTGACTATGTCTGCGGCACAAGCGTGGGCAGCATCATTGGTGCGGCATACGCAAACGGCTTGACCTCAAAAGAACTTTATGAAGTTGCAAAATCTTTGAAAGTGAAAGACATTCGCACAAACAAAATGTTTTTTATGCCTTCAAAAACTGACGGCATTGAAAGTTTGATGACCGAAACACTTGGCAATTTGAAAATTGAAGATTTGAAAACTCCATTTTCGGCGGTTGCTGTTGACATCAGAACAACAAAAGAATTGTGCATAAGTCACGGAGAACTTGCCAAAGCGGTGGCAGGCAGTTGCTGTGTGCCCGGCATTTTTCATCCCGTGACTTTTGGAAAACATATCCTTTGTGATGGCGGTCTTCAAAACACCATTCCTGCAAACATTCCAAGATATTTTGGTTGCGATTTTGTGATTGCTGTTGATTGCAACAGCACAAGGACCTATGGCACAGACAGCACAAAGTTGATTGATGTGCTTGGCTGCACGGTGAGAACGTTGATGAAGAGTAATGCGGTGAAGGGCTATATGTGCGCAGACGTGATGATTGCCACCGACAACAAGCGTTTCAAATCCACAAAACTTGATGGGATTGATGAAATGATTGAGGAGGGCTATCGCAATGCCATTGACTTGATGCCACAAGTTATGAAAGTTTTTCAGGGCAAAGTGAAAAAGAAAAAATTGAAAGACTTTGACAAAGATGAAATCGAATTTATTTAATTTTGAAAAAATCACAAAAAATGCGAAAAATTTGCAAGAAATTGACATTTTGAAGGTTGTTTTTGCAATTTTTTTGTTTGTTTTGATGCTTTTTGTTGTCATCAACGAAACAACCATTCACTATTTTTTGAGTGGAATTTCTTCGCTTTCGAATTTCCAACTCTATGTTTTGGATGTTGGGCAGGCAAGTGCATCGGTGGTGGTGCTGCCAGACAAAACAACTTTTGTGGTTGACACGGGCAGTAAAGAGAGTGCCGGAAGGATGCTTTCTCAAATGAAACAAATTTTCACACGAAACAAAATTTCGGAGATTGATTTTCTGATTTTGTCGCACAGTGATGCGGACCACGTTGGTGGCACAATGGCGCTGCTGGACGAATATCAAGTGAACAACATCATTAGGCCCAAAATTTTGTCAACAAGCGAAGTGGACCCGGCAAAAGATATGTTGACTTCCAGCACCCTGACTTATGCAGAGGCAATCACGGCGGTTTATAACGAGCCAAATTGCAACGTGACTTTTGCTGAAAGTGTGAAGTTTGATGAGCTTGGCATTCAAATTTTTGCCGCAGAAAAATATTATACAGACACAAATTCTTATTCGCCTTTCATCTCAGTTGAGTATGCGGGGAAAAGTTTTTTGCTGACAGGCGATGCCACTGACGAGCGCGAAAAAGAGTTTATGTCTGCTTTCAAGCGCTCTGACGGCTTTGATTTTTTGGTTGTTGCGCATCATGGTTCAAAGTATTCCACAAGCAGTGAATTTTTGGACTTTGTTTCGCCAAAATATGCCCTCATCAGTGCGGGCGACAGTTCGCATCCTTCTCAAGAGGTGATTTCCCGCCTTAAAACTTGTGGGGTCAACAAGATTTATTGCACCAAAACTGACGGTTTGATTGGAATTTCTGTGCAGGAAAGTGGCAAATTTGTGATTTGCGTGCTTGGCGAAAATCTTGATATTCCGCTTCTTGTGGTTGTTGTCTGCTGTGGAATTTTTGTTATTTTCGCAAATTTATCGCCAAACAAAAGAAAAACTTTGCAGTTTTCAATAAAAAACTTTGTAAATTGAAAACGATGTGATAAAATATAGGTATGGGGCCACAGGTAAACAAAATTATCATAGTTTCGCTATGTGACGACTTCACTCGGCTCATCGCAGAGCGGTTGTCGCATCTTTTGGGCATCCTGTTTTGTGACGCCAAAGACCTTGTGGAATATGAACTTGTTGACCGCGGTGCCATTGAGGAAAATTGCACAAAGGAATATCTCAAAAACGCAGAGAAAAAAATTTTCAAACAAATTTCATCATTTGAAAATGTTGTTGTTGCGATTGGCTATGACTATTTTGTTCACAACAGCAATATATTAAAAGAGAAAGCGGTTGTTTTGTTTTTGAAAAATTCAAAATCTTTTGTCAGGGGAAATGGCAGTGTTCCAAACTTTATATCCTATGACACGCGCTGCGCAGAACTTGAAAAAAACTGCGATGCTGTGCTGAAAATCGTCAAAACTGACACAAACTTTGTTTGCAACAAAATTCTTGATTTGCTTGGAGGAATTTTATGAACATAAATCAAAAGGCAATAAACTATTTAAAAGCGCTGGCCGCTGAAACGATAACAAATGCCAAATCGGGACATTTGGGTGTCAGTTTGGGTGCATCATCCATCCTGTTTGCCCTCTTCAAAGACCACTATAATTTTGATGTTTCGGACACGGATTTCCTGAACCGTGACCGCCTTGTTATGTCTGCTGGGCATGCAAGTGCGCTTTACTATTCCTTGCTGTCGATGTTTGGTTTCAACGTTTCTCTGCAAGATTTGAAAGATTTTCGAAAACTTGCATCCAAAACTCCGGGGCATCCCGAATATCGCACAACAGAAGGGGTGGAGGTTTCAACGGGCCCACTTGGACAGGGCGTTGCAAACGCTGTCGGAATGGCAATTGCTGAATCCGTTTTGGAAGAGCGTTTCAACACTGTTGGGTTTGACATCATAAACAACCACATCTATTGTTTTGTTGGTGATGGCTGTCTGATGGAGGGGGTTGCTCAAGAAGCAATCAGCCTTGCTGGCACACTGTGTTTGAACAAACTCATTCTTCTTTATGACAGCAACGATGTGACAATTGACGGCTCGCTCAGCCTTGCAAACCGTGAAAATGTTGCGAAAAAGTTTGCGGCGATGGGTTGGAATGTGATTAAGGTTTCACGAGGAAACAACTATTGGCTTTGCTCTCAAGCAATTGCACGCGCAAAGAAAAGCAAAAAACCAACAATCATAATTTTCAGCACGACAATTGGAATTGGCACACAAAAAGAGGGAACTTCGGCAGTGCATGGAGCGGTTTTGTCGCCAGAAGAACTTGCCGATTTCAAGACAAAATTGGGCGTGAAAGAAAGCTTTTACATCCCAAGTGACGTGCGTGAACTTTGTATGACATCCACTCGCCGCGGCAAACTTAACCACGAAAAGTGGAATCAAAATTTGGCGATGTATTCCAGCACGCATCCGGAACTTTATAAGTCATTTTTAGCATTTTTTGACCGCAAAAAAATCAATTTTGAAAGAATTTTGAAAAACATCTCAAAACACGATGGGATGAGCCTGAGAAAAATCAATCACTATGCGCTTGCGGAACTTGCCTATCAGTGCCCACAGGTGCTTGGAGGAACGGCGGATGTTGGACCTTCCACATTCTCCACCATTGACAATGCGGGAAACTTTTCGGCGGGCTTTAGGCGCGGAAAAAACATCCATTTTGGTGTGCGTGAGCACGCGATGGCAGGGATTGTCAACGGAATTGCACTTTATGAAGATTTCATCACATTTGATTCGGCGTTTTTGTCGTTTTCAAACTATGCGATGCCAGCGCTGAGGATGAGAAGCATGATGAAACTGCCTGTGATGTCGTTTTTCACACACGACTCGGTGCTTGTTGGTGAAGATGGGCCTTCGCATCAGCCGATTGAACAACTATCGCAACTTCGTGCCATTGTTGGAAACACAGTTTTCCGTCCTTGCGATTTTCAAGAACTTGTTGCCGGCTATGCAACTTGCATAAAGGGCTATGTTCCTGTTTCGTTTGCACTTTCAAGGCAGGATGTTCCACACATTGATGGCACGTCATATGAAAACGCTTTGCTTGGCGGCTATGTTCTTGGAAACGCCGTTCAAAAGCCGGACATCGTTCTGGTTGCAAGTGGCTCGGAGGTGAGTTTGGCGCAGAAAGTGGCAAAGGAATTTTCCAAAAAACGCTCTGTCAATGTTGTTTCAATGCCGTCAATTGAAGTGTTTGAAAAACAATCGCAAAACTATAAGAACAAGGTGATATATAAAGATGCAAAACTTGTGCTTGCCATTGAAGCCAGCAACGACACGAAATGGCTGAAAATTTTGGGCAGCAACGGAGCCGTTTTCGGAATTGAAGAATATCAGCACAGTGGACGTGGCGAGGATGTTTATGAAAATGCGGGCTTCACTGTGAAAAACATTGTCAAATTTGTTGAAAGCAAGTTGAAAGCACAAAAATAGACAATTTTAGTCAAATTTCTTGTTTGAAAGAAAACAAAACACGAACCCTCGAAAATTATAATAATATTAAGCGAGGGTTTTATGTTTTCAAAGAGAAGTATCGTTTTGAGCGATGTGGAAGGAAAATCAAACAAGAAGGCTGTGCTGTGCTTGCAGGAGGATGGTGGCAAAGTGACAGGCACGGTGAGGCTTTATAACTTTGCAAAAGAGCCTGCAGGGATTTTGTCACTTGGATTTTTTGTTGAAAACAAAGTCAGCAAGGCGGGCTTGACACTTAAATCAAGAATGCTGTATGAGTTTTTTTTGGACTTTGACAAACTTCCAAACAAATTTTCGTGTGCGGTGGTGAATTTTCAAAACGCGCAAGCCGCTCCGATTTTGTATGGCTCAAGCGAGGGCAGTGATGACAACATATATGCGGACATAATCACAGAGATTTCAAATGATGCTTCGCTGAAAAACACCAGAAATGTTTTGGACAAATTTGGTGTGGATTTTGACGAAGAAGAAAAAAGACAGATTGAAGAAGAGGTTGAAAAACAGTGCGATTTGTGTGAAAATTGTGTTTATAAAAAACATTTTTATGAAACAGCAAAAACAGAAGATTTTGACGAAAAACAGCAAAAAAACGCCGAAATTTTGCAAAAAAATGCTCAAAAAAGTGATTTTTCTGAAAATTATACAGTTTTTGAAAATGAAATAACTGAAAACAAGCCGCAGTTTGAAAACAAATTGCAAAAAAATCAGGATTTGTTTTATGACAGGCTGAAACCACAAATTGACAAACTTTTCGAAAAAAATCTTCCAGAAACACAACTTCAAGAATTGATCCCATATTCCAAATGGGTGAAAGTTGATTTTGAAGATGATGGTGATTTTTTTGTTTTTGGAATTTTGTATGACGAAAAAAATTCACCAAAATGCATTTGCTATGGCGTGCCAGCAGTGTTTGAGGAAGGACCTCCGCAGGAGCTTGACGGCTATCCAATTTGGCTTCCGCTTGATGATCAGCACGGGTTTGGATATTGGATGACCTATCAAGACGCGGCAACCGGCGAGCCAATCAAAGCCATTTTGGATTAAAAGGAAAAGATATGAAAATTTTTGCTTTTGTTGTGCTTGGGATTGTGATTGCTGGCATTTTTGCACTTGCAATTTATCTCATTTTGGGTGCAGTGCTTTTCAAAATCGCTTTTTCAAGAAAGAGTGTCACCGCGCGAATTTTGAGAAAGGACACAGAAAAGCGCTTGAAGGAATACAAAATTGACCTTTGCTGGTGGGAAAAGGTTGATTTCAAAAAGGTGACCATTGAAAGTTTTGATGGACTGAAGCTTGCGGGATTTTATTTTGACAACAAAAGCGACAAAACTGCTGTTGTGGTTCACGGATTTGGACAATCTCACAAAGAGATGCAACCATATTGCAAAATGTTTTGTGAGCGCAACTTCAATGTTCTTGCCATCGACAATCGCACGCACGGCGAAAGTGAGGGGAATGTCATCACATATGGATGGCTGGAGCGGCTTGACCTTGTCAGTTGGTGCGCTCATCTTGCGGAGGAAAATCCAAATGTGAAAATTGTTTTGTTTGGACTTTCGATGGGCGGGAGTGCGGTTTGTTTGGCAAGTGCGGAAAAAACATTGAAAAATGTTGTCGGGATTGTCAGCGATTGTGCTTTTGACAATGCCAGTCGCGAGTTTGACCATATTATGAAACTCAAACATATCAAGTCCAAAATTCTCAAAAAAATTTTGATTTCCTACACAAAACGGTTATATAATTTTGATTTGGAGCAAGTGGATGTTGTTTCGCAAGTGAAAAACACGAGATTGCCAATTCTTTTCATACACGGCTCGCAAGATGACTTTGTGCCAACAGAGAATGTCAACAATCTTTTCAATTCAGCGCCGCAAGGCTTGCGGGAAAAATATGTTGTTGATGGTGCAGCTCACGCGATGTCCTACGCCACAGATGGAGTGATTTATGAAAAAAAAGTGTTCGATTTTTTGAAAAACCGAACACCTCTTCATTGAGCTGCTTCAAGGCGAAGCAAAAGATTTGAGGACAAGTTGTTTTCAAGTGTCCAAGTTGGATATGCCTTGTTGACAAATTTTATGGATGTCACGCGATTGAATTGAAATCTTTTCACGCCGTCAATAAAGTGGAACAATCCTGTGATGCAATAGATTGTTTTGCCAAGGTCCTCGCACGTGAGATAGTTTATGCATCTGAAATCAAAATCTGGGTCAACTTGGATGTCTGTTATGTCATATAGGGCGTAAAACAAATTGGAGTGAATGGAATAAGTTGCGCGAAGTCGTTTGTATGGCGCAAGGTCGGGGAAACTTTTCTCCAAAGATTGCGATTGCAATGGCGTCAAACCATCTGGATAACCATAATTGAGATTTTCGTCATCTTTGTCAAAAAGCGTCTCCCAACTTTCTCCGCCAGAACCTCCTTGCAAATTTGGAATAACATTCTCAAGGAGGTCTTGCATTTGAGTGGTGAGCCCCTCGACTGTGGTTGAAAGGTTGTCATTTTTTTCATTTAATGCTTGACAAGTGTTGCCAAGATTTTCAGTTGCGGTTGTCAAACTTTCAATGTTGGAAGAGAGCGTTTGCGTCTGGGAAGAAATGTCTGCCACATCCGATGTGAGTTTTTCAATTTTTCCACTTAACGCGCCCATATATTCTTCAATTGCACCATTGATTTCGGCACGAAGATTGTAAAACAAATTTCTTTCACTTTCATCTTTCATATCTGTTTCGACATCTTTGATTTTTTTCATAGAAAACTCCTTTTTTGCGAAAATTTAATCAAAAAAAAGACATAAATTCAAGAATTTATGCCATTTTTTTCTTTTTTTTGGTTTTTTATGTCTTTTTATTATTTCATATTTTTAATTTGTCTTTCGAAAAGCCGATTTTTTTGCCATCTTTTGATGAAACTTATTCTTTTTGTGATTTTTTGAGATTGTAGGATTTGCCTTTAAGTTTGACTTTGCTCTTTTTCATAAACACCCAAGCAAAGATAATTCCAAGCACAGCCAGCGTCAAAACTATGCAGGTGATGATGAGAGGATTTATTCCATTCGGGCTGATGGCGGAGGTTTTGAGATAGCCATACACAACCTCAGTTTCGTTGACAAATGCAACGGCGGTGAAAGTGTTTTTGCGGTTGTATCCCTCATACAAAAACAGCTGAGTGCCTTTTTTCAAAACAATGTCACTTTCGCCGGTTTCTTCGTCGGGGGAGAAGAAGACTTTGCAGTCAGAGTTTGTTTTCGCATTAAAGCTTGGAATGGAAACAATTTCATTGCTTTTCGGGATCAAAAGTTGTGCCAAAATAAAAACATCTCCATCAATGTTGGAATGATATTCTGGGTCAAGTTGAAAGAAAACATATGTCTCATCCTCGCCAAAAGTTTTTGGCTGTGAACCTTCCATTTTAAGAAAAACCTCATCTTTGTGGTTGAGTTTTCCCACGATGTTTCCCCCAACAAGCGAGGGCTGGTCATATAAATTTGCCGAGTTTGCTGCAACAATATATGTGTTTTGAGTATTTTCAGCCGAGGCATATGAATAAGGAGCAGTTGGCAACAAAAACGCAAAACAGCACAACATAATAAAAAATGTTTTCAACAAATTTTTCATAAAAATATGATAACGTTTTTCGCTTTGAAAGTCAAACAATTTGTGCTCGGCAAACAATTTTTGAATTTTATCCTCTATTTATTGAATATTTTGTGGGTGGGCGGAAAAAAGCTAAAAAATTTTTTTGTCTTTTCACTCAGTGAACTTAAAAGTTTCTATTTAAAATTTTTTGTGTGCAAAAAAGAAAAACAGCATATCATTTTTTTGATATGCCGTTATAGACAAATCTTTGCGAAGAAACAAGTGCTTTTAAAATCACATTTTCTTTTCGCTGGCTTGATATTGCGTTTCAAGTGATTTATTTTTTTGCAGTCCATTACGAATTCTGCTCAATTCTGTTGGATGAAATTCGTCCTTCCCGCTCATCATTTCTCGAATTAGCAAATCTCTGTAAGCAGTGTTGTTGGAAGTTTCAACAGTGCCATAAGCATCCTTAAAAGTTTCTTCGCCATTCAAAATGCGCTGTGTGACACCTGGGATATCAAAAAGTGCTGGTCTGTGATTGAAGGCGTAGTTTGGGTGATTTTTCCCTTCAATCGCCCAAGCGTAAGTGAGGGTGTCAACACTGTCACGAAATGTGTCAAGACTGGACATAATTTGTTGTTTGACCTCCGGTTTGAGTGGCATTCTGGAGAAAAATGCGGCACTTTCTTCAAGCCTCAGCAACTTCACATTCAAATCCAAAATGATCTGCATTGAAGCTTTCAAATCTTCATATGAGATTGAACTTGGGATTTTTGATATAAGAGTGATTGTTTCCTCTTCTGCCGCACAGGCATTGAAAAAATCATTTGGCATTCGGAATAATTCCACAAAGCTTATGTTGTGGTCTTCATCTTCAATTCTGGTGTAAATGGTCTTGTTTTTATCAACAAACAACACTCTTTTTGCGCCTTTTCCGTAATTCAGCATAGTTTTTATCCTCTTTTTTTGCTTCAGCCTCATTTTAACACGGGGGGGGACTTGTCAAGCAATTTTTCAAAAATTTGTTTTTTTTCAAAAAATTGCAGTTTTAATACCGTTTTTTCTTGTGTTATTTTGTTTTTTTCTGCGGGAAATTATTTTAAAAGAGTTGACTGTGTTTCAGTCATTGAAAAATTTGAAAAAGAAAAAAGCATATCAAAGTGATATGCTTTAATTTTCTGATGATGTGACAGTGATTGTGATTTTTCCTCCAGCACCTCTTGCCGAATAGTGATGTGTGATACTATGTTCTTTGTCAATCTCTTGAACACTGTCGGGAATAATAAGCCCAGAGTAACCTCTCAGGTATGCAGGTTCTAATGTGTCAACCAAAATGATATCGTCATTATTATTTCCTTTTTCTGTTAAGACGCACACCAAATCATAAACTCCATCTTCATTCACTTTGATGCAACTTGCATCTAAGTCCAAATGAGTGCTTTTTAATCTGTGATAAAATTCCGTTGTGCTTCCGTTATAATTAACTTTTTCAAGTTTAGCATACGATGTCGCGATGATTGTTAATTTTCCTGTTTCTCTGGATTTCAAAGCAAGACTTAAAGAATATTCTTTGTTTAGGTCAAAATATGACATATCATAAACATCTGCATCTGCATCAAATTCAAGGATATCTTTGTCGTAATCTCTTGCACTTACATATGAACTAACATCAGAGATCATTATGTTTTTTTCATAAAATGGGCCTTTGATTATTTCAATTTCATATGCCAAGTCTGAGTTTTCATAAATATTCGGCCAATTGTTTTTGATTTCAAAGTTGTCAATTATATGTTTTGATATCTTATCTAACAATTCTTTACTGTCAAGATTTTCTATATCACTTTGTTTCATTCCAACTTGTTTAACCAAAAGTTTTATATTATCGGAAGAAACATCAAAATCAACGGCGCCGTTGTATTCTGAATGGTCAAGTGTTGCAAATTTTTGATCTATTTCTGTTATGTCAATGTCTTTATAGCCACCATAGTTCACAATCATAAACTCTCTTCGGATGCCATAAGGTGTTTCTCCGCGCAAATCTTGCCCGCCATCATCAAAAGATTCGGAACCAGCATAGCGTTGAGAAACAGTTATATGATATTTTATCAGCAATTTGTCTTTAACATTTTTAAGATATTGAAATTCAAGTGGATAGTAATCACTTGTGTTTGGGTTGAAATGACGGGTGTGTTGTGGTTCGCCAGTGATAAATTCTTCAAAATTTTCAGAAAATTTTTCTATCCCAGTATGATCCACAGCAACGGAATATAAATAGCATTCAACGACTTCATTGTTTTCTTCATCAAAGAAGTAGTTTGTTTTCATAATTTCAAATTGAATAATTGAGGAACCGTCTTCGTGGTCTTCTATTGTTTTTCGATTTTCAAAATCAAGATAACTGGTTCTTGTTGCCCAACATACGCGAGTGATTGAAAGAGCTTTATTTTCTTCATTCAATTCAAGATAGTATGCCCAGCCTTCATAGTATGGTATTGAAATGTAACCTTGTTCTTCCCTTATAGTTGGCAGCCTAAACCATTGGTTAAATGCAGGAACATTGTCAACAACAAATTGAATTTCATTTTTGATTTCATAAATATCATAGCCTAGATATTTTCCAGCACCAGCATAGTTTTCAACCGTTGCATATTTTTGAACAATCTCATTAAAATCTTCAAGTGATGAAGGTGATTTTGCAGTTGCAATTGAAGAGATTGAAGTCGAATTGTTCACGGCAATAAATTTGTCAATGTCAGGTGTGTATTGTGCAGTTTCGACTTTTTGTGAAGCGATGCCACCTTTTTCAGTGTCAAATTTTAAACTTCCTCTATTGATTAAGTGTAAAATGCCAATGGCACCAAAAATTAGCGCAATAATCACGGCGATAGACACAAAAATCCATAATGCTGTTTTTTTTGTTTTTGTCATTTTTCATCTCCTTTTTTTGTCTCGCTGTCATTTTAACTCGGGGGGGGGTATTTGTCAAGAATTTTTTAAAAAATTTATAATTTTTTTGTTTTTTTTCTTTAAAGCAATTTTTGTTCTTATTTTTCTGCTTTTTTCATAAAATGTTGTATGTTTTTGAAAAAACACGGATTTTTTGTTTTGAAAAAAAGATATTTTGTTATTTTTTTGTGCGCTTTGCTTGTGGCTGCAAGCGTGGTGGTGTATTTCACTGCGATAAGGCCGACATTCATGCCGAAAACGACACACACCATTGTCATCGATGCCGGCCATGGTGGGGTGGATGTCAAGTTGGGACAGTATAAAAAATAAAGAATAAAAAAAGAGGGGATTTTAAACCCTCTTTTTGTTTGGACTTTGAACATCGTCTATGTTTTTGCTGACATCATGCTTGATTGGAGCCCATTCAACTTTTTTGAACAATGCAATAAAGCAAATTGGCACAAGTGTTAACATAAAAATTGGAAAAGCAAACATAGATACAATTTTTTTCCAGCTTTTTGCCTTAATTCTTTTCCAATCTCGCAAAACAGCGACAGCGCCATAAAGAAATGTGCCTAGATAAAAAATTGCAATAATAGACACTACATAGAGTAAAAGATGCAACAAAATTGCTCTCACAGCTCCGCCAGAAGCAATTTGAATTATGCTCTGCACAAGGGAGACAATTAAGTTTACTATTCCCCAACTTGTTGAGACTAAGGGCAGAGGCAGAAAGAATACAAAAAAGTCGTAGAATGCAAAGTTTAGATTTTTAACAAATCGAAATAGCAAATTGAAAAGAAAAGTATAAGCGCATTGATAACTCCCTTTTTGCCATCTCAAGCGTTGTCTGTAAGTCTGCTTCCAAGTTGAAGGTTGCTCGTCATAAAAAATCGCATCATCACAGTAAGCAACGCTATTGCCTTTTATCAGGTTGTCACAAGAAAATTCTAGGTCCTCTGTCAATTTGCCATACTTCCAACCTGTTTTAAGGTTGAGAATATCGTTGGCAACCAAAAATCCTGTGCCAGAAATATGGGTTGAAAAGCCTAAGAAATTGCGTGGATTATGCAGAAATCGGCATTCTCTTATAAAGTGAATTGAAGAGCCCATGCTGAAAAGGCTATCCCCATAGTTTTTTGAATTACGATAAGACGTTACAATCTTTTTTCCGGCATCAAATGCCTTGTTCATCTCTTTTATGTAATTTTCATCCAGCAGGTTATCAGCATCAAATATAAACCAGCCGTCAGGATTGTAATCAGGATAGTCTGATGCAATGTTTTTAAGCAGAAAATCCAAGGCGTAACTTTTGCTGACTTTTTCTGTATTAAATCTCTCATAAACAATCGCACCCATTTCCCTTGAAATCTGAGCAGTCTTATCGTCCTTGCTGCAATTGTCAGCAACCACAAAAATTTTTAAGTTTTCAATAGGGTAATTTTGCTTTTTTATGCTATCCAAAAGTTGCCCAATAACTTTTTCTTCATTCCTGCCTGCTATCAAAATACCATATTTGTGATTGACTTTGGCGGTAGGGTATTTTGTTTTTGCAAAGAATCCGATGAAAATATAAAAAACTTGATATAGTACAATAATGACAAACAGACCACTCAAAATCAAATTTATAATTTGCCATGCGTCCATAAAAATTTCTCCAAGCAGATTATAATCAATTTTTTGCCCTAAGTCAAGAAAAAGTAGAAGTAAAAGGCAGGTGTAAAGTTAAAAACGACCTTTTTGTTCTTATTGTTATGCTTTTTTCATAAAATATCATATGTTTTTAACGATAAAGAAAAAGTGGCTCTTGCTCGTTTTGTGTCTTATGCTTGTTGTGACAAGCATTGTGGTTTATTTCACTGCAATAAGGCCGACATTTTTACCTAAGGCGGAGCATGTGATTGTCATCGATGCTGGGCACGGTGGAAAGGACGGAGGGGCGGTGGGGCGCACAACCGAAATTGAAGAAAGCGCTTTGAATTTGCAATATGCCATTTGTTTGAAAGAAATTTGCGAACAATTTGGCTTTCGCGTTGTGTTGACGCGAAAGGATATGGCGGGGCTTTATTCTCCGCTTGCACAAAACAAGAAAAAAAGCGAGATGGAAAAACGCAAACAAATCATTGAAAAAAGCAACCCCGACATTGTTGTCAGTTTGCATATGAACAGTTTTCCTTCAAGTGAGGCAAGGGGCGCGCAGGTCTATTATGCAAATGGCTCGCAAGGCGGACAAACCCTGGCGGAAAGCGTTTCAACAAGTTTGCATAACAATGTTTCAAATGCAAAACAAACAGCAAAAGTGGGCGATTTTTTTGTGCTGAATGTTTCGCCTTGCCCAAGCATATTGGTGGAGTGTGGATTTCTTTCCAATCCTGAGGAAGAAGTTTTGCTTCAAAACAAGGAATATATGCACGATTTTTGCTATCATCTTTTTTGCGGAATTTTGAAATTCTATGAATTTTTGTGAAAATAATCGTTTTTTCACGTTTTTTTGACATTTTTCTATGCTTTTTTGAGATGCTTTTTGATTTAAAATCATAAAAGAGGGTTTTTTATGAATTTTAAAATCAACAAATATCTCTTTTTTGTTTTGCAAGCAGTTTTGTTTTTGGGGCTGTTTTTTGTGCTTTTCAATTCGAGTGTGAATATGACAATCTTTCCGTTTGCCTTTGGAATGCTTTTTGCGCTTGTTTGGGCAAATCAAAAAGTGTGGATTGCTGCTCCGATATACATAATTGCAGGAGCGCTCCATCAACCAACTTTGGAGTTTGCAATTTGTATGCTTGTGACGGTTTTTTGCTTGATTGTGCCTTATTTCATTCATATTTTGTGCAAAAAGACTATGAAAAAATGGGAATTTGTGCTTTTTGCAATTCTAAGTCAAACGGCGAACATTGTGTTTGATGTTCTCGGTGGTTTTTCGCCAATCCTTTCGCTTGTCAGCGTTGTGCTTGGCGTGCTGTTTATGCTGGCTTGCATAACAGTTTTTGAGGCAGTTTTGATACGTGGTTTCACAAACAAATTGACAATTCTTGAAATCGTGTCGCTTTTTTCGATTATTGCTTGCCTGTGTGGTGGACTTGTGTGCTTGAATGTCCAAAGTTTCAGTTTTTTGAAACTGTTTATGAGTTTTGTCCTTTTGATTTTTGGTTTTTGTTCCACGCCTTTGCTCACAATGCTGGTTGCGGCCATAGGCGGACTTGGAGCGCTTGTCGCCACAAATAACCCGATGTTTTTTGCGCCTTTTGTGATTTGGGCTTTGGCAATTTTGCTGTTCAAAAAACGATACCGAATTTTTATGGTGATTGCGCTTGTTTGTGTTGAACTTTTGATTGGATATTATTTTTGTCTATACACCTCGTTTGGCATCATTGAAATTTTGCCGATATTGATTTCATCTGCGGTGTTTGTGCTTCTTCCAAAAAATTTGTGCAGTGAGATTGCAGTTGTTTTCAACCTTTCAAAAGACCGAATTGCGATGAAAAATGTTGCCAACAGAAATCGTGAAATTCTCAATCGGCGCCTTGGCAATTTGGCGGAAGTTTTCAACGATATGAATTTGATTTATCGCAATATGTTGAAGGCAGGAATGACGGTTGATGAAGTGAAAGTTCTTCTCAATCAAGAAATTGTTGACAAGATTTGCTCTTTTTGCCCTGAAAGAAATCATTGCCACCGAACTTTTGCCGACAGCACAAGAAAAGTTTTTGACGAGCTTGTGACAATCTCCTTTCAAAAGGGCAGGGTGACGCTGCTTGACATCCCATCTCATCTCACATCAAGATGCAAACAAACAAATTCAATTTTGGGCTGCATCAACACGCTGACGGCACAATACAAAAAATATATGAGCATGATAAACGATGTTGACACCAGCAAACTCATCATCGCTGACCAACTTCTTGGGATTTCAAAAATTATGAATGGACTTTCAAAGGAAATGGAGGCCACGATATCATTTGACACTGCAAGAGAAAACAAAATTCTTGACGAATTGACCTATCACAACATCATTTGTATTGATGCGGTGGTTTTCGAAAAAGATGTTTGGACAATGATTGCATCAGTTGTTGTTCGAAATGAAGACAGTGAAAGACCTCGCCTTGTTGATGTTGTCAGCAAGGTGTGCGGAAAGAAGATGACGATTTTTGAGACTTTTGCATCCACGCGGCCGGGGTATTCTGTTGTGAACATGAAAACCGCTCCAAAACTTGATTGCATTTTCGGAATTGCGCAGAAAACCAAAAATGGCTCGAAAGTGAGTGGTGACACTTACAGCGTTGTGAAACTTGACGGCGACAAACTTCTTTTTGCGATAAGTGACGGAATGGGAAGCGGAGAGAAGGCGGAGAGTGCAAGTGAACTTTCCATCACACTTGTGGAAAACTTTTATAGGGCAGGCTTTGACAACGACATTATTTTGTCAACGGTCAACAAACTTTTGGCGCTTCACAAACAGGAGATTTTCAGCGCGCTTGACATATGTGTGATTGACAAGAAAAATGGCATCGCAGACTTCATCAAGATGGCTGCTCCAAAATCATACATCATCAATGACGACGAGTGCCGTGTTGTAAAAACGGGCGCACTGCCAATCGGAATTGTTGACGACCCAAAACCTCTTTCAAAAAAGAATGTGATTTCTGCGAAGGACTTTGTGATTATGACAAGTGATGGCATAAGTGACAGTTTCGAAAGCGAGGAAGAATTTCTTTCTTGCATCAAATCCATAAGGACAAGAAACCCGCAAGAGTTTGCCGACCAAATTCTTGAAAGGGCGGTTGCCGCAAACAATGGCTATGCTGTTGATGATATGAGCATCATTGTTGTCAAGGTTATGGAAGGTTGAAAATTTCTGGAAAAATAAAACCTTTCAAAAATCCCAAAATTTTGGGCAGTAAAAATTTTTGTGAGAATAAAAATTCGGATAATTATTATGTTTTGAAAAAGTTTGACAAGCAAAAATTATGATAAGCAAAAAGTTTGACAAATAAAAAATTTAATAAGACAGAAAAATTAAAATTGCAATAATCGTAAAATTCGCAAAAATTTCAATAAAAATTCTAAAAAAATAAAAAAATAGGTGCAAAAACCTGTTTTTTTTGTGAAAAATATTGTTTTTATCAATATGTTGATGTATAATAAAAGCAAATTTATTTAAATTTTCATTTACTTTTGAGGGAACACAATGGAAAAAATTTTGGATTTTATCAAAGAGAAAAAACTTATCAAGGCCGGTGAGGTTATCGGTGTTGGCGTCAGCGGCGGAATTGACAGTATGTCACTTTTGCATTTTTTGAATGCCAACAAGCAGGCACTTGATATTGATGTTGTTGCCATACACATCAATCACGGCATCCGTGAGGAAAGCGAGGACGAGGCGAAATTTGTCTTGCAAAAATGTCGCGATATGGGTGTGAGAGTGTATAAATTCTCCATTGATGCACCAAAAATTGCCAAAGAAAGAAGAATTTCGCTTGAAACCGCCGCAAGAGAGGGGCGCTATGGCGTTTTTGAAGCGCTTGTGAAGAAAGATATCGTGGACAAAATTGCTTTGGCGCATCATCAAAGTGACCAAGCGGAAACAATTTTGATGCATATTCTTCGCGGAAGTGGGCTTGCGGGCGCACGCGGAATGGAGCCTGTTCGTGACAAGATATACATCCGTCCGATGCTTCCTGTCACAAAAGCCGAGATTGAAGAATACGCTGCTCTCAACGGGATTGAATTTGTTGAAGATGCAAGCAACAATGACACTTCGTATGCCCGAAATTTCATAAGGAATGTTGTTATGAAGGACATTTTGAAGAAATGGCCAAACGCTGTCGAGGCAATCAACAATTTTGCCAAAGCTGTTTGTGAAGATGACGACTATATCAAAGCCAATCTTGACACAAACGCGCTGATTGTTGACGAAAAAACGGTGCAGATGCCATGCAGTTATTTTTCTTTGAGCCCGGCAATATATACTCGCGTTGTCTTTTACACTTTGTCAATTATTGGTGCAAAGAAAGATTTTGAAAGAAAACATATTGAGATGATAAAAGAACTTGCGTTTTCAGAAAATGGAAAGAAACTGAAATTACCAAACGATGTTGAAGTGAGCAAAGAATATGACTTTCTGACCTTTGTGAACAACTATATTGAGAAGCCAAATCTTTCAAGAACGCTTAAAATTGAAGAATTTGATGCAAATGGCTATGGTCACATTGCAATCAATAGGGCAAGCACAAAAAAGATGAACGAGCCAAATGCTCTCTATTTCGACTATCGCAAAGTGCCAAAGGATGCCAGATGGAGATATCGTGAAGATGGGGATGTTTTTGAGAAGTTTGGCGGCGGCACAAAAAAGTTGAAGTCGTTTTTGATTGACAAGAAAATTCCTGTTCGATTGCGTGACTATATTCCAGTGCTTGCAAGCGGCAACGAAGTTTATGTGATTGCAGGGGTTGCAATAAGTGAAAAAGTGAGAGTGGAAGATGTTGCAACGTGCTTCAAACTGACTTTCACAAAAATGTGAATTAATAAACTGCAACAAAATTGTGATTTGACAAAAATACAAGCAATTTTGGGAAAAGAAAAACTAAAAAAGAGGCAAAAATATCGAATTTTTTGTGAAAAAATGCGAAAAAACTGAAAAAAATCAACTTTTGGCAAAGAAACAAAGAGAACTTGAATTTTTTGAGTTTTCTTTTTTTGGGCCATTTATTGCGTTTTGAAACAATTGCTTTAAAACAATACATCATTTGATTTTATATTTGTTCACTTTTTTCTATTTATTTTATTTATTCGTTTTTTATTTGAGAATAAACGCAAAATATGTTATTATAAAATTGTCATAGGGGGTGTTATGGAAGAAGAATTTTCTCCTATCATTGAAAAACGAAAGAAAAAATCACAAAAAATTCAGCAGGAAACACAACAAGAGACTGTTGCTTTGAGCGAAGTTTCGACTGAGAGTGCGGAACAAGTGCAAGCATCCGATGTGAA
>CANQNH010000019.1 GCA_947625165.1 uncultured Clostridia bacterium
GTGTTTGTGAAGTCGGTTGAGAGTGGCGAAAATTTTGTTTCTGTTGGTGGCGAAGTTGTGACAAAAATCCTCTATCTGACCGAAAGCGAGCGTTTTGAAACGGCCTATTCAACCGAAAACTTCAAAGAAGAAGTGGAACTTGAAGGCGTGACGCGTGATGCTGTGAGCGATGCGGAAGCCTTTGTCAAGAAAAATCTGACAAAATGTGAACTTGAAAGCACAGAAAAGGGCGTTGAAGTGAAGATTGATGTGCAAATTTGCGCCTATGTGACTTCGTTTTTGGAAAAGCCACAGATGGTTGTGAAGGATTTATACAGCACCACGAGCGAACTTCGCGTTTCAACCGGCAGTTTTGAGATGAGCAAAGAAATCCCTTCAGACATCTTTGAAGAAAAAATTGACGGAGCCTTGACCTTGGACGATGACAGACCACGCGTTGACAAGATTATGTTTGTTGGCGGAAGCAATCTTTTTGTGACGAATGCCTATGTCAAAGATGGAGAAGTTTTTGTTGAGGGTGTCACAAAGACAAATGTTGTTTATCTCAACGATGAAACAAACGGTCTATACAGCGTTTCTATGGAAGTTCCGTTTGTTGTCAGTGACAAAACGGAGTGCACAGACGATGCAAAAATTTCCGTCAATGTTGTGCTTTGTGATGTTGATGTTGTTGTCAAGAAGGGCAGAGAGTTTTTGTTTGATGCAAAACTGAAAGTGACAGTCAGCAAGTTTTGTGATGTGACGGGTGCAGTGATTGACGGCGTGGAAGTTGCAGAAGATTTTGCTGAGCGTGACTGCGCCATTGAACTTGTTTTTGCATCAGCTGGGCAAACTGCTTGGGATGTTGCAAAAGCAATCAAAGTTCCGGAACAAACAATTATGCTGCAAAATCCAGACCTTGTTTTCCCGCTTGAAAAAGATGAAAACATTGTGGTGTTCTATAAAGTGCAAAAATAAGCAATAATAAGTCTGCAAAAATAGGTTGCAAAAAACAAGATGGAAAAAAGGCAAAAAAAACATCTTGCAAAACAGATTGCAAAAAACAAATAAAATAAACAAAACCGCTGAAAAAGGCGGTTTTTTGTTTGGAATTTTTGTGCTTTAAATTAAAAAAAATGCAAATTTTCTGTCACAAATTTTTTATTTTGATATTGACAACCACAAAATAGTGTGCTAAAATATTTTGCGAGAGGAAAAGAAATGAGCACATTTGGCGATGAAGAAAAATTGCAAGATGGTGACTTTGATGCATACAACTTCGCACTTGTGGGGATGAAAAACGATGGGGTTTTCACAACACTGAAATTCCTTGCAAAGAATGCGGAGGACAATTTGGAATATCAGGTTACCAAAATTGATGGGTTGTTCAAACCGAAATTTGTTCCAGAGAAAATCACTCCAAGCAAAGAATTGGAAATCAGATTTCCGCAAAAAGAAGA
Source organism: uncultured Clostridia bacterium (assembly GCA_947625165.1). Classification (GTDB taxonomy): domain Bacteria; phylum Bacillota; class Clostridia; order Christensenellales; family UBA1242; genus Caccovivens. Next base: position 1,440 of record CANQNH010000019.1, read on the forward strand.
GGATTTTGATGGAATGTTTTGCACCGACACTTTCAAAGCGAACAAACCTAACATTCTTCAAATTATGTGTGAAATCCTGTCAAGCGAACTTTCATACAAAAACAAGATCTCAATTTTTGAGCAAATTCCAACTTCGCTTTTTGAAGATGTTGAAGCAGGAACGCAAATTTTGGATGCCGCAAGAATTGCCACAAAATTTGAAGCCGAAAGTGCCTTGTTTGTGATAAAACAAAAATTGAGTGCATCAAAGCAACATCTCAAAAGTGTTCACGCAAAGGAAAAAACAAGAAAAGCGCTTGTGAGAGATTATCAAAAAATGACAAAAAATAAAGGAGAACAAAAGAAATGATTTTGGTTTATGATGTTTTAAAAATAATGAATGAAGATTTCGCGGACATTTGTGATGAATATGGTTTCATAAGGATTGGTCTTGAAAACGATGGGGCCGAAACAAAATTGTCATATATTGTTGATGAGCCAGAGAAGAATTTGCAATATTATTCCAAGACAAAACAGGGGCTTTTCAAAAACAAAGCAGTTGTTTGGTCTGTTCATCCTGAAAATATGTTGTTTATAAAATTCCCTCAATCAAAAGAAAATTTTGACAAGACTTTTGCTGAAGAAAATTTTTCGCCCACAGGTGAAATTGATGAGAATTCAGAAGATCCAAACATTGTTGATGTGATTGTGAAGTGCATTCAAACCGTTCCATATGCTTTTCAAATTGACCTTTTGAAACAAGTTCCAACTTCTCTTTTGTTGGACACAACTGCTGGGACCCAAATTTTGAATGCAATCAAGGTGCGAGACAAGAACGCAAAGAAGGATGTCCTTGATGTTGTGGGCGAAAAACTTGCGGCAGTGAAATCATATAAAAAATCCACTGAAAAGCAAGAGAGCGAAAAAAATGGGCTTTTGACAGAGTATTGCAAAAAAGTGGATGGCACAAAACAAAAATAAAATCCAAACGCAAATTTAAAAAATCGCAAAAAATTGCGGTTTTTTTATTTTTTTTCTTATATTTTTTGCTATTTTTCATACTTTTTTTTGATTTTGCTGGCAAAAATCAATTCTGAGGTGAGGTTGTGAAATATATTTTGTCATTTGTGGGGATTGTTCTTGTTTGTGTTGGAATTTTTGTTTTTGGTGGAAATGTGAATGCCGAGCAGGATTTTATGCGCATTCATATTGTTGCAAATTCCAATTCAAATTTTGACCAAAACGTGAAATATGTTGTCAAAGATGCAGTTGTGGAATTTTTGCTTCCGTTCTTGGCAGAGGCTGAAAGCAAAGATGAGGCGCAGAAAATTATTGTTGAAAACAAGGATTTGATTGAGGAAGTTGCAAATGCTGCACTGTTTGCGGAAGGGGCGAAATATGCGGCCGAAGTTGTTGTGACAAGTGAAAATATGCCCACACGTGCCTATGGGGATTTGGTTTTGGAAAGTGGTGTTTATGACTGCATAAAAATCAACTTGGGGCAGGCGCGAGGTGATAATTGGTGGTGTGTCGTTTTTCCAGCGGTGTGCTTTGTTGACAGCAAAAACCCGGAAAATTTGGAGTATATTTCAAAAATTTGGGAAATAATAAATTCTGTAACAAAATGATTGGAGGAATTTATGAAAAAACGACTTATTGCTTGCATATTTGCGCTTGCGTTCATTTTTATTCCCGTTTCCACTGTGATGGTGATAAACGGAACATCAAATGTTGAAGTGGTTGAGGCTGCTCTCACTTCAAGCCAAACAAGAACGGTGCAAACAAAACTCAAACGCTGGGGCTACTACACCGGCAAAGTTGACGGAATTTATGGCAACCTGACGCGCAAGGCTGTGAGATATTTTCAACAGAAAAACGGGCTGGCGGTTGATGGAATTGTTGGCCCAAAAACAGCGGCTGCACTTGGGATGTCAATCAAAACGGATGACAATTCAACCTCAAACAATGACCTCTATCTTCTTGCAAAATGTGTCTATGCCGAGGCACGCGGCGAGAGTTATGTCGGTCAGGTGGCTGTTGCTGCGGTGATATTGAACCGCGTGAAGAGTTCGGAATTTCCAAACACGATTGCGGGCGTCATTTATCAGCCTTGGGCATTCACGGCTGTCAATGACGGGCAGATAAATCTTGAACCAAATCAAACCGCTTACAACGCCGCGCGTGATGCGTTGAATGGTTGGGACCCAACCTATGGTGCACTTTTCTATTATAATCCTGCCACAGCAACAAACAAGTGGATTTGGAGCAAGAAAACAACCGTCACAATCGGAAAACACGTTTTTGCAGTTTGAAATCTTTGGAGGTGAAATGTGAGCAAGGATGTTGATTTGAAAAAAGTTGTGAATGACAACACCTGGGAGAAAAGGCGTGAAAGTGATATTTTGCAAAATTTGGAAAATAATAAGAGAAACAAAAATTCAATAAAAAATGGTGAAAAAATGCAAAAAAACGAGCAAAAAACTGAAAAAAATCAAAATTTTCAAGAAAAAACAGAAAAGTTTGGAAACAAAACAGAAAATTTTGAGAACAAAAAAGATGCACAGAAAAACAAATCAAGAAACAATGGCACAGTCAAATTGAAGTCGCAAGAGGAATTTCGAAGAGACAAAAAAATGAAATCTCTTTCCAAAGCGGTTGTTGGGCTGGCGATTGCAACAGGGATTTTGGGGGCTGGCACGATTGGTTTTGGAATTGGTTATGCCATAACTCAAAGCCAGGCGACAAATTTTTCGATGCAACTTGAAAACACATACAAGCGCAACTATTATGACCTTGTGGACAACACCAACAATGCCGATATGAAAATCAGCAAAATTCTTGCCTCGCAAAATGATGCCTATCAAGGCAAAATGCTGACCGAACTTTCTCAGGATGCGAAAGATATGCAAACCAACATCTCTGCTCTTCCGCTTTCAAGCGACAACATTATGGAGGCAGTGCATTTCATCAATCAGATGTCGGGCTATACGCAAGTTTTGGAGGAAAAAATTGCCAAAGGTGGAAGTTTGAGCGAAAGTGACCTTCAAACGCTGAATGATATGCACGAAAGTTTGACCGAAATGAAACGCTATCTCAACCGACTTTCTCAAAAAATGTTGGAAGGATACAGCATTTTGGATGCGTCATCGCGGATGAACGGTGACTATGACGCCTTTTCGACCGAGTTTGGACAAATCAAGGCTGCTGACACCGACTATCCATCAATGATTTATGATGGGCCATTCTCTGACAGCGTTGTGAATGCACAGGTCAAGGGCTTGAACGATGCGGAGGTTTCAAGAGAGCAGGCCTATCAAAATGTGGACAAGGTTTTCAAAAACATTTCAAATCTGAAATATGATGGGCAAACTCAGGGCAAGTTTGAAACTTACAACTTCATTTTGAAGGACAGCGATGGGCAGAACATTTATGTTCAAGCCACAAAAAAGGGCGGACACATTTTGACCGTCAGCGGCAACATCGACAGTGAGGAAAGAAACATTGATATGGCTCGTGCCGAAAAAATTGCACTTGATTTTGCCAAGGAAAATGGCATTCAAAATCCAACTGTTGTTTGGAAAGAAGAGTTGAAAAGTCAGGCATATTTCAACATCACGCCAAAAGAGGGAGATGTGGTGCTCTATCCTGACCTTGTGAAAGTCAAAGTGGATTTGCAGCACGGTGATGTGATTGGTTATGATGCGATTGCCTACTTCACAAATCACACAAAACGCAACATCGCGCAGGGCGGAATTGGCATCGACCTTGCCAGAGAAAAGGTTGACAAATCGTTTGAAATCAAAGGGCAAAGGCTTGTGCTTGCACCGCTGGACTATAATCGCGAGGTGTTGTGCTATGAGTTTGACGCAGAACGCAACGGCGCGACATATTATCTTTATTACAACGCCCAAGATGGCAAGGAGGAAAACATCTTGAAGGTTGTTGAAACTGACGATGGAAGCAAGTTGATGTGAAAAAAAGAGGTTTGAAAAAACATAATCACAAATGGGCAGATGCTCATTTGTTTTTTTTGTGCGGCGAAGATAAAGACGTGAGTGAGGGGCTTGTGTTTTTGCCATTCTGCTGGGAGAGCAACAAGTTTTTGGCAAAAAATTCCACAAAACATTGACAAAATTTTGCGTGGCAGATATAATAAATTGGAAGAAAAGTGAAAAAATCAAATTTTTGTGAGGTTTTTATGGAATATTTTGATGTTTTGGATGAAAATGGCGTCAAAACGGGGGGGGGTGCTGCCGCGTGATGATGTTCACAAACAGGGGCTTTGGCATCGGTCTGTGATTGGAGTTGTTGTCAACGAAGAAAACAAAGTTTTGATGCAACAGCGCTCTGCCACAAAAAAGAAATATCCTGGTCTTTGGGACTTGTCTGTTGCAGGACACATCCGCAGTGGTGAAGACCCTGTCACAGCAATCAACAGAGAGTTGAACGAAGAAATTGGCTATCTTCTCAGCAGAAATGTCAAACTTCGAGATTGCAGATTTTTGTCATCTTTCAGAAATCAACATTCCTATGAGGAATTTGGGCAAACAATCTATGAAAGAGGATTTTATGAACTTTTTGTCATCCAGTGTGAAGGTCAAGTGCTGAACTTGGCATTCAACGATAAAGAAGTGCAAGATATGAAATGGCTGTCCTATTTTGAAGTGAAAAAATTGCAAGAAGAAGGAAAATTGCATCCTCGCACAGAGTGGATTGAAGAAGTTTTCTCTTTCCTGAACAGAATTTGAATTTCAAGGAAAATCAAAGAAAAAACGAGCAAAATGCTCGTTTTTTTTATTTTTGCGCTTTTTTGTTGTTTATTTTGCTTTTCCGTCATCTTTTTTCCCGCAAGTTTTGGCAACAAATTTTTCTGCTTTGTCTGCATCTTCCAAATTTGGCTCTTTTGAAGTCTCCTCTTTTGGCTTTTCTGCTTCGATGAACCCTTGCTCATTTATTCTGCTTGGGTCAATGATACACTCTTTTACTGCCTCATTTTTGACGCTTGTAAAGTTTCCCATTCTTGTTTTGCATGCTCCAAGCCAACCATTGTCTTCAACATTTGCAAAAAGTTTTGAATTTCTTCCAAACTCTTTTTCAATTCGCTCTTTGCTATAGAAAGTCCCAATCATATAGGTGACAGGGTCCAAATCCTCAGAAGACAATGTGATTGGTTTCCCAAAGCGTTGTCCTTTCACAACCTCTCTTGAAGACAAAGTGAAGCCATACGCTGTTTTGGGAATTTTGAGTTTGCGGATGTCGAGTGACGCGATTTCGCTTTCATCCGTTTCAGCGAAAAAAGCGCCCGGAAAATAAAAAGTCACATAATATTTAATCATTTTTTCCTCCCATAATGAAAATTGAAAGTCTTTTCTCTTTCAAAGTGAATTTTAACACAAAAAGAGGTGCTTGTCAATAGGGTTTTGTGAAGTTTTTCAGAACACTCTAATCAAAAGAAATTCAGCAGCCAAAAAGTGACTACACACAAAAAAAGAAAAAACCTCTTGAAATCAAGAGGCTTTTTTATTTTCCAAACAACCTTACTCGTTTGCAGAGGCAAGCGCATCTTCGTAGGCTTTGAGGATTTTTTCTTTCAACATTTCACGCACTTCTGTTTTGATTGGGTGAACAATGTCTTTGAATTCTCCTTCGTTGGTTTTTCTGCTTGGCATTGAAAGGAAATAACCATCCTTTCCGCTTATCACTTTGATGTCGTGAACAACAAGTTCGTCATCAATTGTGATTGAAGCCACTGCTTTGAGTTTGTCATTGCTGTTGTTGACAATTCTCACTCTAATGTCCGTAATCTTCAAGTTCTTATACCTTCCTTTTAATAATCTAACCTTTATGGTCAAGATTATTTTATCACAAACAAAAGAAAAAGCAAAACGTTTTGCGGATTTTCCATTGATATTTGAGAAATTTAAAGTTTTTGACAATCACACAAGTGAACACATTTTCATAAATGATAATTGAAGTTTGTGGAGAGCGAAAGATGAAAATTTATATGTTGGGAATTGGCGGCGTGTCGATGTCCGCACTTGCGGTGATGCTGAAAGAGGAAGGAAACAAAGTTTGTGGATGTGATGATTGTGACGGGCGGGGTGTTGAAATTTTGCGGGGCAGGGGCATTGTTGTTGATTTGCCAAAGGAAGATGATGAAGAGTTTGCGCAAGTTTGTGAATTTGTGAAAGAAAATGAAATTTTGCTGAGTGGCAAAAAATCGAATTTTTTGAAAAACTATAAAAAATGCTTCAAAAACACAAAAAAAACGCAAAAAAACATTAAAAAAAGCGGAAAAAACTGCAAAAAAACACGAATAATGCGTCAAAAAGAAATTTTTGAAGAAGAAAATGCTGGCGTTTTCTGTGACAAAAAACTGGATTTTGTCTTGCAAAAATGTCAAGAAAAATTCAAAAATCTGTTTGAGTGTGATTTGGTTGTGCGCTCTTCTGCAATCAAAGATGACGATGCCAGGATGATTTTGGCAAATTTTTGGGGCAAAAAAATTCTGTCACGCGGGCAAATGTTGGGGCAAATTTCTGATAAATATGAAAAAGTGATTGCAGTTGCAGGCTCGCACGGAAAGACAACCACAACCGCATTGATTTACAACATATTGCGGGTTGCTGGCAAAAATCCAACACTTCATTTGGGCGGCTATCAAATTTCTGATGGCAAAAATTTCCATCTTGGAGGGAAAGACTTTTTTGTCACAGAGGCGTGTGAATATTGTGACAATTTTCTTTTTCTGCATCCATATTTGAGCGTTGTGACAAATGTTGAAAAAGAGCATATGGATTTTTTCCATACATTTGAAAACGAGAAAAAATCGTTTGACAAATTCAAGGCAAATTCAAAAATTGTGATTGACAGTTTTTGTGGGATTGAGGCAAAAAACATCGGGCACGACCAAAACGGCTGTTTGCGTTTTTCTTTATTTGAAAAAGGCAAAAAATTGATGAGTTTGCATATGCACCTATGCGAAGAAATCAACACTGCAAACTGCATTTATGCCTATGTTGCGGCGAAAAAATTGGGCATCGGCGATTGTCAAATCAAAATGGGTTTGGAAAGTTTTTTGGGAGTTGGAACGCGTTTTGAAAGGAAAAGTTGCCCGTTTTTTGATTTTGTGATTTGTGATTATGCGCACCATCCAACTGAAATTGAAAAGGCGATTTCTTCCGCAAAAAAGATTTTCAAAGGCAAAACGCTTGTCACAATTTTTCAACCGCACACATATTCTCGCACCAAAACACTTTTGCCAGAATTTTTGAAAGTCTTTGAAGGTTTGGAGCATCCACTTTTTTTCAAAACTTATTCCGCCAGAGAAAAGGAATGTGAGGGCTTAAGCGGGAAAGATTTGGCGGAAATTTTGCAAAAAAACAACAAGAATGCGAGATATTTTGATGATTTTTGTGTTCTGAAAGAGTTTTTGATGCAATTTTCGAAAAAAGACACTGTTTTGCTATTTCTTGGAGCGGGTGATTTGCCGCAAATTTTGCAGAAAGAAAAGTTTGTTAAGGACAACAATTTGTGCCACAATTTGATTTGCAACATAGAATGAGAATATGATTAAAAAGTTTCGCGATGCAGATGTTTTTTACAGATTTTTTGACAAGAAAAGCGATGTTGTGAATGTCTATTTGCACGGATGGGGATGTGACCATAAGATGCTGCTTTTCTGTCATAAATTTCTGAAAAATACAAGTTCGCTTTTCATTGATTTTCCGCCCTTTGGACAGAGTTCAAAACAAATTGAAGATTGGACAGTTTTCACATATGCGAATATGGTCTATTCTCTTTGTCAACAACTTGGAATAAGAAAAATCAACCTGATTGGGCATTCGTTTGGTGGCCGCATTGCGATTGTTTTGGCAGTGCTTTGCAAAGACGAAGTGCAAAAAGTTGTGCTTATTGACAGCGCTGGGCTGAAACCAAGAAGAAGCATATGTTTCTATGCCAAAGTGTGCATATATAAAATCAGAAAGAAATTGGGGCTTGATGTCTCCAATTTTGGAAGTGAGGACTATAAAAATTTGCCTGCCGGAATGAAAAAAATCTTCAACAACATTGTGACAACACATCTTGACGATTTTTTGCCATACATACAAAAACCAACTCTGATTGTTTTTGGAAAAAATGACAAGGAAACACCGCTCTATATGGCAAAAAAACTGCACAAAAACATCAAACACAGTCAGTTGGTGATTTTGGAAGATGCTGGACATTTTTCTTTTATTGACAGGAGATTGGAGTTTTTGATGACTTTGCAAAATTTTTTGAACTCGTTTGATTTCTTTATATCCGCGTCATAAGTATTGTGGGACTGAAATGCCGAGGCGATAATCTTGGGGCGATGATGTTGGCATCACAAGGTCAACGAGGAAAAAAGGAGGGGAGAATATGTTTGTTTTGTATGCGTTTTTGATTTCTGTCGTTTTTGCTGCTGTGTCAACGCTTTGCATCAAGACTTTTCAACTTGAAAACTATCGTGTGGGAAAATATGTTTTCAAGGTGTTTCGCTTCCAATTTGCGATTGGTCGAAAAACACCTCTTGTTTGCACAAATCGCGTTAAAAGGCTGTTTTTTTGCATTTTTTTGCTGTTTTTTTGCATTTTTTTGCTGTTTTTTGGTTTGATTGCAAATTTTTGGGTGAATTTTTTGCTGGTATTTTTGCTTTTGATTTTTCTTCCCCTTGTTGACATTTTGGCGTTTTGGCTGCTTGAACCTTTTGAAAAGATGATAAAGTTGAGATACATAAAAAAAGCAAAAAGAAAACTCTCCATTTCGGGTTGTCAGATTGTTGCAATCACGGGAAGTTTTGGCAAAACAAGCACAAAAAACATCTTGACGCAAATTTTGAAAAAAGAGTTCCGCGTGTGCGCAAGTCCAAGGAGTTTCAACACGCCGATGGGCATATGTAAAACCATTCTGGAGGATTTGAAGGAAACTGACGAATTTTTGATTTTGGAGTTTGGAGCAAGGCATGTTGGCGACATTGACGAACTTTGCAAAATCACGGGAGTTGATTTTGGGATGCTTACGCCGCTTGGGAATTGTCATTTGGAGACCTTTGGCAGTTTGGAAAACCTTGAAAACACCAAATTTGAACTTTGTCAACATTCAAAAAAGTTTGTTGTTTTCAGTGGCAAAAATCTTTCAGGGCAAAAACTTTTTGAGCGTTTTTGCGGGAAGAAGTTTCTTGTGGGAGTGGAAAATTCGTTTGCTTTTGCAAAAGACATAAAACTGACCAGCGAGGGAAGTTTGTTCACGCTGGTGTTGGATGGTGAAGAGCATTCTGTCCGCACACAACTTCTTGGCGAGGCAAACATTGACAACATTGTGGAGGCGTCAGCGATGGCATATCTTTTGGGGATGAGTGATGTTGACATCGCATCGGCGATTGCGGATTTGAAGCCAACTCCGCACAGACTTGAAATGATACGCGGTTTTGCAAACGTGATTGATGATGCTTACAACAGCAATTTTGATGGGTTTCAGAATGCGCTGAATGTGTTGAAAAGTTTTAAGGGGCGGAAGATTGTTGTTTCACCTGGCATTGTTGAACTGGGACGGCAGCAATATGAAACCAATCTCAAAATTGGCAAAGAGGTTGGAGATGTGGCAGACATCTTTTTGATTATGAACGAAACAAACAAAGATGCTTTGACGGAAGGCTGCATTTCTTCAGATGGAAATAAGTGCGAAATTCTTTATGCAAAATCTCGTGAAGAGCAAAAACAAATTTTGGCGAAGGTGATAAGGGCGGGTGATGCGGTTCTTTTTGAGAATGATTTGCCCGACAACATCAGGTGAAGGCGCAAAAGCCTAAAACAAAAAAACTTACACCACTTGGTGCAAGTCTTTTGTGATTGAAAATTTTCCAACTTTCCAACTTTTAAATTTTTCAGTTTTTCTTTGCTTTTTTGATGCATTTTGTGCAAGCCTTCACTTTTTTGCCGTCAATTTCGGTTGTTTGAAGATTTGCATCATATTTTCTTGGTGCTTTACGATTTGAGTGGCTCACTGTGTTGCCAGCCATTTTTCCTTTTCCGCACACTTCACAAACTTTGCTCATATCTTTGCTCCTTTTTTTTCTTGTCAGCAAATGAATTTTCTTCATTTTCGAAAGAGATTATATCACGCCTAAACAAAAAAATCAAGCGTTTTTTATGCAAAAATTGCTTTGACAACCCTAAACTTTTGCAAAAATCTTCCTTTTACGCCACAAATTTTGTGTTTTCGGGTCAAATTGCTTGTTTTTTTTCCAAGTTTGCTGTATTATTATTAAAGCGAGGAGTGTTCTTGCGTCTTTTGGTTTCTTGGGACAAGAACTTCTTTTGTTGAGAAACCTTAAATCCAATTTTCTTAAAAACATAATTTTGGAGGTCGGTCCTTTGACAGTTGACACAAACAACTATTATGGAAACATCTCAATCAGCGACAGTGCGATTGCCACTGTTGCTGGTTTTGTTGCACTTGACTGCTATGGCGTGGTTGACCTTGTGTCAAAAAATTTCCGCGAAAGTGCACGCGAACTCTTCAAAAAAGAAAGATATTCCAAAGGTGTGACCATAAGCCACATCGATAATCGCATATTCATTGATTTGCACTGTATTTTCAAATATGGTGTGTCTATCAGCGCGGTTGCGGAATCTCTCAAAAAATCGGTCAAATATTCAGTTGAAAATTTCACAGGAATGATTGTTGACACCGTGAATGTTCACGTTGTTGGCGTCTGCGTGTGAGAAAGATAGGGAGCATAAGATATGCAAAAAACAATAAGCGGGGCAACTTTTAAGAAGATGGTCCTGGCAGGTGTCAGCCTGCTTGAACAAAACAAAGAATACATCGACAGTTTGAACGTTTTTCCTGTGCCAGATGGTGACACGGGAACAAATATGTTTCTGACGATGAAATCTGCTGTTGGAGAAATCAACAAATGCACAGGAACTGACCTGACATCTCTTTCGGATGCTTTTGCCAAGGGTGCGTTGCGCGGTGCAAGGGGCAACAGCGGTGTCATCACATCACAAATCTTCAAAGGTTTTTGCTCTGTCACCAAAAATTGCAAAGAAATCTCCACAAAAGACTTTGCAAAAGCGATGCAGGAAGGGGCAGGGATTGCCTATAAGGCAGTCACAAAGCCAAAAGAAGGCACAATTTTGACGGTGATCAGGGTTATGGCAGAAAATGCTGTCAGCCTTGCAAAGAAACAGGACGATTTTGAAGTTTTCCTGAAAAAAGTGCTTGAAACGGGCGAAGAAATTTTGAAGCAAACGCCTGAAATGTTGCCTGTGCTGAAAAAAGCGGGCGTTGTGGACAGCGGTGGACGAGGAATTTTGGTTATTTTCACGGGATTTTATCGTTTCTTGATGGGCGAGGAGTTGGAATACACCTTTGAGGACGAAACCAAACCTCAAACGGTTGACGATGTGATTGCTGACATCAACAATTTGGGCGACATTGAGTATGGATATTGCACTGAATATATGATTATCAATATGTTCAAGAAAACAACTGAGGTTGACATCACCAAACTTCGTGAAAAACTTATGGAGATTGGTGACAGTGTGATTTGCATCGGCGATTTGTCGCTTGTCAAAGTGCACGTTCACACAAACGAACCAAACAAGGCACTTGGCTATGCACTTGAACTTGGCGAACTTTACAACCTCAAAATTGAGAATATGCGAGAGCAAAATCGTGAACTCAAGAAGAAGGCTCAAGCGGTTGAGGAAAGCAAGGAACTGGGAATGATTGCTGTTGCTCCGGGCGAAGGACTTTCACAGATTTTCAAAGAGTTGACCGTTGATGAAATCATTGTTGGCGGACAAACGATGAACCCGAGCGCAGAAGATATTGCAACGGCTGCGGACAAAGTTCCTGCAAGAAATGTGTTTGTTTTTCCAAACAACAAAAACATTGTGTTGGCAGCGCAACAGGCAAACGATGTGACAAACAAAAACCTCATCATCATTCCAACAAAAAGCGTTCCAGAGGGCATTTCTGCTGCAATCACTTTCAATCCGGATGCATCTGTTGAAGAAAATGAAGCAGCAATGTTGGAGGCAACAAAAAGCGTTCGTTCCGGCTCGGTGACCTATGCTGTGCGTGACACACACGTTGACGGCTTTGACCTGACAAAAGGCGAAATCATTGGACTGGATGATAAGGCCATTTTGGCAAAAGGAAATTTGGTCAGCGAAACCACCGAAAAGTTGATTGAGGCGATGTTTGATGACAGCGTGATGAACATCACTTTGTTCTATGGCGAGGACATCCGCGAAGATGAGGCAAATGCCCTTCAAGAGAAATTGGCGGCAAAATATCCTGATTGCGAAGTGACTGTTGCCAATGGTGGACAACCTGTTTACTACTATCTTGTAAGTTTGGAATAGGTTTTTCGGCAGACTGGAAACAAGAAAATTAAAAGAGCATAAATGCTCTTTTTTTGTTGGATTTGCAGGAGTGAAAGTTATGAAAAAATAACGCAGTTTTTCGAACAAAAATAAGTGTGAAGGTGATTTGAAAATTTAAGAATTTAAAATAAGAAATGAAAAATCGGATGGAAAATTGGAATTGTTGATATGACAAGAAAAAATCAGCCCTAAAAAGACTGATTTTTGTTGCTTGACTTGCTGTTGTTCACTTTTTTGGAACGATTTTTTCTTGACCTTGCAAATATGGTTGCAGCGCTTTTGGAATTTTGATGCTGCCATCTTTTTGAAGGTTGTTTTCAAGAAAGGCAATCAAAATTCTTGGAGATGCCAAAACTGTGTTGTTGAGAGTGTGGAGGAAATATGACCCCTTTTCGCCTTTTGCCCTTATTCCAAGTCGGCGCGCTTGTGCATCCGAAAGATTGGAGCAAGACCCAACTTCAAAATATTTTTTCTGTCTTGGGCTCCACGCTTCAACATCGCAACTCTTCACTTTCAAATCGGCAAGGTCACCGCTGCAACACTCCAAAGTTCTGCAAGGAATGTCCAAACTCCTGCAAATCTCAACTGTGTATGCCCACATTTTGTCATACCACTTCTTGCTGTCCTCGGGTTTGCATATGACAATCATCTCTTCTTTTTCAAATTGGTGAACACGATAGACCCCACGCTCTTCAATGCCGTGCGAGCCGACCTCTTTTCTGAAACACGGGCTGTATGATGTCATTGTGATTGGCAGTTCGCTTTCCTTCAAAAGTTGCCCTTTGAACTTTCCAATCATTGAATGCTCACTTGTTCCAATGAGGAAAAGATCCTCGCCTTCAATTTTATACATCATTGCGTTCATCTCGGCAAAACTCATCACACCGTCAACAACATCTGAACGTATCATAAACGGCGGGATGCAATATGTGAACCCCTTTTCAATCATAAAATCGCGCGCAAAATTTATCATCGCGGTTTCAAGGCGGGCGGCATCGCCAATGAGATAGTAAAACCCGTTTCCGCTCGTTCTGCCAGCACTTTCTTTGTCAAGGCCGTTGATGCTTTCCAATATGTCTGCGTGATGTGGCACTTCAAAATCTGGAACAGTTGGCTCACCAAAACGCTCAATCTCAACATTTTCACTGTCGTCTTTGCCGATTGGCACGCTTTCGTCAATGATGTTTGGAATTGTCAACATAATTTTGCGGATTTTTTCCGCCAAAACCTCTTCTTCTTTCTCAATCTCTGCAATACGCTCGTTGTTTTTGCGGACCTGTTCTTTGATTTTCTCTGCCTCGTCAACCTTTTTCTCTTTCATCAAAGCGCCAATTTGCGCGGAAAGAGTGTTTCGGCTCTGGCGCAGACTGTCACCTTCAAGTTTGAGTGTGCGGGATTTTTTGTCCAACTGCTCAACCTCGTCCACAAGTGGCAATTTTTGGTCTTGAAACTTTTTTCTGATGTTTTCTTTGACAAGTTCTTTGTTTGTTCTTATGAGATTTATATCAATCATCTGCTTTCTCCGTTTAATTTTTTGTATCTTATTTTCACACATCACATTGTCGCACTTTCGGGTGGCTTTTGTCAAGAAAAAAATGACATTTCCCAATTTTCGCATCCTTTTATTTTGGCAAAAAGCATAAAAATTTTATGCATTTTTTGTTGTCAATCACTTTTGGCGGGCGCGACAGCATTCTCGTTTGATTTTGGCGCAAAAAGTTGGGTTTCAAGTTTATGCGAAAAAAATGTATAATTATAAATTTTTTCAAATATTTATCAAATTTGTTTGACATTTTGTCTGATTTTGTTGTATTATGTCTGCATAAGAGGGGTTTTATGGCGGAAAACATTGTCACTGTGGTTGAAATTGGTTCGTCAAAACTTTCGTGTGTGGTTGCACAAAAGGGTGTCAACGGCATTTTCAACATCAAGGCACGTTCGCAGGTGGAGTATGCAGGTTTTTTTGAGGGGGAGTTCATCGAACAAAACCTTTTGGAAGACGCGGTCAGAACGCTGTTTGCGGAAATTCAGTCGGTTTACAAGAAAAAAATCCAAAAAATCTATGTCGGTGTGCCTGCGGAATTTTCCAAAGTTGTCACGGCAAGGGAGCAAGTGTCTTTCAAACATAAGAGAAACATCCGACAAAGCGACTTGCAGGCTCTGTCCGCAGAGGATTCAAAAGATGTGATTGAAGACGGAATGGAAGTGCTTTCGGTCAACCCGATTTTCTTCGAACTTGACGACAGCAGAAAAACAAATCAACCGCTTGGGCTGAAAGCATCAAAGATTTTGGCAGAACTTTCAATCATAATGGCGCAGTCGTCATTCATCAAAAACTTCAACAAAATTTTCGCAAGGCTCGGCATTGAGCAGGTGGAATATTTGAGCGAGGCGCTTTGCGAGGCTATGCTCATCATTGAAAAAGAAGAGCGCGAAAGAACTTGCATCGTGATTGATGTTGGGGCGCGTTCGACCAGCATCGCGTTCGTCAAAGGTGATGGGCTTTCAAACTTGACCTCATTTTCGATGGGCGGAAGTTATATCACCAGCGACTTGGCTGAGGCGTGCGAAATTGCCTATAACGATGCGCGCAATTTGAAAAAGAAAATTGTGCTTTCTCTTCGGGGCGGCGAAAATGATTTCTATGACCTTGTGACACTGGGCGGACGAGTTGTGAAAATCCCACTTTCGCTTGCAAACGAGGTTGTTGCTTTCCGGCTGAACATCATCGCGCAAACAGTCAACGAGTGCATAAGGTTGTTTGCAAAAGAAAATGTGCCATACTATCCAATCTATCTCTGCGGCGCGGGTGTCAGCAAAATCAGGGGCGGAAAAGATTTCTTCGCAAAGTGCATAAGTCGAAACATCGCCTATGGTGTTCCTCCAATTCCTGCAATGGACAAGCCGGAAAACGCAAGTTTGCTTGGGCTTGTGAACGCTGCATTGGAAGAAAAATCCTAAAAAACAACGAAAATAGCGCAAAAACACATAAAAATTCTTGCAAAAACAGGAATTTTGCTGTAAAATTATCTCAAAGAGAGGCAAAACAAAAAAGGAGAGGTTTATGGAAAACAATCAAACATCAGTCGTAAAAATCAAAGTTTTGGGAGTTGGTGGAGGCGGAAACAACGCTGTCAACCGTATGATTGATGCCAATGTTGCATCAGCAGAATTTGTTGCAATCAACACCGACAAACAAGCACTTTTGATTTCAAAAGCAGAAAAACGCCTGCAAATTGGTGAAAGATTGACAAAAGGTATGGGTGCGGGCGCAATTCCTGAAATTGGAAGAAAGGCGGCCGAAGAGAGCAAAGCATCCATCACAGAGATTTTGAAAGGAACGGACCTTGTGTTCATCACTGCTGGTATGGGTGGCGGAACAGGCACGGGCGCTGCTCCGGTGATTGCTCAGATTGCAAAAGAACTTGGCATTTTGACAGTTGGCATTGTGACAAAACCATTCCAATTTGAAAACAGAAAGAGAATGGAAAATGCCGAAAAGGGCATCAACGAGTTGAAAAAATATGTTGACACAATCGTCATCATTCCAAACGAGAGATTGTTGACAATTTTGCCGGAAAAAACAACTTTGGTTGAGGCGTTCAGATATGCGGACGATGTTTTGCGTCAAGGCATTCAAGGCATTTCAGACCTTATCGTTTTCCCAGGGATGATCAACCTTGACTTTGCTGACATTGGCACAGTTATGAAAAATCGTGGACTTGCACATATGGGCATTGGACACGGCAAAGGAGAAAACAAAACTTTGGAGGCTGTTCGACAAGCAGTTGCATCACCTCTGATTGAAACAACCATTGAGGGAGCAACGGGAGTTGTTTTGAACATCAAAGGCGGAAGTGACATCACTTTGCGTGAGGTCAACGAGGCGGCAAATATGGTGAAAGAGGTCATTGACCCATCTTGCAACCTGATTTTTGGCAGCAGCATTGACCCAGAAATGCGTGATGAAGTTGAAATCACCATCATCGCAACAGGTTTCAAGAGCCCAGAGGAAATTGAAGAGGAAGAGCGTCAAAAAGAGGAGGCAGAAGAGCCAGCCCCAGAAGAAAAGCCAGAGCCTGCTCCGGAGGAAAGATTTAGGGGCTTCAACCCGTTTGGCTATGCGCCACAACCTCAGCAACAACCACAAAACAATGTCAGGGTTGAGCAGAATGACACAACATCGCGCGTTGATGTCAATCCAAAAATCAATTCTGTTCCACCTTGGATTGAGAAAATCAGAAACAAAAACAAAAAATAACTGACAAGTGGCAAAGGAAACTGTTTAGACAAAAAGAGAGCAAATTTTGCTCTTTTTTTCATTTTTTTTGCAGGGGAGAGTGTGCGTTTTTTCATAAAATGATGGTATGCAAATTGTTGTCGAGTATGTTCTTTTGGAAAACTTTTTCATCAATCTCATTGTTTTGAAAACAACTGCACTGCTTTTGCACGAAAAGGGGAGATTGTTTTTTCTTTCCGCCTTTCTCGGCGCGTGCCTGACGGTTGTTATGCCATTGCTCTTTCTTTCTTCTTTTGGGTGGGTTTTGGTGCAAGTTGGAATAATGACCATCACTATCTGCATTTCTTTTCGCTTTCGAAGGCTCAAAAAATTCTTGCAGATTTTTGCAACGCAGTTTGCAAGCGCGTTTCTGTATGGTGGGGCGGCATATTTTTTTGAGGGGGCATTTGGAACACGCTCTCTTCTGATGATTTTGGCAGTGATTGTTGCCGTGTTTGTTGTTGTCAAACTTTTGTGTAAGGCCATTTTTCGAAAAAGAAATGTTGAAAAGTTTTGCTATGATGTTGAAATTCAAATTGGTGGCAGTTGCGGCAAATGGAAAGCTTTTCTTGATAGCGGAAATATGCTGACAGACCCACTGACCGACAGCCCTGTGAGTTTGATAAACTATCGTGTCTTTTCCACACTTTTCAAAGAAATTGATTTGGAGGATGTTTTGAGACACACAGACAAATTGAAAATGCTGAAGTTTGCTCACTACATCAACTTCAACACACTTGGCAGCAACAACAAAATATTGGTGTTTCAGGCAGACAAGATGGCTGTTGCTGGCAAGGTTTTGGAGGGGGCGATGCTGGGGCTTTGTCTGAAAAATTTTAATGAGGCCTTTGGCAGCGATGTGATTTTGTCAAGCAGTGTTTGCTGAGATAAAACCCATCTAAAAACTGTGCAAAGACGAAAAAAATCATAACATCACAAAACAAAAGAATGAAAAATGGACGACAAAAGAATTAAAAAACAAGATGAAAATCAAACTTATGCCAAACGGCACAAAAAACGCCAAAAGGAGTTGAAAATGAAAATAATATTCAAAATCAAACTGTTTTTCTGGAAACTTTTAAGAAGAGATTGCTCTCAAAGTGTGCAGCGCATTATGTGTTTCATTTGTGGAAACAAGGCTTTGCCGCAACCCTTGCCATCAAGCGAGGAGACTTGGCTTTTGGAGCAGATGCAAAGTGGTGACACAAGCGCCAGAGACAAATTGATTGAGCACAATCTCAGGCTTGTTGTTTACATCGCAAAAAAATTTGAAACCTCTGGAATTGAACTTGAAGATTTGATTTCCATCGGCGCGATTGGACTGATAAAGGCCGTCAAGACTTACAGTTTGGACAAAAACATCAAACTTGCAACATATGCCAGCAGGTGCATTGAAAATGAAATTCTGATGCAACTTCGCAAAAACACCCGAATGAAAAACGAGATATCTTTGGACGAGCCGCTTTCGTCAGATGGTGATGGAAATGAACTTTTGCTGGCGGACATCATTCCGGTGGATGAAGAGAGCGTTTCAAAAAACATCGAAATTTCTGCAGAAAAACAAGTGCTTTTGGAAGTGGTTTCGCATTTGGAACAGAGAGAGCAGATGATTATGTATCTCCGATTTGGGCTTGCAGGGAACGAAGAAAAAACTCAAAAAGAAGTTGCCGATTTGATGGGCATCAGTCAAAGTTACATCTCACGCATTGAGAAAAAAATTCTTTCAAAACTTCGAAAAAAACTGGAAAAAGCTGGAGAAATTTGATTTTTTAAATTTAAAAATAACAAAGACAAGATAACAAAAAACAGAACAAAAAATGTTTAAAAATAAGCAAAATGTAGGCGATAAAAAACTTAATTTTAAAAGTAAAAAAGAAAATAAAAAAATAAAATAAAAATTTAAAAAAGTAAAAAAATAACGAAAAATATGCAAAAATTATGCAAAAAAATCGATTTTTTTGACTTTTTTTGTCAAAAATGTTGTGTTTTGCATAGTTTTTCATTCCATAGGGCAACATATTTCCAAACGCTCAAAAAAGGAGTGGAGATATGTCAAACAGAGTTGTGATTGCAGGCATCAACACTGCAACTTTGCCAAAACTTAAGAACACTGAAGTGATGGAGTTGCTCAAACAAGTCAAGGCAGGTGATGAATTTGCCAGAGACAAATTTGTTGTGGCAAACTTGAGGTTGGTGCTTTCCGTTGTGCAGAGATTTGCGGGGCACAGCGACAAAGCGGATGATATGTTTCAGGTTGGATGCGTGGGGCTGCTTAAAGCGATTGACAATTTTGATGACACACTTGGCGTCAGATTTTCAACCTATGCTGTGCCAATGATTGTTGGGGAAATTCGCCGATATCTTCGTGACAACAACTCGGTGCGCGTCAGTCGTTCAATCAGAGATGTTGCCTATCGTTCTTTGCAAGCCAAAGAGAGTTTCATCAAGCAAAACAACGCTGAGCCCAGCCTTGAACAAATTGCAAAACTTGTTGAACTTCCACTCAAAGAAGTGACTTTTGCGCTTGACGCAATCAGCGAAACTGTTTCGTTGTCAGCGCCGATATATAATGATTGCAACGAAACGATAAGGATTATGGACCAAATCGCCGATGAAAAAAATTGTGATGACGAACTTATGGAAAAAATCTCTCTCAAAGAGGCGATAAAAAACCTTTCCGACAGAGAGAAAGAAATTTTGTTGATGAGATATTATGTTGGAAAAACACAAATGGAAGTCAGCGAAGAGGTTGGCATATCTCAAGCGCAGGTTTCGCGGCTTGAAAAGAACGCCCTCAAAACCATCAAAAATTTTATTGAATAGAATATGCTTGTCATTATTTGACAAAATGTGACATATATTGCGATATGGATACTTCATTTTTGGAACTTAGGTGCAAAGAAGTTGTCAATGTTGTTGACGGGCGCAGGCTGGGGCACATCATTGACATTGTCTTTAATTTGGAGAATGGCTATCTTCAAGGCATTGTCGTGCCGGGCGAGAAAAATTTTTGGAATGTCTTTAAAAACGCTCCCGAACTTTTCATCCCTCTTTGTCAGATTGTGAAAGTCGGCGAAGATGCTGTTTTGGTTGAACTTTTTTCAAACAATCCTCCAAACCAGCCAACAGCATATATTTCCGGCACTTCAAGAAAGAAAAAATGAAAAGCCAAAATTGGTGTTGACAAACAGGGCTTGATGTGATATCATCTTATCGGTTGGAGGTTTCACCGATGAGCAAAAATTTTGTTGATATGACTGATGTTGCAGAAATGAACAATGTCTCGGCAAAGAACACTGTTTTGAGAGATGCCTTTCTTGAAGGGCAGACGGAATATCTGAAAGAACTCAAACAAAAGCCGT
>CANQNH010000020.1 GCA_947625165.1 uncultured Clostridia bacterium
TCTTTTTCTCGTTTTACAGCGACATCTGTATATGCAACTGTTATGTAGCCTTTGAATTCTGTTGCGTTTTGTCCGATAGGTTTGCATTTGTCTGCAACATTTTCAAATACGCGGATGTATGGATTGCCTTTGCTTGAAATTGCTGGTATAAGCAAGTTTCCTTCTGCAAGGTATCCAACACCTGTCATTTTTTCGTCTCTGTGATTCACTTTTGAGACCGAATAAACCACTTTTTGCATATTTTTTACCCCCTATATAAATTTTTGCCTTTCGGCAATTCTAAACAAGGGCATAATTCGGCAAATGGCAATACTTTTCTGGCTTATTGTTTTAGTCAACGAAAAAGACAAAAAATTTTGTTATAATAAAAAATAAAGCCAAAATTTTGTTTTGACTTTATCCAACAGATATTCACAAAAATTTGACTGATAATGGCAGCAGCAAAATTTTTTTCGCGTTGACTAAAACGAGAATTATGCCACAACAAAAACCGAAAGGCAAAAATTTATATAGGGGGTGTCTTATCATACAATAAAAAAGACCTGAAATTTCAGGTCCTTTTCTTATATTTCAAAATATGTAATTGCACCAAAATAATCTTGTGAATAAAATAATACGAACTCATTTTCTGGGTTCGTATTATTCCCTAATGGCGCAGGGTTAGGGATTCGAACCCCAGTTACCTTTCGATAAAACGGTTTTCAAGACCGCCGCTTTCGACCGCTCAGCCAACCCTGCATATTTGGATGTTTTTCAGCGAAAACATCCTTATTATATTCATTTTCACCCTTTTTGTCAATGCTTTGGCGCAAATTTTTCAGTTTTTGAAATTTTATTTTCCAGCATATGCAGTGTCAGGGTGTTTTCCATAAGGCACGCAACTGTCAATGGTCCAACGCCACCCGGCACGGGAGTGATGCAAGAGCATTTGTCTTTGACATTTTCAAAGTCAACATCTCCAAAAAGCCCCTCATCTGTTCGGTTGATGCCAACATCCACAACAACCGCACCAGGTTTTATGAAATCGGCAGTTATCATCTTTGGCTTTCCGACTGCAACCACCACAACATCGGCCTGCGAGACTTCTTTTTCAAGATTTTTTGTGTGGCTGTGGCAGGCGGTGACTGTGGCATTTTCGTTTTGCAAAAGCACCGCAACACTTTTTCCAACAAGCAAACTTCGTCCAACAACGCACACCTTTTTTCCGTCAAGCGAAACGCCCGCCGACTTCAAAATTTTCATCACTCCGGTTGCCGTGCAAGGAGCAATTTGCGATGTTCCAGAAAAGAGTTTGCCAAGATTGAGGTCAGTCAAGCAGTCAACATCTTTTGTGGGCAAAATGGTGTTTATGATTTCATTTTGTGCCGCTCTCAAATGGTCTGGCAGCGGCAATTGCAGCAAAATGCCAGAAACATTTTTGTCTGCATTGAGTTTTTCAATCAGGGCAACAAGTTCTGCTTTTGAAACATCTTCCGGCACATTCAAAATCAGTGATTTGATGCCGCACTCTTCGCACGCCTTCTTCTTTGAATTGACATAGATTTGGCTTGCTTTGTCGTTTCCAACCAGGATGCAGGCAAGGCACGGGGCGTTCTCGGCAGAAAAATTTTCTTTGATGCGCTGTGCAACATTCTTTCTTATGCTCTGCGCGATGGCTTTTCCGTCAATAATCATTTTTCCCTCCTTCAAAATCCTTCCAAACCATTTTACAACAAAAATTGCTTGGTGTAAAGATTTTTTGAGAAAAAACAAAATCTCCAAAAAGACTTGGAATAAGAAATTTATAATTCACGCGGTGCAGAAAGAGATATTACTTCAAGGCAATCCTGAGCTTTGATTTGTGGATTTTTGTTTGCTTTGTCAGTTATAACTTGGCATTGATCAGTCATTTTTTCGGAATCCAGAGGGGCAAAAGTCGAAGATTGAGAGTTTTTGATGGCGTTTTGAACAGAAAATCGCAGACAAGATGCCAAAGATATTGGAAGGCAGCCTCCTTCACGGGTTTCGGCAGGTATATCGTCTGCCCAATCTTCTTCAAATGACAAATAGAACTCTGATTCGTGTTGCACACCAATTTGTGAAGAATCAGAATGGGCTTCTCCCACAAAAATCACATCAGAAGGGGTTTCTCTATACACTCCACCAAAAGTCGTCATTTGCTCTTCTGGAGGCATCGCCAAAAAGCGTTGCATCGAACGAATGTTTATTGGGCATTTTCTTGTGTCCAGGTCAGACAAATTGATAAAGTTTTTGGTTGTTTGGGCGGTTGGTGAGTTTTCGCATATTGGTGCGGCTTGCAAAACGCATATTTGGCTTTCAAGATTTTTTATGGCTTCTGAGGACAAGCCTTTGGAGGATAGATATTCGTGTAGGCGAAGATTGATTGCAAGTTGGATGACAGAGCCATAGCAAAAAGAGAGAAAAGAGACTTTTCTGAAATCTTTTTGAATGGCAGAGAATGGTCTTAAATTCCCATCTTTGTCTTCAACCATTTTTTTGAAAAGACCTTGAACAAGGTCGTCTGCAAAACTTTCAATAAGACCTATATTTTCTTTGTTAATGGCACTCAAAGTTGTTTCGTCAAAAGCTTTTTGGTGGCATTTTGCTTCGAAATAACTCTGCTCAACAGAGCCAACGTCAACAATTTGGCGAGTGTCAGAAGCGTCCCCATATTGCAGGCAATAGATTTTGCAAATTTGGTCGCGGTGAGGCGCGTTTTCCAACCCAAGCAGTTTTTCCGCTCTTTTACAAAAACCGTTTGCGCCTTTTGCTGTGTTAAGCCCATTTCCTGGCAAACAAATGATGATTGGAGTGTCTGTGGCGATTTCTGAGGTTGAAATGTCTGCAACCCAACCATATGTGTTGTTTTGGCTTTTTGGAACGCGTTGTCCAAAATAAAATTTCCTTTTCATAACAATATTATAACTCAATTTGGTGTGTTTGTCAATGAGTTTCGCAATAAAGGTCTCGCGTGAAAAGTTTGTGTTTGAGAATAAAGGGAGCAAAGTTGGCAAAAATACAAAAATGGAGGTTTATATGAAATTTAATCCGTTTTTGGAAAAACCAAAGAAACTTGAAAGCATCATTATGAGTTGGGACGACCTTGCGCCAAAGCCATACAAGAAGATGGAGGCCAGTCCATACACGCGTGTTCGTTGCATCTTGATGAACGGCACGGAGTATGAGGCGGTGTGGTTTTCACACAATTTTCACAGGCACAGCGCGGACAATGACCTTAGGCGTATGCTGGCGCTTGTGCGCAGAAGTGAACAGCAGCAACAAAAAGTGATTGCCGGCTTGAAACCTGTTGACGAAAATTTGCTTGAAACCACGATTGGCTATGAACAACTTGCGGTTGACTTGACCGCTTTTTTGGCACAGAAGGTGAAAGATAAGCACGTGAAAGATGCGCTGGACTTTGCTCTTTTGGAGGACTTTGACCATTTGTATCGCTATTCCAACCTTTTGGAGAGCGATATGGGCGCAAAGGCGGAGGACTATGTGGGCGACTACACCGAAATCACGCCGGGCAGGCCAACAATTTCACATCATCGTCATCCATATGACAGTGTCAAGCAGCCGATTGACAATCGCAAGGCCGACCCCTTCACCAAATGTGCGGTTTCAATCATCACCGCCGCAGAGCAGCAAACAATGAACTATTATATGAATTTGGGCGGTTTTTATAAAAACGAAAAGGGACGCAAGTTATACACCGAAATTGGAATGGTTGAGGAGCAGCACGTGTCACAGTATGGCAGTTTGATTGACCCAAACCCGAGTTGGTTTGAGATGTGTCTTATGCACGAATATGTCGAATGCTATCTTTACTATTCAATGTTGAATGACGAAAGCGAACCGAATGTGAAAAAAATTTGGGAAAGGTTTTTGGAGCAAGAAATTGCACATCTTCACGCCTCGCTTGAAAATTTGAGGAAGTATGAGAAGAAAGATTGGCAAGATGTCATTCCAGACGGCAACTTTCCAGAACTTGTTGCGTTCAAATCCAACACGGAGTATATTCGCAAAATCTTGAAAAACACTGTGGAAAACACCGCTGACCGTGAGGGCTATTGCAACATCAACGACATTCCGGACAACGCAAACTTTTTCAAATATCAAAACAAAGCCAATCAAAAACCGGAAAAAGAGGCGGGGCATATGACCATTCAAAATCACATTGAACAGTTTGGAAAGGACTATCGTTTTGAGGTGAAACCAAACCCTGTGCCACAACTTCAAGACCGCAAAAAAGACAACAACACTCTTGGCCGCGTCAAGACAAAAAAGGCTTCAAAAAAATAAATTTTCAAGAAAAATCTTGCAAAAGCCAAAATTGTGTTGTATAATGTTGATATGGGAAGAGGAAAAGGTTCGAAAAAGGTCACAAATGGCACGCAAAACGCAGTTGAAAATGCGTCAACGGCTCAAACCACGCCCAATGTTTTGGATGCGGAAAAAGTTGAGAGGGAATATCTTGACATTTTGAATTTTGAGCGTAAACAACGCAACAATTTGCTTGGGACTTTTGACGGGAAGGAATATAAAATTGCGGACAACATCAAAGAGGCACTCATCAAAACTCCAAAACAGTTTGGCGAGGTTGATGGAAATGTTGTTCGGGCATCAACGCGGCTTGGGGAATTTATTTTGAATTTCCGCATAGACCTTGAGATTGACGAAAGTTTTTGCAAAGCCAGACTTTTCATCATTGAAATGGAGAGCAGTTTTGACGAAAGCATCAAACACGAAACCTTTCTTGACGAAGTTTTGGAAGTTTACAGCCCACAGTTTCGGGCACATATATTTGAACGCTGGAACATCAAGCGCGATGAAAGCACAATCGAAAAAGATGAGACTTTGAGAAACCTGTTGCACTTCCAGAGAGAAGAGTTTTTGTTCTCGCGAGAACTATATGATCTTTTGGGGCAGCTTTATGTTGTCAGAATTCTTGCGCTGCTTGACCGATTGGGTGACAAAGGCGCAAAAATCCGACTTGACTTCAAACTTTTGCTTGGAAAATATTTTGAAAGAGGAATGGACCTTTCGCGCGATTTTGCAACACAAAAAAGGCTGCTTGACATTCTGCTCATCAAAAGCGGAATGTTGGCAGAAATTGCCAAAGACGGCGAAGGTGCAACAATTTTGAAGGGCTATTTGACACCAATCAAAAACATACGCGACAAAACATTCACAACAACGGTTGAGGCAAAAAAGGATAAAAAACCAGAGAAGAAAGAGGACAAAAAATCTTTGTCCGCAAAGCCAAAAATCAAAAAGCCATCACCTGTCAACAGCCCAAAAACATTCGTATTTGATATGAAAAACTATACCCCATCCACTTTGGAGGGGTCGTCAACATATGTTCCACGCCCACCTGCACCAAACAGAACATCGCGGCCGTCAGAGAGAACTCGGGCTCCAGAGGGCAAAACTTCACCAACTCCAGAGCCAACTGCCACCGATGATGCTGCTAAGGCATTGATTGAAAGTGCCATTCTCAATGCCAAAAAGGCAAGTGAAAACTTGAATGTGCTGTTTGGAGGAACCACGATAGAGAAAGTTGGCGAGGAAAAATCTGCCGACCCGCTTTCAAAAAGTGAAGGTTCAAAAAGAATGACTGCAACGCCGTTTCCTGTCAAAGAATTGGGAAAGTGAAGTTTCAACAAAAAATTGAGGAAAAGGAAAAGAAAAACACTTCCAACACTGAAAAACGAAAAAACAAAAAAAATCAAAAAAATGAAAAAAACAAGGTGTCCACAACCTTGTTTTTTGTTTTGAATTTGTCTTCAAATTTTTATTTCCTCGGCACTTTTATTTAACAAAACTTGCTTTCTCAAAGAGTTATGCTTTGTTGAAATTTTTGGAAATAAGTCCGCGTTTCACACCTCTTTCGGTGTTTTTCTCAACACAATCTTGCAAAACAGACGACACGGATTTGTAAAGTTCCTGCGCGTTTGAAATTCTTCCTGTGCTGTTGGATTTTGTTGTTCTCATAATGCGGTCAAATTCTGCCGTGAAATACTCAAAATCTGGGACATGAACTTTTTCTCCCAAATTTTTGAGGTTTATCAAAAGTTCTGTTTGGTCAAGGAAATTTTTTGTCACCGTGATGAGCGAATTGAGTTGTTCACGGTTCGTGACCCCAGTGGTCACAAGTGTGTAAAATTCGCTTTCGCCGTTAAGCATATTGTTTATTCCATTGAGGTTGTCAATGAATGTTGCAATTGGAAACGCATTGCGGTCTCCGTTTTGCATAACTGTGATGCCTGGGTGGCTTCTGTTTGATTTTTCATAAATATAATCTGGCATATCCACGCTCCTTTTTCATTGGTTTTTCACCACAAGTATAACACAAATTTTTGATTTTGTAAATACCCTTTTCAAAATTTTCTGAATATTTTTTGTTTTTATTCTTCATCATATCAAAAAATGGGTGCTTTTATGAAGAAAAAACCAACAAATTTGAGCGTCAACACGCTTGTTTTGTGTGCCAGCGGCTTGATTTGCAAAATTTTGGGCGCTCTTTTTCGCTTTCCTCTTGCCAATCTGCTTGGAATTGAAGGCGTTGGAATGTTTCAACTTGTGATGTCGCTCTATCTTTTTGCTCTCGTTGTCACTTGCGGAGGCGTCACAAACAGCCTGACAAAACTCATCTCGTCCGCGCGGGCGAAAAACGAAAACGGGAAGATTGGCATTTTTTTGTCCAGAGCGATTGTCACAAGCGTTGTGATTGGCGCTGTGATTGGTGCAATTTTTTTGTTTTTTGGCAAATTTATTTCCGCTTTGCAGGGGGTGGATGCACAAAGTTCATATATGCTTTTTCTTCTGCTTCTGCCGTTGGGGGCTGGGCTTGCGGCACTGAGAGGTTTTTTTCAGGGCTTTGAAAACATGTTTCCAACAGCCATCAGTCAGGTGCTGGAGCAGGTGTTCAAATTTGTTTTTGGATTGCTTTTTGCCTTTCTTTTTTCAAAATATGGCACAAGCAAAGGTGTGTTTGGGGCGTTTGTCGGCATTGTGATGAGCGAACTTGTTGCCAACATCTATCTTTTTGTCACCTTCCTTTTTTCTTCAAAGAAAAGAAAATTTGTGTTTGCGCGCACGCCAAACAAAACGGAAAACCTTTTGGCTCGCAGGCAGTTTGACAGTGCAAATTTCACCCTTATGCTTTCCGCATCAGTCATCCCACTTGCAAACGCTGTTGATGGCTTGTTCATCCTTTCAAGACTTTCAAAAGCCGTGACTTCGCAAGCCCTTGCCACCGAACTTTATGGGCTGCAAACAGGCATTGTGGGCTCGGTGCTGAATTTTCCGCTTATCATTTCCATTGCAATCACAACAACGCTCTTGCCAAATGTCTCCTTTTTGTTCTCTCGCGGCGGAGGTGCACGCGCAGTGGTCGAACGCGGACTTCTGACACTGCTGTTTTGCATTCTGCCTTCAACCTTCGGCATAACTGCGCTTTCCAAACTGCTTTTTCCAATTTTGTTTCCAAAACTCAGCACTCAACTTCTGCGGACAGCCGACCTTTTGACTTTTTATGGCGGATTTTCAATCGTGCTGACGGCAATATCTCAATATTTCACAATGCTTTTGCAGGCGAAGGGCGAGTTTTCAAGCATTCTTCTTTTCTCCACAATCGGAGGAGTTGTCAAAACTGTGGCATCACTCGTTTTGGCCGCTTTGCCAAGTTTCAATGTGTTTGCTTTGGTGCTGGGCAACATCCTTCTTTCTGCAACAATGTCCGTTCTTTGCCTTGTCAGGCTGAAAAAACTTTTGGCATTTTCGCTCAAATTTTGTGACCTTTTTGACCTGCTTTTTTCCGCATTTGTGATGTTTTTGGCTGTCCACTTTTTTGTTCAAAGCACCAGAATGCCAGACTTTGCAAGCATCGTTCTTGGCGTTGGACTGGGCGGAGTGACTTATCTTGTTCTGACTGCACCCGTGATTGTCAAACTTCTTCCAAAACAAAAGAATGTTTAAAACCCCTCTTTTGTGTCAAACATCTTTTTGGAGGGAAAAACTTATGAACAAACAAGAATTTGTTTCCGTTTTGGCAAAAAAGACCAATCTGTCAAAAGCAAAGTGTGACCTTGTTCTTCGCAGTTTCAAAGAAACCGTTTGCGATGTGTGTTGCAAGGGCGGAGAGGTTGTTTTGAGAGATTTTGGCAAGTTTTCTTTGAAGGAGCGTAAAGCCAGAAAATATCTCAACCCGCAGACCAAACGTTTTTATGTTGCTTCGCCAAAGCGGTCGATCGCTTTCAAGAGTTTCAGCAAGGTTGTCAACGCTTGAAAACAAGAATTTTTTGAAGGAATGGGGCAAAACTGTTGCTACATTCTTTCTTTTGTGATATATTTTTTGTTATGAAAATTGCTTCAAAAGAGATTGACTTTCCTTTTGTTTTGGCGCCGATGGCCGGGGTTACAGATGTTGGCTTTCGCTGTGTGGCAAGTTTTTTCGGGGCGGATGCAACCGTCACCGAGATGCTTTCTGCACGCGCGATGAGTGTCAATCCGACAAAAACGGCATACATGACCCTGACGACAGAGCAGGAAAAATTGAAAATTGCGCAGATTTTTGGTCACGAGCCGGAATTTTTGCAAAAGGCTGTCCAAAATCCGCTGCTTGAAAAATTTGATATGTTTGACATAAATATGGGTTGCCCAGCACCGAAAATAATCAAAAACGGCGAAGGGGCGGCGCTTATGGACAATCTTCCGCTTGCCAGCAAAATCATTTCCGCTTGCAAGAATGCCACAACAAAGCAGGTGTCTGTCAAATTTCGAAAGGGCCACAAAACAGAAAACTTTTTGGAGTTTGCCAGGATGTGCGAAGAGAGTGGTGCTGACTTTGTGACCTTCCACGCAAGAACGGTGGCGGAAGGCTACAGCGGAAAGGCGGACTATGATGCGATTGCAACAGTAAAGGCAAAACTTGACATTGCTGTGATTGGAAATGGAGATGTTGTTGATGAAAAAAGCCTGAATTTGATGCGTGCCACTGGTGTGGACGGGGTTATGATTGGACGGGGCAGCCTTGGGCGTCCGTGGATTTTTGCGGAACTTCAAAAATCGAACAATTTTGATGGCGCGTTTTTGGGGACAAGCAAACTTTTTGACGAGCAGAACAAAATCACCAATTTGGCAAAATTTGCAACTGTCAAGAAACATTTGGAAATTTTGCGCGAGCGTTTTGATGAGAAGTGGTTGGAAAATTACATTCGCAAGCACCTTCTTTGGTATGCCAAAGACCTTCCGATGACTGCGGCAATAAGGAACAAACTTGCAACTTGTGACAACCTTGATGAAAGCCTGCAAATTCTTCAAGAGGCGTTTGGGGTTGAGAATGAGTGACTGAAAATCTAAAAAATCAAGTGAAAGAAAACGCAGAAGTCATAAAAAGTCCACAAAAATGATTTGAAAAATGAAAAAACAAACAAAAAGAAGTTGTCAAGCATAAAAAATAACCAAAGAAGGAGTTTTTTATGTTTGAAGGAAAAATAAAATTTTTTGGCGACCAAAGTGCAAGGAGGTTTGCCGAGCAAACGCTTGAAAAGATTGAAAATGAACTGCAAATGCGAGAGGGCAGGATGATTTTTCTTTGTGGAGATGATGATTTGTCTGCACAAGAATTGTCACAGCAACCTGCATCAAGAATGAGATTTTGTCAAGGAGATGACGATTTGCGTGTTGGTGAGGATTTGCAAACTGATGAGGGTTTGCACACAAAGGATGAACCGCCAAAAGACGAACCGCATTCTAAAAATGATTTGCAACACAAAGAGGATTTACAGTCCGGCGACAACTTGCAAGCAGGAAATGCATTTTGGACGAACAAACTTGGTGTGCAAAAAAGTGAAAGACTTTGCTTTCGACATCCAAAGGAGCGTCAAAACGAAACGGCCTTTTTGCAAAAAGGGTCAAGAGCGGTGCAAAACAACACGAGTTTTGGACAAAATGGTGCGAGGGTTGCACAAAATGTGCACATTCACCTTTTGGCTTTGGGTGAGGCATATCGCACACTTCAAACACTTGCTCAAAGCGAATGCATTGACCAAAATGTGCAAAATCAACTTTCCCAAATGCAATCCGAACTTGAAGTTGTGACTTTTGCGATGGGCAGGGTTTGTCAAAACTTGGCAAGTGGAGTTGTGCCGCGTGCAAATCGCGACAATTTGCCAATGAGAGATTTTTGCAGCGGGCTTGCCGTGACGCAAAAAATGGTGCAACAAATTTTGTGGGATTTGCGAGATTTGCAGCGCAAAATTGACAATGACGGAATGCAAATTCAGATTTTCATAATTTATTTGACCTTGCTCTCGCAAGAGGGCGACCTTAAAGAATTTTCAGCGCCTTGCTGATGAATGCATAGGCACAAAAAATGAGAAAAAAAATAAAGAAAAAGGGTGGGTGATGCCTGCTCTTTTTTCGTTCCGCACCAAATCGGCACAAAATTTTTGCACATCAACATATTGTGGTGCAACAGGGGCAAAAAGTGGACAAAAATTCTGTCAAAAATGTCCATTTTTGTTTTTGCGAATAGTTGTTGAAAAAATTTTTTTGGTCACTTTTGTTATTGTTTTATAACGAGCCTTTTTGCTTTTTGGAGCGTTTACGCACGGCAAAAATTTGTAAATTTTTATAAAAGTCGAATTTGCTCGAAAATTTTAAAAAATACCATATCTTGTGATTTTTCTTTGACATAAACACTATAGATAGTGTATAATCGATTTTGTAAATTTAAAATTTTTGGAGGCGATTATGCAAGTTATCAAAAGAAACGGCGCATTTGTTGACTTTGACCCGTCAAAGATTAAAAACGCCATCGAAAAAGCAAACAACGAGGTTTCTCAGGGCGAGCGTGCCACAAAAGCAGAAGTCAAGGAGATTTTGACCTACATCGAAGGTTTGGGCAAAAAACGCCTGCTTGTTGAGGACATTCAAGACATCATCGAGGAAAAATTGATGAGTTTTGGGCACTATGAACTCGCGAAGAAATACATCATATATAGGTATAATCGCGCTCTTGTTCGAAAGGCAAACACCACCGACCTTGCCATCAAGGAACTTATTGACGGCGAGAATGAATATTGGAACACTGAAAACTCCAACAAAAATGCGCACGTTGTCACAACGCAGCGTGACTATATCGCCGGCATCACCAGCACCGACATCACACGCCGTTTTCTCTTGCCAGAGGATATTGTCAAAGCGCACGATGAGGGCATCATTCATTTTCACGATGCAGACTATTTTGCACAAAACGCTCTTCACAACTGCGACCTCATCAATTTGGAGGACATGTTGCAAAATGGCACAAACATCAATGGCGTTATGATTGAAAAACCACACCGCTTTTTGACCGCGATGACAATCGCAACACAACTTATCACGGCGGTTTCGTCCAGCCAATACGGCGGCGCAACAATAACGCTGACACATCTTGCACCATTTGTTCGCGACAGTTATAACTACTATCTCAAACGCTATCAAAGCCGAGGCCTCACACAAGAGCAGGTTGAAAAATTTGCTCGTGAAGATTTGAAGAAGGAAATCACAGATGGGGTTCAAACTTTCCAATATCAAATCAACTCGATGACCACAACAAACGGACAAGCACCATTCCTTTCTGTTTGTATGTATTTGGGCGAAACGGATGAATATAAAAACGAGCTTGCACAAATCATTGAAGAGGTTTTGAAACAAAGAATGCAAGGGATGAAGAACGAAAAGGGCGTTTACATCACACCTGCGTTCCCAAAACTTTTGTATGTTTTGGAGGAGGACAACATCAGGGAGGATGGAAAATATTATTATCTGACCAAACTTGCCGCACAATGCAGCGCAAAGAGAATGGTGCCAGACTATATCAGCGAAAAGGTGATGAAACAACTGAAAATCGACAAAAACGGAAACGGAAACTGCTATCCTTGTATGGGCTGCCGCTCTTTCTTGACGCCGTATGTTGACGAAAATGGAAAGCCGAAATATTATGGGCGCTTCAATCAAGGCGTTGTCACAATCAACCTTGTGGATGTGGCGCTTTCTTCCGACAAAGATATGGACGAGTTTTGGAAGATTTTTGACGAGAGATTGGAACTTTGCCATCGCGCACTGCAAATCCGACACAAGCGTTTGAGCGCGGCAACAAGTGATGTTGCACCGATTCTTTGGCAGCATGGTGCACTTGCAAGGCTGAAAAAAGGCGAAAGCATCCACGAACTTTTGCACAATGGTTATTCCACCATTTCTCTTGGCTATGCGGGACTTTATGAATGTGTCAAATTTATGACTGGCCACAGCCACACCGACAATGGCGAGGGCAAGGCTTTCGGGCTTCAAGTTATGCAACATATGAACGACAAGTGCAAAGAGTGGAAGGCTGCCGAAAACATTGACTATAGTGTTTATGGCACACCAATTGAATCCACAACCTATAAATTTGCCAAAGGCCTCAAAAAACGCTTTGGCACAGTTGAGGGCATCACTGACAGAAACTACATCACAAATTCCTATCACGTGCCTGTTTTTGAAGAAATTGATGCGTTTTCAAAACTGAAACTTGAAAGCGAATTCCAAAAACTCAGCCCAGGCGGTGCGGTTTCGTATATCGAAGCGCCAAACCTGACCAACAACATTGATGCAGTGCTGGAAATCATCAAGTTTATATATGACAACATTATGTATGCGGAAATCAACACCAAGAGCGACTATTGCCAAGTTTGTGGCTTTGATGGTGAGATGCAGATTGACGAAAATTTTGAGTGGTATTGCCCAAATTGTGGCAACCGTGACCACAGCAAACTGAATGTTGCGCGCAGAACTTGTGGCTATATCGGCACAAATTTCTGGAACAAAGGGCGCACGCAGGAAATAAAAGAGCGTGTGCTTCATCTTGACAACAAAGACGCATAAAATGGCGTCAAGCAGAGGAACAAATTTATGAGATACAACAAAATCAGAAAAATGGACATATCAAATGGCCCGGGCGTCAGAGTGTCGATTTTTATGCAAGGATGCACTTTCAACTGCAAAAATTGCTTCAATCCAGAAACGCATTCTTTTTCTGGCGGGCAGGAGTTTACGGACGAAACAATCGCCAAAGTTCTTTCGCTTTGTGAAAAGGAATACGTCGCAGGGCTTTCCATTCTTGGCGGCGAGCCAATGCATCCAACAAACATCGGTGGAACAGAAAGGTTGGCAAAAGCATTCAAAGAAAAGTTTCCAAACAAAACCGTCTGGGTTTGGTCGGGATTTTTGTTTGAGAACTTGAAAGACAAGAGCGTGCTGAAATATGTTGACATTCTTGTTGATGGACAATTTGTGGAAGAACTCAAAGATTTCAGGTTGAAGTATTGCGGCTCAAAAAATCAGAGGATAATTGATGTTCAACGCAGTTTGAAAGAAGGAAAAACGGTTGTTCTTCAAGAAGAAGATGTGTCAAAATAATAAAAAATTTAAAAAACTTTGAAAAAAGTTGAAAAAAATCAAAAAAAACTTGCAAAAAAACATCAAAAAGGACGAAATATGAGAAAATTTGAACTTGTGAAAAAAGAATTTTTGAAATATGGTGTTGACCCAACAACCTTGAAAAAACCATATCGCGCAACAAAACACGCTGTGGCATATGATTGTTTTTCGCCAATCGACATCACAATTGCGCCAGAAAGCACCGAACTTGTGTTCATCAATTTCAAAGCCTATTGCAATACGGATGAGGGCTTCATTCTTGCATCAACAAGCGGACTTGGCAAAAAGGGCATAATTTTGGCAAACGGCATCGGCATCATTGAAAGCGACTATGCGGACAATGAAAGCAACGATGGAAACATCGGCTTTCTTCTTCACAATCTCAACAAAACCCCATATGTTGTCAAGGCAGGCGACAAAATTGGGCAAATCTTCTTTTTCAAATTTTTGACTGTGGATGATGATGTTCAATCAGAAGTTGTCAGAAAAGGTGGCTTTGGTTCAACTGACAAAAAATAAAACACCGAAAATGAAAAGAAGAAAGAATAAAAATGAAAAATAAAATAAAAAACAGAAAAATAAGAGAGAGATCTCTTATTTTTTTAATTTTTTATGAAAAAATGTGCAATTTTTGCCAATTTATTTCGCAATTTTTTCTGCATTGGTTTGACAAGTTTTTTCGCCAGAAAATATGAGCGAGAAAAATAGTTGAAAATTGGGTGACAAAAAACACAAATTCCCATAGATTGATTATGGAGGGAGCAAACAAAAGAATCTCAAATTTTCAAATTGGGATGTTGTTGAAAAAACAAAAGATGAGTGAGTTGGCAGCAATTATTCTTGGTTTCACACTTCCGTGCCTGATGACAACGTTGGGCGCAGTTTTGGTGTTTTTCTTTCGAAAAATTTCAAAACTTGTTGATATGTTGACAATCGGATTGGCGGCAGGAATAATGCTTTCTGCGTCAATTTGGTCTTTGCTTGTCCCGGCTCTTGAAAATGCAAAAGAGATGTATCTTGATTTGGCGTTTCTTCCTGTTGTCTTGGGGTTTGTCTTGGGGGCGATTTTTATGGTTTTTCTTGATTTCGTTGCCAACAAAATCTTCAAATCCCAAAACTCAAAACAATTAAGAAAAACAGAAAAATTGCAAATTTTAAGCAAAAAAGATGTAAAAAAAGTCCAAAAAAGTGAAAAAAAACAAAATTCTGATGAAAACTTGAATTATGACACTTCCAAAAAAAGAGCGTTCAAAATGTTCACAGCAATCACAATTCACAACATTCCAGAAGGAATGTCTGTTGGGTTTGCAATCGGCACTGCGGTTGCACTTGGCTCACCGCTTTTGTCGGCGCTTATGTTTGCAATCGGCATCGCACTGCAAAATTTTCCAGAGGGCTTGGCAACAGCCCTTCCGATTTACACAAGTTTGCAAAAGAAAGGCAAAGCCTTTGTTTTGGCAACGCTCAGTGGTGTTGTTGAGCCAATTTTTGCCGTTGCTGGCTATTTTCTTGCAGCACAAATCTCGTCGCTTCTTCCTTGGCTTCTGTCATTTTCGGCTGGCGCGATGATTTATGTCATAATTGAAGAGATGGTGCCTGAGATAAAAACAGATGGTTCTTTGTGGGGCATTTGGGCGTTTGTGATTGGCTTTGTGGCGATGATGCTTCTTGACATTTGCTTGTAACTTAGAAAATGTTTCAACAGTTTAATGAAGATTTTTGCAATTCGAAAAGCAATACCGCGTTAAAAATATCAACAAAAAACAAATCTAAATAAATAATTAAAAAAATAAAAACAAGAAAAAGATGAGAAAATTCAAAAAAAACACGTTCTTTTTGCGTGTTTTATATGTTTTTTTTAATTTTTTCGTTTTGTTTTGAAGAAATCGCTTAAAATTTTTGCGGCTTCGTCTTTATAAACTTCATCTCGCTCAAAAGCACATTTATGGTTCAGCCTGTTGCTTGAAAGGATTTTTTCACAAAGGTGGTCTTGCGAAGTTGTTTCTTCGCATGCATACACGATTTTTTTCATTCTTGCATTGACAATCGCACCTGCACACATTGGACAAGGTTCAAGTGTGACATAAATTTCGCAATCGTCAAGCCGCCACGAATGAAGTTTTTTGCAAGCTCGGTCAATTGCGACAATTTCGGCGTGCAATAGGGCGTTTTGCTTTTTCTCACGAATGTTGTGCCCTTTGCTTATCACTTCGCCGTTTTTGACAACAACAGCACCAATCGGCACTTCGCCAAGTTTGAATGACTTTTTTGCTTCGGAAATTGCAATTTTCATAAAATTTTTGTCGTTCATTAAAAATCCTCTTTTTTTGCTCAATTTTAAAATTTTTTAAAAAATATATTTCTTAGCATAAAAACTTGCAAAAATTATGTCTTTTCTGTGCATTTTTTCGCTCGGCTTTGTCTTGCAGAAAAATGTTTTGAATTATTTTATCACAGCAAACGTTTTTTGTCCAGCAAACTCCTTGATTTTTTTTTATTATTATGCTATCATATTTTGTATGAGCAACAAGAAAAGAAAAAAAACGAAAAAAACAAATATAACAGTGGAAAACAACCAAAAAGCAGAAATTGTTTCCAAAATGCAAACTTTCCAAAAAAGAAATTTCTATTCAATGAAGGACAGCGGAATTGTTTACATTTTGGTCCTTCTAATTCCTTTGGTTGTTGGACTGTTGTTTTCATATATATCAATTTCAATCGTGCAATCAATGGGTGTTGAGTTTGCTGAGGGCACAAATGTCATAAACAAATTGTTTGAGGACTATTTGTGGTTTGCAATCCCGTATGTCGTTTTGACGCAAATTGTTTTTCTTTGCATTTGGCTGGTTTATCATCCTGCGGCAAAAATTTCTTATTCGGCCACCAAAGTTTCATTCAAAAAAGCCAACATCAAAACGATACTTTTGTCAATTTTTGTGGGAATAATTTGCGTTTTGGGCTTTATTTGGCTGATTGAGGGTTGTTTTGGAAAACTTTTTGACCTGATGAAACCTGACACAAACTCGCTGGAACTGCCACTCACAAATGTTGGTTGGCTGTTTGTCAATTTGCTACTTTTGGGAGTTGTGCCGGCAATATGCGAAGAGCTTTTGTTCCGTGGTGTGATTTTTGGTGGATTGCGGAAGTCTTATTCGTCAACAACAAGCATTCTTTTGACAGGACTTTTGTTTGCTATGATGCATCAAAACATCATGCAATTTATTTATCCATTCATTTTGGGCTGCGTTCTTTCAGCTGTGATGGACAAAACTCACAACATATTGTATCCGATTTTAATTCATATGTTCAACAATTTTACAACAATAATAATTTCATATATATTTGTCACCGTGAACAAGGTTGAGGACACGTCAAAACTTTTCAACACAGAGTGGTGGGGAATTATTGTTGCAATTTTGTTGGCGGTTGTGACTTGCGTCATTTTGTGGCTGATTTATCGTTTCTATCTTCAAAAACACGAAAAAACAGAGGAGAATGGCTCGGCGCAAGATGAGAATGCGCAAGTTGAGGCTCAAACAACATCACAGCCAATTATGGTTGGAAAAATTTCGCTTAATCTTGTGATTGGCATTCTGCTGGCGGCGATTATGATTGTTATAAATTTGATTGGTTGAGAGTATTATATCTAGAGGAAATGTTGGAAGTGGTCGGAGTATGCTGAAAAGGATATGTTATAACACAAATTTAATATACTTTGTTGTTCTACTTGCATTTGTTCTTGTGCGGATTTGCTCGAATTTGGGCGCATTTGATTTTATGGGCGTGGCAGCAGGAACAGTGATGTCGTTTGTGACGCAAATAGGCATACTTTTTCTTTTGCCAACATTGCTTTTCAAGACACTGAATGGCTGGAAAATGAAGGAAACATTTGATTTTTTCTCTTATAAAAAGACATCTTGGAAGGTGATTTTGCTTGCGATTGGACTTGGCGCAGTGGTTTTTTTCTTGAATGTCTATGTTTCCACATTTTTCAATTCAATCATTCAATTTTTGGGCTATAAACCTGCAAGCAGTGCTGGCGGTGGCCTTCCTGCAACGCCTTGGGCGCTCATTTTGGATTTGATTGCAACCGCGGTGCTGCCAGCAATTTGCGAAGAAACGCTGCATCGTGGAATGCTTTTGAAAGGCAACTCCTCATACGGAATGAGAAACAGTATTTTGATTTCTGGAGTGTTGTTTGGGCTTTTGCACTTGAATGTTGAACAATTTTTCTATGCAACGCTCATCGGTTGGTTTTTGGGATATTTGTGCTGGGGCAGCAATTCGATTTATCCTTGTATGATTGTGCACTTTATGAACAACGGGCTGAGTGTTTTGCTTTCGTTTGCAAAGCAGAAAGGTTGGGCGATTGGCAACTTGTTCACAAATATCGTTGTCTTTATGACGCAAAATCAATTTTGGGGGATTTTGCTGTTTGTTTTGGTGCTGGTGCTGCTGGTTTTGTTGGCATATGAAGGCACGAAATTGATTTTCAAATGCTCGTTTGACTATCACTTTGGAAATCGGCAACGTCAGCTTGCCAATATGGCAATCAGAGAAAGTTTTTTCAAACAGGTTGAGGGCGTCAGAAACAACACGGAGAGCCAAGAAAACCTTTTCAAAACAGGCGACAAAGTGGTGTATGTTGACTTGAAAGAATTTGTCAATTATATTGAAAAGTCGATTGGTGACAGTTTGAAGAAAAATGAAAAATCGGGTGAAAATCCCGAAAAAATGCAAAAAAACGCCAAAAAAATTGAAAATATTGAGTTAAAAACGAAGATTTTGGTTTTTGGGTCGATTTTTCTTGGGGCAATCGTGACTGCGATGACATATCTTTGGGGAGTGCTGCGATGATGACAATAAATTTGGTTTGTGTTGGAAATTTGAAAGAAAAATTTTCACGAGATGCGCAAGATGAATATGTCAAAAGGCTTTCCGGATTTTGCAAATTGAATATTGTGGAAGTGAAAGAACAAAATCAATTTGACAATGTGGACTTGATTTTGGAAAAAGAAGGCGAGGAAATTTGCAAACATTTGAAAGGATATGTACTTCTTTGCGATGTTTTGGGAAAAAGTGTTTCAAGTGAAGTGTTTGCACGGCAGATTGAAGAGATTTCAATGAAAAATTCTGTTTTGACGATTGTTGTGGGCGGAAGTTATGGTGTTTCGGAGAGTGTCAAACGCAGTGCAAATGAAAAAATTTCGTTTTCCAACTGCACTTTTCCTCACAATCTTTTCAGAATTATGCTTTTGGAACAGACCTATCGCGCCTTCACAATTTTGTCGGGAAGGAAGTATAACAAATGAAAAAGCGCTCTGATTTTGCAGAGCGTCTTTTTTTGCAAAAAGTGGAAATTTTTTGATATTTTTCTGCACGAAAAATAAAGGCGAAAAAATATACGAAAAATTGAAAAATTGCAAAAAATTCAATTTTTTTGCATTTTTTTTGCTGTTTTTTATTATTTTTTTTATGATTTTTTGTTTTTTTTACTATTTTTTGAATTTGCATTTTGCGTGTGAAAAAAGGCAATTTTTTGAGCGAATTTTTTGGTGTTTCTTGCACATTTTTTTTGATTTTTTTCAGACATTTTTTTGCGCGAAATTCTGGGCGAAGTGGGCATTTGGCAAAAATTCGGTTTTTGTCAAAAAATCGTGGCCATTTTGTTTGAAAAAATATTTTTGAAAAATCGCGAATTTGTTTGCTAAAAAAAGTTTTTATATTTAAAATATATATATGGCGAAATAGGCTTTGCCAAAACGCCAAAACATTATCAAACAGACAAGCCTAAGATGTGACACAACAAACTTTGAGTTTGGAGGGAAATATGCAAAGAGATTTGAATGAATTGGGAACACAAAACATTCATGATTTTGAAAGGAGAAGATTTGGCAAAATTGTTTTGTCGTTTCTTTTGGTGATTTTTTCAATGACGATGACGGCTGGGACTGTGCTATGGCAAAATGGCAGAACCTTTTTGAATAACCAAAGCATTTCCACTGTTGGAGAAGAAGGCGTCGATTTGGAGAATGACGACTTGCTTTCTTCAAGTCAGGAATTGGGAGAAGATGGACAGAGCCCAGACGGCACTGTTGGTGGGGATGAGCAGAATGGAGAGGCTGGCGGCGAGCAAAATGTTGACGGGACTGAAGAAGGTGCTGACGGCTCTTTGACAGATGGGGACAACACAGGCGATGGGCAAACGGACCCGACAGACCCAAATGGTGAAGGAGAGCAGGAAGGCGGACAAGACGCTGGCGATGGGACTGGAGATGGTGGTGGCGGCTCACACGGAGAAGGACACGATTTCTATTTTTACCTTGAAGCCAAAGCTTATATTGGAGACGAATATGCTTATGGAACGAAAATGTATCTAACATCCGGCACTCACACCAGTTCTTCCAGTTCCTATAACGCGATGGACCAAATTTCCTTTGGGCTTGATTTTCGGGATGCCGATGGCGGACAGCAAAATTTTAACGATGGCGTCACGGGCTATAACAATGGCAGCACGGTTTCGCTTAATGGGAAATCCAGTGTGAATGTTTCATATTTGGACTATGTGCATACTTCTGGTGAATGGTGGTGGCCGAAGCGGTACTTTGCTCTTACGATGCCGCAATCCAAACGAATTGGCGAATATGAATATGCTCTAACGAAAATTGAATGGGGGAATTATGACGATCGCTCTGATTCGACCTACTCTAACAACTATAACTTCAACAGGACAACGACATATAGTTATCAGGCCTCCAGAAAAAGTGACACTTATTATTTCTATCAGAGCAACGGTACAAGTGTTGAGAACACTGCAAAAAACAACGCAAATGAAACAATAAAAGTTGCGGTTAGGGTGATTTACACGAGATATTACTCGGTTAACTTTTATTCTGATGTAAACCAAACCACCCTTATTTATAAGTCCATGGATGTTGCAGCGGGCGGAAGTTTCACTGTTCCATCAGATGGCCCATCGCCATCATCCGGATACAGATTTGTTGGTTGGAGTGCCGATAAGAATCCAACTTCTGGTTCAACAGGAAGCACAGTTAAAGTTGGGAAATTGTATAACAGTAACACGTCTTTGAAATATAAATATTGGCCTTATTTCGGAAATGAAAGATACAAAATTACTCTTAATGACAATGGTGGCTCTGGAGGTGAGGATTATGTCTATGCAGAATGTCGCACAAAGAATCTTTATTCCACATATTCCTCAACGACAACCAAATCTGCAACAATCCCAAGCCGGAGTGGATATACATTTTTGGGTTACTATGACTCGTCAACTGGAGGAACGCAAATCATAAATTCTTCAGGCAACCTTGTCAACAATTATTCCAAAGTTGTTGACATAAGCACATGGGCTCATTGGGAAGCCAGTCGCTATAAAATAACTTTGAATGTAAATGGTGGAACAACTCCAAGTTCTGCTTATTCAACAGTTTATGCGGAATATAATTCAACAACACTTTATACATCATCGTCAGG
>CANQNH010000021.1 GCA_947625165.1 uncultured Clostridia bacterium
CCCTGACGCCACAGGTGCTTGCAAGTTTCAAAGCCAGATTTGGCTCGCAAGTGGCACTCATTCACAGTGGGCTTTCGGCTGGAGAGCGCTTTGACGAGTGGAAAAGGATTTTCTTTGGCGAGGCCAGAGTTGTTGTTGGGGCGCGCTCTGCCATTTTTTCGCCGATTGAAAATTTGGGGATAATCATCATTGACGAGGAGCACGAGCAGTCCTATGTCAG
The DNA here is from genome assembly GCA_947625165.1 of uncultured Clostridia bacterium. Classification (GTDB taxonomy): domain Bacteria; phylum Bacillota; class Clostridia; order Christensenellales; family UBA1242; genus Caccovivens. Next base: position 221 of record CANQNH010000021.1, read on the forward strand.
CGAAAACAATCCGCGATATGACACACACGACATCGCTCTTTTCCGCCGACAACACAACAACTGCACATTGGTTTTGGGAAGTGCAACGCCGTCAATTGAGAGTTATGCCAAAGCGATTGATGGGGAATATCAACTTGTTGAAATGCCAGTGCGCGTCAATGGAATGGAAATGCCAAAAATCCAAATTGTTGATATGATGATGGAACTGAGGCACGGCAACAATCAAATTTTTTCGATGCCGCTCTATTTTGAACTGAAAGATGTTGTCGAGCGAAAAAAACAGGCGATGATTTTCATCAACAGGCGCGGATTTTCGTCTTTTCAAAGGTGCAGGCAGTGCGGGTATGTTGCAAGGTGCAGCGATTGTGATGTTTCGCTGGTCTATCACCGATTTGAGAACAAACTCAAATGTCACTATTGCGGCAAGCGTTTCAAGGCGCTTGATGTTTGTCCAAGTTGTGGAAGTTCGGACATCAAGCAGGGGGCGATTGGCACAGAAAGAGTGGTGGAAGAGTTGCACAAACTTTTCCCTGATGTGCCGATTTTTCGGATGGATAATGACACCACATCTCAGAAAAATGGTCACCGCAAAATTTTGAACGAGTTTCGAAAATGCAAGCCGGGCATTTTGGTTGGAACGCAGATGATTGCCAAGGGGCATGACTTTGAAGATGTGCTTCTTGTGGGGATTGTGGATGCCGACCAAAGCCTCTATCAAGCGGACTATCGCTCAATTGAGCGCACATTTCAACTCTTGACGCAGGTGGCAGGGCGGGCAGGAAGAAGTGCGATGCAAGGAAAGGTGATTTTGCAGACCTACAGCCCGCACCATTTTGTCTATCGTTTTGCGAGCAACTATGACTATAAAGGCTTTTTCAAGCGCGAAATAAATTTGCGCAAAGTGACAAAATTTCCGCCATATGCCAAAATTGTCAGGATTTTGTTTTCATATGAAAACGAAAAAACTGTTGCAGATGAGTGCAAAAAATGTTTTGAAAAAATCAAGCAAATCAAGGAAGAAAATCCGCAAGATTTCATCTATCTTGATGTGATGAAATCGCCTGTCAACAAAATCAAAAACAAATTTCGCTATCAAATTTTGATGCGTTTTGCACTTTCAAAAGCGGATCAACTTGAAAAAGAGGTGTATGATTGTGTTGACCCAAAATGCAAAAGTTCCGTCTTCTTTGAAATAAATCCAAACAATTTGAGTTGATTTTGTGATTTAAGTGACCTTATCGAGTGCCCCTGCATCGATGAAGAAGTAAAAAATTTACAAAAAACAGTGGTTAGCAGAAAAATAAATATAAAAAGAAGAAAAGACAGTCGAACACAACAGAAAAAGGTGTCAAGACGGGTTGCAAGTTTTCTTGTCAAGAGTTTTTCAAATATTTTTGAAAAAACCCTTTTTTCTTGACAAAAAGAAGGAATTATTTTAAAATAAGCATACTGAGAGGGAAAAATGAGCACAAGAAATGTTGTTGTTTTGGGAAGTGAAACTTTGCGAAAAAAATCAAAGCCTGTTGTGTCGTTTGACGAGAATTTGTGGAAACTTTTGGACGATATGAAGTCCACGATGCAAGAAAAAAAGGGAATGGGCATCGCCGCTGTGCAAGTTGGTGTTTTGCGCAGAGCAATTGTGATTGAAATTGAAAAAGACAAATTTTTGGAGATTGTCAATCCCGAGATTGTCAAAACAAAGGGCAAGGAAACCGACAGCGAGGGGTGTTTGAGCGTTCCGGGGTTCTATTGCGAAGTGACCCGCCCAAAATATGTCCGCATCACCGCTTTTGACCGAATGGGCAAACCCTTTGAGTTTGAGGCTGAGGACTATGTTGCAAGGTGTGTTTGTCACGAAATTGACCACCTCAATGGCGTTCTTTTTGTGGACTATACTGACGAAGGAAAAGCATACAAAAAATCCAAAGGGGTTGAGTGAGATTTGAAAAATTGCTGTCAAACTTCAATGGAAATTTTGCTTTGAATTTGACACGAAAAAAGGAGTTTAAAGATTTTGAAAATATTGTTTTTTGGAACTCCACTTTTTGCAGAGATTGTTCTTCAAAAACTTTTGAAAAGCAGGCATAAAGTTGTTGGAGTTGTTGCAAGAGCGGACAAGCCTGCTGGAAGGGGGAACAAAGTGACCTCTCCAAAAATTGTTGAAGTTGCAAAGGAAAACGGATTGGAAGTTTTTCAGTTTGAGAAATTGTCCGAGCATTTGGATGATTTTCGAAAAATTGATTGTGACATTTTTGTGACGGCGTCATATGGCAAAATTCTGTCAAAGTCGTTGTTGGAAATCCGCCCTTGCATCAATGTTCATCCATCACTTTTGCCAAAATATCGCGGAGCAACGCCAATCCAAAATGCACTTCTTTGCGGCGACACGGTGACGGGCGTCAGCATAATGAAAACCGAAGTCGGAATGGATGATGGAGATGTGTTTGTTTCGAAAAAAGTTGAAATTCTGCCGGAGGATGATTATCACACTCTTCTTCCAAAACTTGCTGAAATTGGCGGTGATTTGCTGCTTGATGTTTTGGACAAAATTGAAAAACTTGGCTTTGAAAATGTGAAAAGAACAAAACAAAACGATGCAGATGCCACCTTTGTGAAGCCAATAAAAAAAGAAGATGCCTTGTTGGATTTTTCGGACAGCGCAAAAAATCTTGTCAACAAAGTGAGGGCTTTTGTTGACACGCCGGTTGCATATTTTTTCTTGGGCGATGAGCGAATAAAGGTTTTCAAAGCGGTTGCAGTTGAAAATGAAAATTTTCAAAAAATGCCTGAAAATTTGCAAAAAAATCAAAAAAAATGTGAAAAAAATGCAAAAAAAACCAATTTTGGTGAAGTTTTGCAAACAAAAAAGCGTTTTTTGATTTCAACCTCAGATGGAATTTTTGAGATTTTGAGGTGTCAAGCGGCAGGCGGCAAGGTGTTGGATGCAGCTGCGTTCTTGAATGGCTTTCATTTCAAAACGCTCGTGGCAAATCAAAATTCATCCGCTTTGCGCTCGGGCGAGGTGGAAGGATGATTTTGGACAAATCGCTTGCTGAAATTCAAGAACTTGTGCAAAGTCTTGGCGAGCAAAAATACAGGGCAAAACAAATCTATGACGCGGCTTTGCAACTGAAAAGTTTGGATGAGATTTCCAACTTGCCAAAAAGTTTGAAAGAAAAAATTGCTGGGGAATATTTTTCATATGAAATTGCCTCTCATCAAGTTTCAAAAGATGGCACGCAAAAAATTGCAATCAGATTTGCAGACGGAAGTCTGGTTGAAAGCGTGCTGCTGTCCTATAAATATGGCCACACGGTTTGCGTTTCAACGCAGGTTGGATGCAGAATGGGTTGCAAGTTTTGTGCATCAACATTGAATGGTTTGGAAAGAAATTTGTCGGCGGGCGAAATTCTTTTGCAAGTGCTTTATTTCAACAAATTGCTTGGCGGAAATTTGAGAGAACGCAAAGTGACAAATGTTGTGCTTATGGGCTGTGGAGAGCCGCTTGACAACTATGACAACGTGACAAAATTTCTTCATCTTGCAACCTCTGCGGAAGGAATTAACATTTCAATGCGAAACATTTCGCTTTCAACCTGCGGGCTTGTGCCAAAAATTTATCAACTTGCTGACGATGGTTTTTCTGTGACATTGACGATATCTTTGCACGCTCCAAACGATGAACTTCGAAAGACGATTATGCCAATCGCAAATGCTTACAAAATCGAGGAAATTTTGAAGGCGTGTGACTATTATTTTTCCAAAACGGGCAGGAGAATTTGTTTTGAATATTCCCTTATTGATGGCGTGAACAACTCCGATGAGTGCATTCTTGAACTTGCCAAAATTTTGAAAGGGCGCTCGTGCCACGTCAACCTCATTCCACTCAATTCGGTCAAGGAGAAAAATCTTCTGGGCGTGACACGAAAGAATGCCTATAAAATTGCCGCAAAACTTGAAGAGTTGGGCATAAGTGCAACTGTTCGAAGAAGTCTTGGCGAAGATATTGACGGTGCTTGCGGTCAACTGCGTAATCGCATTGGAGGCGCAAAGTGAAGCAGGGCATCGTTTTGAAAAAGCAGGCAGATGTTTTTGAAGTTGATGTTGGCGAAAAAAGCACCATTCAAACAAAAGCACGGAAAAACCTCAAGAAAGAGGGCGTTTTTGTGGGCGACAAGGTGTTTTTGGATGACGACAACACAATTTGCAAACTTGAGAAGCGAAAAAACTTGTTGATAAGGCCTCCACTTGCAAATTTGGACAGAATGTTTATTGTTGTTGCTCCTGTTCCGAAGCCTGATTTTCAACTGATTGACAAGTTGTTGATTTTCTGCGCACTGAATGCCATTGAGCCAATTTTGTGCATCAACAAAAGCGATTTGAACGAAAAAGAGTGTGAAAAAATCAAAAACATATATAAAAACATTGTCAAAACGCAAATTTTTTCCACTTTGGATGAAAGCGTTTTGAAATTGAAATCAAAAGTATGCGGCATTTGCGCACTTGCTGGACAGAGTGCTGTTGGAAAATCGTCAATCATAAACGCTATTAAGAAAGAGCAGGTTGCCAAAGTTGACACTTTTAGCAAGAAAATTGAAAGGGGAAAACAGACCACGCGTGTTGTGGAACTTTATTGTTTTGGCAAGAACAAATTTTTGGCGGACACGGCAGGATTTTCCAGGCTTGATGAAAGCTTGCTGAAAATCGATGAGCGAGAGCTGAAAAGATATTATCCCGAATTTTTGCGTTTCGCAAGCGGTTGCAAATATGCTTCTTGTGACCATTTGGCTGCCCAGAACTGTGCTGTTGTGGACGCGCTGAAACGAGGCGAAATTTCAACTTTGAGATATGAAAATTATCGAAAAATATATGAAAATTTGAAAAAAATCAAGAAATATTAGGCAAAAAACAAAAAAAACATCAAAAAACTTTGATTTTTTGCTTAATTCTGATATCATAAATGAGAATTTGTTTTGTGAGGGATTATGAAAAAAGTTCCAGACATATCGGTTTCCACCGATCCAATTTTAGACTTTCAAAACATTGTGGAGTATGCTCATCAAATGCAGGGGATTGCAGACCTTTTGCATTGTGACATTATGAACGAAAATTTTGTTCAAAAAAACACATATGATTTCAACCTTGTCAAAAACATAAACAGAAACAGCGTCATTATGCTTGATGTGCACTTGATGCAGAACGAGCCGAGCGAGGACATTCCAAAATATATACAAGCCGGTGCAAACATTGTGACGGTGCACTATGAGGCGTTCAAAAACAAAGAGGACTTGGTCAACGCTCTCAAATTTATTCGCCAAAACAACACTCTTGCAGGAATTGCAATCAAACCTAGCACAAACTTTCGTGACATACGCTCGTTTGTTTTCGGCTGTGATTTGGTGCTGGTTATGGGTGTTGAGCCGGGAGCAAGCGGACAACAAACCATTCCTGAAATGATTGACAGAGTGAAAGAAATTGATGATTTTCGCAGGGACAACAATCTGCGCTTTAAAATTGAATTTGATGGCGGCATAAATGAAAAGAATTGCAAAAAAATTGTTGAGAATGGTGCGGACATTTTGGTGAGCGGAAATTTTGTTTATAGCAGCAAAAATCGAAAAGAAGCGGTTGAAAAACTGAAAAATTTTGATTAAAAAATTGATTTTTTCGCAATTTTTGATGAATTTTTATGATTTTCTTCCGAATTTTATATTTAAGAAATATTGATTTAATTTTGTTTGATTTAATTTTATAATTTTAATTTACAAAGGATTTTTATGATTAAGGCAGTTATTTTTGATTTTGACGACACTCTGTATGTTGGAAGTGTTTGGGGAAATTATCGACAATACGAAAAAGACCTTGTTTTGAAACTTGTCAAGGACGAGAAAATTTATGATAGGATGGTGGAAAAATATCAAATCGACAAAACTGACACCATCGTTCAAACAATGGAGATTTGCAAAAAAGAAGGTTTCAGCAGAAACAAATTTTTCAGAATGATAAAACACTCTGTCTATCAGCATCCGGTCAATCCAATTCAAATTGTTTCGGACGAATTTTTGAGGCAACTGAGCCAAAAATTGCCGATATATGTTGTTTCAATGTCAAATCAGACCTATCTGAAACACTATTTCAAGAAATTTGATATAAACAGAAAATATTTCCGAAAAATTTATTCAATGCACTATTTGAAAGACAAAGACAAATCTGTCAAGATGCTCAAAGTGGCAAAGAGAGAACATTTGGCAACAAATGAGGTTTTGATGGTTGGCGACAGTTTGAGACACGACATTCTTGCTGCGCAAAACATCGGAATGCAAACATTCTATTTTCAAGGCGACTATGACCAACTTTTCAAATTCTTGACAGAGAACAATGTTCTTGATTGTCGGGAATTTATGAAAAAATAAAATTCTTCTTTCAAGGTGTGCAAGGTCCAAATTTGCGTTTTTTTCAAAAAAAATTTGTTTTTTCAAAAAAATTATTGATTTTTTTTGGAGAATATGATAACATAAACACGCATTTGAATTTTGCATCTTATGGCCCCTTGGTCAAGTGGTTAAGACACCGCCCTCTCACGGCGGTATCGTGGGTTCGAATCCCGCAGGGGTCACCAAAAAAAACAAGCCAATAGTGGCTTGTTTTTTATTATACTATGTTCGGCGATCCAAATTAAAAAATATTTATCGTTGCTAATAGGCTGTGTTCATTTGTTTTCATTCATCTAGCCCAACCAGATAATCAATGCTTACCTTAAAAAATATAGCCAGTGCAATTAAAGACGACATATTTGGCTCCCGTAAACCATTTTCCCACAAACTAATAGTGCCCTTGCTTACGCCTATTTTTTTTGCGAGTTCAACTTGCCCGAGATTGTTCTCCTGTCTCAAATTTTTGAGATTTGTTTTAAAGTCACTTTTGAAATCCATATAAATATGTTCTCACAAATGTAAGAAAAATACTTGACTTCTTACAACTGTAAGATTATAATTAACAAAGGTGGTGGATTATGGACTATCTAGAATTGGTTATAAGTTTATTGCTAACTATAGTAGTTTACTTAATATTCCCTTGTATTTATCTAGGAACAAAGGGTAAAGTGCCAGTAAAACAAGCAAAAAAACTTGCTTTAATAAATTCAATAATTTGTGCAACATTATTTTGCATAATACGCGCGATTATTAGCGGTGGCAAAACAGTTGTTTCGTCATTTGCACCCGCAGTGTTATACTATTTTATCACTAAATCTATTTTGAGCAACAAACAATCGCAACCCGAACAAACAGATGATGTACAGCCTAACACAGACAATTCTGAACAGCCCAATGAAAGTGTTTTGTTGCACGAATCTGGTTCCTCACAAGATTTAAACGACAGTGAAACAGAAATAAAAGAAAATGTTGATCAAAGACAAACAGAATCGACGGATGTTGAAGAAGTCAATCTTGATGCGCAAGAAAAACCAAAAATTGAAGAATCAGAAACTCAAGAATTTACACAGAACTTAAACCAAAAAGAAGTCACTCCGACAGTCATATCATCGCAAGTGTCTGATGAGCACCACGCAAAACCAAAATCAAAAAAAGTGATAATTTCCATTATTTGTATTTCAATGGTTGTTTGTTTATCATTTGGAATTGGCTTATATTTTCTTTTAAGATCGAATGCCGATCCATATAGTTATTATTTCTCAAAAGAATTCACTTCTCTGAGCACTGAGGACCAACTGATAAAAATATTAAGAAGGGAGGGTGTCTATGATCCGTCCACAAACAATGTTTTTATGGCTAAAGAAGATGTCACTGAATCCGGTTTATTTAGTTTTCAAATAAAATATATCTATAGAACAGAACATATAGAAATTTCTTTTAGTACATATTACAAATCTATTGAATCCGTAGTTTTTTTGTATTAAATCAAGGTAGCAACAATCAAAATTTATATTTTATGATGATTTCTGGAAACGAAACGGTCGCTCTTGGCTCAACAAGAATCTATGCTCCGACTTTTCAGCGAGATATTTCCTTAAAGTTTGATGATTATGATGGACCAATACGCCAAAGTGAGTTCGAAACTTTGGCCCTTGAAAGTGCTTGCATACTAATAAGCACTGTAAATTCTATGCTCGAAAATTATAATTTTTCAATGGCAAAATATGGTTTCCTACGCTTTTAATCTTTTCCCCTAATCAAAACTGAACAATACAATGTTAAATTTAACAATAAACCTTACTAGTTTTTTTTGCAAAAAAAGGTGCTTTTGCAAAAATCAATGCGAAATTCATGCAAAAATTGATGCAAAAAGTGCGCGCTTGGCAACATTTCTTTGACAAATTCTTGTTTTGTGATATAATTTGCACATATGAGCAGTTTGACTTGGTATGGGACGGCAACCATTCTTTTGGATGTCAATGGCGAGAAACTGTTGTTTGACCCATTTTGGCGTATGAACAAAAAATTGGAGCAGCCAAATCTTCAGGTGTTTACGGATGTGGACTATATTTTCAACACGCATCCTCATTTTGACCACTTGAAAGATGTTCCAACAATTTTGAAAAATTCAAACGCAAAACTCTATGGCACACCGACTGCATATCTCAGGCTGGAAACTCAGGGCGTGGATGTTGACAATAAGGTGGAAATTCTTTGCCCGCACGACCAAGTTGTGACAAAAAATGCTGTTGTCAATGTTCACCGAACTTTCCACGTCAAGAACGATGTGGGCATTGTGTTGTTGACTGCGGGGCGAATTTTGGGCAAGTTTCAAATCCACAAAGCAATCAACATTTTGGCAACGCATCATCATTTTCATATGGATGGCGACATTGTTGCGTTTGAAGTGAACTTTGACGGGAAAAAGATTTTGATTTTCGGCTCTGCGGGGTTTGACGAGCGGGCAAAAATACCGCAAAATGTTGACATTTTGGTTTGGCCATATCAGGGCAGAACGGGTATGGCAAAGTATTCTCTTCCAATCATTGAAAAAATCAAGCCAAAGAAGATTGTGCTTGACCATTTTGACAACGCTTTTCCACCGATAACAAGCGCTGTTGACACAAACAAATTTGTGGAGTTGATGAAAGAAAAACATCCTGAAATTGAAATTGTTGTGCCAAAATTTGCCCAGAAAATTGAAATTTGAGAAATTTTTGAATTTATTTGGCAACAATCTTGGTTGTGATGGCACAAAGAATTTGAAAATTGTTGGCAAAAAGAGTTGATTTTTTTGCTGTTTTAATGTAAAATTTCTTATGCTAAAACTTGCAAGGAGAGGCATTTTTGCGGGCAAGGGGACAGGCAAATTTTTTGCGGGAGAGGAGAATGGCATTCAAGAGAAAATTCAATGGAATATACAGAAAAATCAAATTGATGCTTTATCGCAGTATGTTTAAGCGCATCAAAGACACAGACGAGAGTTTGACCTCGTCAGAGTTTTTCTGTTTGGAATGCATCTATCTTATGGACAAGCCAACCATCTCCCAATTTGCAGAGTTTTTGGACATCTCTTCGCCAAATGCAACCTACAAAATTAAGTCACTGATAAAGAAAGGGTTGATAACAAAAGAACGCTCCTCCAAAGACGGCAGAGAGTTTTTGCTTGTTCCAACACAAAAGTTTTTTGATTTTTATGAGAAAAAAGACGAAGAAAACAGCATCAACATAATGAAAAAGTCAATGAGCAAGTCCGAAAGCAAGAAAATGGACAAAATTTTGAATATTTTGACAGAAAAAAATTGAAAAACGCACAAATTCGTGCGCTTTTTTGTTTTAATTTGAAATTTTGTTGTCCGTTCACTTTCACTCTCAACTTTTTTTTCTTGTTCTTTTTGTTTTGTGTTGTGTTCAATTTTGTTTTCTGGTTCTTTTTGTTTTCTTTTTGAGTTTTCTTTTTTCGTGTTTTTGCTTTCACTTTGTTTTTTGTTTTAAGTTCAAATCATTATTCTTTTTTCTTTCAAACCTTGCGCTTTTTCTTCTTTCAAATTTTTTCTATGACGGAGCGGATTTCTTCGGCATATTCTTTTGCTTTTTCTTGGTTTGGATGCTCAACCATAACGCGCACTTTTTCTTCTGTGCCACTTGCACGCACAAGCACTCTTCCAGCAGGGGCAATCTCGCAAAAAATTCTGTTGACAAGGTTTTTCAGTTCTTCATTGTTCAGCACTTTGATTTTGTCCTTCACATTCAAATTCAAATTCCATTGAGGAATGTCGATTGCGTCAAAAAGTTGCCCCAAAGTTTTCGAGGATTTTTTGACAATTTCACATATTTTCAGTGCCGTCAAAATGCCGTCACCTGTGCGGGCAAGCGTTTTGATGATGATGTGCCCAGACTGCTCACCGCCAAGCGTCAAATTCATTTTTTCCATCGCGTCAATCACATATTTGTCACCAATGTCTGTGCGAATAAGGTTGATTTTGTTGCGATTTAGCCCCACCATTATGCCCGAATTTGTGTGACTTGTGCCAACAACCGAATTTGCAAAAAGTTCGCCTTTTGCTTTCATATCTTTGGCAAGGATGTAAAGGAGTTTGTCGCCATCAAAAACGCTTCCATCTTTGTCAACCGCGATAACTCTGTCCGCATCACCATCAAAAGCAAAGCCGATGTCTGCACCCATTGAGAGAACTTTCTTTTGCAAGTTTTCAATGTGCAGGCAGCCACAATTTGTGTTTATTTTTCTGCCATCACCAGTGCAAGCCTCTTTCACCACTTTTGCTTGCAGAGATTTGAAAACTTTCGGGGCAATCTTGAAACTTGCACCATTGCTGGCATCAAGGCAGACCTTCAAGCCATCAAAATTTGTGTCAACGCTTGATTTGAGATGCTGAAAATAGACCTGTTGAAGTGACAAATCCTCCTTGAAATGCCCGCAAACAGATGCTGTTTTTTGGTTTTTGAAAAATTCCTCCAAAAAAGTTTCCTCTTCGTCACAAAGTTTTTTTCCTGTTTTGTCGAAAATTTTGATGCCATTGTGGGCGGGTGGGTTGTGTGATGCTGTGATGATAATTCCAAAATCAAAATTTTTGTTTGAAACAAGAAAAGATATTGCCGCAGTGGGAACTGTTCCAACACTGGTCACATTTGCTCCGCCTTGAACAAGCCCTGCACACACCGAGAGCATCAAGGGGTCGGCAGAAATCCGTGTGTCGTGACCAATCACAACTGACGGGCAGTTTTTGATTTGTGTCAGTGCATTTCCAACCGCAAAAGCAAGATTGCAAGTCAAAGTTTTTCCAAATTCACCTCTTATGCCGTCAGTGCCAAAATAATTTGCCATCTTTCACCTCCAATATGGTTTCTTTTATGAAATTTGGCAAAAAAAGGTCGAAAAATGCACATTATTTTCACAAAAAAGAACATTTTGGCAAAAAGGTTTGATTTTGCTTGAAAAAATTTTCGAATTGCTGTAAAATATGTTCACAACCATTCTTTTGGAGTGAGTATGATTGACAAAGACGGTTTTGAAAGGCCTGACACAACAGACGAACATATGCGCGAGATTGTGAATGACAAAAGGGATTTGGTGTTTAATGACCAATATTCCTATCGTCCACGCTCAATCTTTTTTCGTGCCTGGGCATCCGTTTTTCGTTTTATGGCAATATGTGTTTTCAACCCTTTTATGCGTCTGTCACGCGGGCTAAAAATTTTTGGAAAAGAAAACCGCAAAAAGTTGCGCCACAAAGGCTTTGTTATGACTTGCAACCACGTCTATCTGCTTGATGACCTCTCGGTTGGCACAAACGTGTTTGCAACAAGAAAAATCTATTTCACCACTCTTGCACAAAACATCCGCAGGCCAATGGTTGGCTTTTGGCTGCGTTCACTTGGCGGCATTCCAATTCCGGCGGGCAGTTTGTCGGGAATGAAAAAATTCAATGATGACATTTCCTTTCTTCTCAAAAAACACAAACCTGTTTTGTTCAATCCAGAGGCGGCAATGTGGCCATTTTATCGTGAAATAAGGCCTTTCAAAAGAGGCGCTTTTCAGGCTGCAGTCAGAAATGATGTTCCGGTGCTGCCGATTGTTGCTCTTTTCAAACGCAAGAAAAAAAGAAATGGAAAATTCAAATATTTCCTCACATTTGCACTTTGCAATCCAATCTATGTTGACAAAAATCTTGCCACGGAGCGAGAGCAAATTGACGATTTGACACAGCGTGCATACCAGACGACAAAAAGTGTGGCAGAAGAGTGGTATCAAATTCAGGATTGCGGCTTTGATGACCAAGTTGGGAAGCCTAAAATCAAAACCAGAAACCTTGTTTTTGAAAACGATAAATGGAAAGTTGAAAAAAAATAAACCGAAAATTTTCGGTTTTTTATTGCAATTTGTTGAAGTGTCTGAGGCGCGGGGCTGTTTTGGAAGTTTCTGAGGCGCAGAATGGCTGGATGTGTCTAGGCACAGGACTTATGGGAAGTTTTTAGGGCGCAAAGAGGGTTGTTTCTGGAAGGTCTGGGGGGGTACGGCGAGGGGTGTTTATGGAAGAGGTTTCTGAGGTGCGGCGCAGATGGAGTGAATTGGCGCTCTTTCTTATGCCAACACAACATAGAAGAGGATGGAAACAAATTGCAAAATTGTTCCAAGCAGCACAAACAAATGCCAGATGCTGTGGATGTATTTTATTTTTCGCCCAAAAGCAAAAAAGACTGCGCCAACGGTGTAGGCAATTCCGCCGCCAAGCAACCACCAAAAGCCCTCAGGGGAGAGAAATTGAATGAGCGGCACAATTGCAATGATGATGCTCCAACCAAGTGCGAGATACAGCACCATCGAAAGCGGTTTCCACTTATACATATTGACAGCGTTCAGTACGATGCCAAGAATGGACAGCGCCCAAACAACAGCAAAAAGCGAATATCCCCACGCCGGTGCTTGTGCCAGCGTTATCAGACAGTATGGTGTGTAAGTGCCCGCAATCAGCAAAAAAATTGAGCAGTGGTCAAAAATCCGAAACACTTTCTTTGCGCGATTTGGCCTGAGGAAATGATAGATTGCACTCATAGTGTAGGTCACAATCATACAGATGCCGTAGATATACATACTCAAAACACCGACAGCATCAAGATGCAGGTGCGCAAGCACAACGCCGACAATCAGAAAAATCACTCCAAATCCGCCACCAACAATGTGCGTGACAGCATTGAAAATTTCTTCGCCTTTTGTGAAGGACGGCAAACTTTTGTCATATTGTTTTTTCATAACTTTTTTCAGATTTCTCCTTTCAAATCAAATTGCGGATAAATCTTTTGTGATTTTCAAAATTTGCTTTTGGCAATTTTGACGATTTTTTTGAATTTTTCCTCTTCTTTGTCCACAGCAGAGTTGATTGAGCCTCGGAAAACGACAAATTTTTGATACAAAAACTCTGTGACGAAATTGACAATCATCGAAAATGCAGTGACGATGTATTCATTCACGCCGGCATTTGTCATTGCAATTCCCCACCAAATTGAAAGGGGTGTGAAAACGGCATAGTAAAGCAAAACCAAAGTCATCGCCAGAGGGACATTGTTTGCTGACTTGAATGTGAATTTTCGGTTGAAAGTGAAATTCCAAATGACAGAAAGAGCAAGTGAGATGAAATATGACCAACCATATTCATTTCCTTTTTCAAAAACCAAAATAAACTCGTTCAGGATTGTGAACGAAACAATTTGAATGACACCAGCAGAAATTGAGAAAAACAAAAATTTGACTGCTTGGAGAAAACTTTGATTTTTCATAACAACAAGTTTAGAACATTGAAAAAGAAAATGCAAACAAATTGCACAAATTTATTTGATTTGACATTCAAAATTTTGACAAACTATTTTGTTTTTATCGCATCGGTCGATTGGGAGGCTTTTGCCTCTGTTTTTGCCTTTGCTTTTGCAAAAAACTTTTCGGCGTCAATCTTGAAATCGAAAACCTTGGATGCTGAAGAGATGTGTCTTATCTGTGCATCATCTGCAAAGCCTTGCAAGATGCTTTGTGGCAAATTTTCTCTTTTTGCGTCCTCAGCATTTTGACTTCCAACAAGCACAACCAAGTTTGGATGATTTTCAAAAGTGCCTGCCTCAACAACCTCAATGGACGGCGGCAAAATCACTCTGCCAATTTTGACATCTTGAAGATGCGCGGTTGAACTTTGCAAAACCTTTGTTATACCGTTTGGGATGACCACATCGCCATCTGCGATGCCATCATTTCTTTGGATGCGGGTGACAATCGCCTCAAATTTGTTTCCTGTTTTGACAATTTTGAATTTCATATGTTTCCTCCTTGAATTTTAATGTTTATCAAAAAAACTTTATCACACGTCCAAAAACAAAGTCAAGTTTTCTTTTTTGATGTTGCAAAATTTTTTTGCTTTCTCTTGGAAATCTGCTATAATAATCATATGAAAATCACAAGTGCAAAATATCTGACCTCCGCCACTGATGAAAGTGGAATTATTTGTGACGACTGTCCAGAGGTGGCGTTTGTTGGAAGAAGTAATGTCGGGAAAAGTTCACTTCTCAACTCTCTTTGCGGGCAGAAGAAACTTGCCAAAACCTCGTCAACTCCGGGATTGACCAAGATGATAAACTATTTTCTCATCAACAACAACTTCCGCATTGTTGACCTGCCGGGCTATGGCTACGCAAAAACGGGGCAGAAACATATCGCAAATTGGGCGGGGTTGATGGAGAAATATCTCTTGAAAAGCAACTCGCTGAAAATTGTTTTTGTGCTTTGCGACTGCCGAAACGAGCCTTCTTCACTTGACAAAATGATGATTGATTTTCTCAATTCCTATCAAATTCCATATGTTGTTGTGGCAACAAAGGTTGACAAGTTGGCAAAGAGCAAAATTTCTCAGGCAACTTCGCAGATTGCAAAGACGCTTGGCGTTCGAAAAGAAATGGTGATGGCATATTCTTCCGAAAACGATTTTGGCAAGGAGGCCCTTTTGGAATATCTGGAAGCGGTTGTTTCGTTGTGAAAACTTTGGATTGACTTCTGGTTCTGGTTGTCTTGCGAAAATTTATGCGAAAATTTTTACTTGAAAGTTGAGATGCCTCCGCTTTCTTTTTTGTGAAAATTTTTTATTAAACATTGTCAGGTTGCGAAATCTTCTTTATTGAACTTTTCCAACTTGACAATTTTTTATGCTTAGATTTTTCGACAAAAAGTTTTCCCGCAAAAAATTTTATAAATATCTTCATTTTGTTTGCGTGAGACGAAAAAAATTTGATATAATATGCTCGACAATCAAAAAATCAAGGAGAAAAAAGATGAAAAAATATGTCTATTTGTTTAAAGAAGCAGACGGCACAAACAAGGCTATGTTCGGCGGAAAGGGCGCAAACCTTGCAGAAATGACCAAAATTGGTCTGCCTGTTCCACAAGGTTTCACAATCACCACAGAAGCCTGCACGAAATATTATGAGGATGGGCGCAAAATCAATGACGAAATCAAGTCACAAATTGAAACCTATCTTGCAAAAATCGAAAAAATCACAGGAAAAACTTTTGGCGACCCAACCAACCCACTTCTTGTTTCGGTTCGCTCTGGCGCAAGAGTCTCAATGCCTGGAATGATGGACACCATTCTCAACCTGGGACTTAACGACCAAGTTGTTGTTGGTCTTGCAAAGTTGACAAACAATGAGCGCTTTGCATATGACAGCTATCGCCGCTTCATCCAAATGTTCAGCGATGTTGTTATGATGCAGGAAAAGTCTAAATATGAGAGAATTCTTGACGAAATCAAAGAAAAGAAAGGTGTCAAATATGACAAAGACCTCTCTGCTGAAGATTTGAAAGAAATTGTCAAACTCTTCAAAAAACTTTACAAAGAAAATCAAAAGAAAGATTTTCCACAAGACCCAAAAGAACAACTTATTGAAGCAGTCAAAGCTGTTTTTCGCTCTTGGGACAACGAGCGCGCAAATGTTTATCGCCGTATGCACGACATCCCATACAACTGGGGCACTGCTGTCAATGTTCAGTCGATGGTGTTTGGAAATATGGGCGATGACAGCGGCACAGGCGTTGCCTTCACTCGCAATCCTTCAACAGGCGAAAATGTGCTGTATGGGGAATATTTGATGAACGCTCAGGGCGAAGATGTTGTTGCCGGCATTCGCACTCCACAACCAATCGCTCAACTTGAAAAGCAAAACCCAGAGGTTTATGCTCAGTTTGTGGCAATTGCAAAAAAACTTGAAAACCACTATAAAGATATGCAGGATATGGAGTTCACCATCGAGCGCGGAAAACTCTATATGCTTCAAACACGAAACGGAAAGAGAACTGCCAAGGCAGCCCTCAAAATTGCAGTTGACCTTGTGAAAGAGGGTATGATTGACGAAAAACAAGCACTTTTGAGCCTTGATCCAAAACAGCTTGACGCACTTTTGCACCCAACTTTTGATGAAAAGGCTGTCAAGAAAGCAACACTCATCGGCGAGGCACTTCCTGCTTCTCCTGGCGCTGCTTGCGGAAAAATTTGCTTCACTGCTGAAAGAGCAAAAGAACTTGGCGGAAAGAAGGGCAAGGTTGTTCTTGTTCGTCTTGAAACAAGCCCAGAGGACATTGAAGGAATGGCTGCCAGCCAAGGCATTTTGACTGCTCGCGGAGGAATGACCTCTCACGCTGCTGTTGTTGCTCGCGGAATGGGAACTTGCTGTGTTGCAGGATGCAGCGCAATCAAGTTTGCAGATGATGGAAAATCATTCACACTTGGCGGAAAGAAATATAAGGAAGGGGATGTCATCTCTTTTGATGGCTCAACAGGAAAGATTTATGACGGCGAAATCGCAACAGAAGACGCAAAAATCTCTGGCGAATTTGCAACAATAATGGAATGGGCTGACAAATATCGCAACCTTCAAATCCGCACAAACGCTGATAATCCTCGTGACACTGCTGTGGCATTCAATTTTGGCGCAGAAGGTGTTGGACTTTGCAGAACTGAGCATATGTTCTTTGAGGCAGACCGCATTCCTGCTGTGAGAGAAATGATTGTTTCTTCAACAACGGAAGAAAGACAAAAAGCTCTGAAGAAACTTCTTCCAATGCAACTGAAAGATTTCAAAGGCATCTTCAAGGCGATGAAGGGCAGACCAGTGACAATTCGTTTCTTGGATCCACCTCTTCATGAGTTCTTGCCTCACGAAGACGATGAAATCAAGGCTCTTGCAAAAGAGATGAAACTTTCGTTTGAAAGCTTGAAAGCCACTGTTGAAAGTTTGCACGAGTTCAACCCAATGATGGGACACAGAGGCCTTCGTCTTGCTGTGACATATCCTGAAATTGCTCAAATGCAGACAGAAGCAGTCATCAGGGCTGCCATCGAAGTGAGAAAAGAGGACAAACTTGATGTTGTGCCTGAAATTATGATCCCTCTCACTTGCGACAGTGTTGAGTTTAAGTATGTCAAAGACATTGTCACAGAAACTGCAGACAGAGTTTTGAAAGAAAACAATGTTGAAATGAAATATAAAGTCGGCACAATGATTGAAATCCCTCGTGCTGCAATCACTGCTGACCAAATTGCAAAATACGCAGAATTCTTCTCCTTCGGAACAAATGACTTGACCCAAATGACATTTGGTTTCTCTCGTGACGATGCCGGCAAGTTCCTTGACACATACTATGAGAAAAAACTTTTTGAAAGCGACCCATTTGCTCGTCTTGACCAAAACGGTGTTGGCAAACTGGTTCGTATTGCTGCAGAACTTGGCCGCGCAACAAGACCAGACATCAAACTTGGAATTTGTGGTGAACACGGTGGTGACCCATCTTCTGTTGAATTTTGCCACAGAATTGGGCTCAACTATGTTTCTTGCTCGCCATATCGTGTGCCAATTGCTCGTTTGGCTGCTGCACAGGCTGCAATCAAATTCCCTCGCAAGAAGAAAGGTTTGTTTTCAAAATAAGCCACATCTTGCATGCGAGATTTAAAAAGCGAAAAAAACACCTTTTGAACAAACTTCAAAAGGTGTTTTTTTTGCGTGATGAAAAGCAAAAGTCGGCTTTAGAAGTGCTTTTCTTCTTTTGCTGCACTTGTTTTTGCTTCTGTTTGCATATCAAAAAGTTCAAGGCTAAGTGCTTGTCGCAGTTCAATACCCTTGTCACTTTTTTCAAGCGCATCCATTTTTGCAACAGCAGCATATTTTGGATTTGCAAAATCTTCCGCTGTCAACTTGACATTTTGTGTTGAAAGTCCTCTTTCTTTCAAGTCTGCAACTTTGCTTCGATAAATGCTTGCACCCATTGCTTCGCGAGCATTTGGAAATCTAAAGCTGTTTCCATCTTCTGTCACAGCGTACCAATTTCCACAATATCCGCATTCATAGAGTGGGTCAGCACCTGTTTCCAAAGGCTTAAATTTGTTTGGGTCGTGATTTCCGCAAGTCAAACATTGGCAGCCAGGTCCGTGTTCAGCCATAACATTTCCTCCTTTTGTTGATTTTCAATGTAATTATAAAAAAGGGGAGTTGGATTTGTCAAGCGAAATTCCATAGTCATTGTTCTTGAAACAAAATTGTTTTTTTCAAGCATAAATATGCTTCATTAAACTGTTGGAACGCTGTTCAACATTAAGAATGCCAACAATCCGCCCAAAACAAAAATTTCAATCCAGAGTGCCCCAACTGCAACGCTGGCAATCGCAAATGGTCGCTTGCTGTGGTGCTTCACAAGAGCGATAATGCCAAGGATTATGCCAAATGGCAAACCGAAGCCGGAAACACTGCCAAAGGTCACCAACAAGAATGCAACAAGTGAAAAACTGCCTTGTGTTTGCTCAATTTCTTTTTCCGGCTCTGTTTCAATGTGAGTGTGTGAAATTTCCCACTTCTTCTTTTGGATTGAATACCAAAAACCATAAATTCCCAAGGTCACAAAAGTCAGGAAAATCCAAAGCCAAGTGCGTAAGAAAAGTTGTCTGCCGTTTGCATCATAATGCAATCGTTGCCCATCAATCACTTGATGTTTGAATTGCCATTTTGTCAAATATGTTTCTGCCCAAAAAATTCCAATAAACAAAGTTTCAATGGTCACAAGCAAGGTGAGAAGTTTGACGCCAAGTCTTTGATAGCCTTTTCCATCAAAATATGATGTGTTGTCGGCACTCTCGTTGACCTTGCCGCTTTCAATGACCTCAGCAAAATGAGTGTGTTTTGCTTCCCATTTTGCGACACCCACATTCATAAAAAACAGAAAATAGATGCCCAAAGTGATGATTGAAAGAAAATACCAAAGCATATATCTTCCCCAAAATTGAAACCCGTTTCCGTCAAAAGCAAGTTGCTTGCCGTTTATGTATGTGTGGCTCAATTCCCACTTTTTTCTCCAACAAACCATAAATGGATGGGCAATACCCAAAGTTAAGGCGGAGAAAAGATTGGAAAAAAGTTTCAAGAAAAAATGTGCAAACATTCCGCCCGTGAAACGACTTTCTGTTGTTTCAAATTTTATTTTTGACATTTTGTCACCCCCTTTGCATTGTCATCATAACACGGGGGGGGGATTTGTCAAGCAAAACTCTCAAAATTTTGAAAATTTTTTCGAAAAAGAATATGAGGAACAAACTATACTTATAAATACATCTCAAATTGAATTTTGTTGAACTTTTTTAAAGAAAGAAAAAACACCTGTCGGTGTTCAATTCTCGTCTGCAAGCACAACATTTCCGCAAAGCACATCAAAATAGGAAAAAGTTTGCAGTTTTTCGTCAGATGTTTTGATTGTGAACACGCTGGGATAGACATCTTTCACCACTGCCGTCACACTTTCAATTTTCTTTCTGCCGCGATTTATCTTCATTTGAACGCTCTGTCCTTTCATTCCAGATATTTTCATTTTGATGTCGTCAAGACCATAATTTATCTTTCTCATACAACTCTCCTTGTGCCAATTTTTGCCTCTTTGATGAAAAATATTCAAAAATTTGTTCTTAAAAGGATGTTGGCAAAATAGAATACTCTTGAATTTGAAAACAAATTTGGAGGGGTTTATGGCTTTCGAAACAAACAAATTTTCTGTGGTGAAGAAAAAGCGTCTTGAAAAATCAACTTTCAATGTGGAGTGTAATGTCCCTGTGGATGTCGAACTTGACAAAGTGCTTTCTGTTTGTCATTCCGCCGATGTGGAAACAGCAGAAATTCTCAATGGCAGTGTTTCATACACGGGCACAATCGACCTTTGCATCTTGTATCTCACCGTTGACGGCGAGATTGGTTCGTTGACTTCGTCCTGCCCATTCACAGGAAAGTTTGAAGACGACACCATTTGTGTTGGCGATGTCATAAACATCAAAGTGGATGTTGAGGACTATGCTGTTGAAAGCATCGGTGGAGGCAACATCAAGGTCAATTGCGTTTGCGTTCAGTCGGCAACGCTTGTTTGCAATCGTGAGGTTGGGACAATCACAAGCGGTGACGAAAATGTTTGCGTCAAAGAGGACGAAATGCTGGTTGACACTCTTGTGGGTCAAGCAAGCGAAAATTTTGTTGTTTCAACTGAATTTTCAATCAAAGAACCAATCCGAAAGGTTGTGACAACGGACAGTCAGG